>NZ_CP090423.1:4435056-4791742 GCF_023518235.1 Stenotrophomonas maltophilia
TGGTGGCGCACATCACGATGCCGTCCTCGCGCAGGAAGCGGCGCTGGTTGTTGGCGCGCACTTCCGGTGGCAGGCCGGCATGGTAGGGCAGGGCGTTGAAGCCCTGGCCGCACAGGAACTCGGCGGTTTCCTCCACCTTGCGCCGCGACATGCAGTAGACGATGCCGGCCTCGCCCCGGTGGCCGCGCAGGAAGTCGGTCAGCTGCTTGCGCGCGTTGTCCTTCTGCACCACGGTGTAGCGGATGTTGGGCCGGTCGAAGGAACTGACGAAGTGACGCGCGTCCTGCAGGTCCAGCCGCTCGGCGATCTCGCGCTGGGTCGGCGGGTCGGCGGTGGCGGTCAGTGCGATCCGCGGGATCTGCGGCCAGCGCTCGTGCAGCACCGTCAGCTGGCGGTACTCGGGGCGGAAATCGTGGCCCCATTGCGACACGCAGTGCGCTTCGTCGATGGCGAACAGGGCGATGTGGCTGCGCGACAGCAGCGACAGGAAGCGACCGGTCAGCAGCCGCTCGGGCGCGACATAGAGCATGTCCAGCTCGCCGGCGAGCAGTTCACGCTCGACGCGTCCGGCGGTCTCGGCATCCAGCGTCGAGTTCAGGTACTCGGCACGCACGCCGAGCTGGCGCAGGGCCTCGACCTGGTCCTGCATCAAGGCGATCAGTGGCGAGATGACAATGCCGCAACCGTCACGCAGCAGGGCCGGCACCTGGTAGCACAGTGACTTGCCGCCGCCGGTGGGCATCAGCACCAGGGCATCGTGACCGGCAGCCACATGCTCCACGATGTCCTGCTGCGGACCACGGAAATCGTCGTATCCAAAGACGCGTTGGAGCAGGTCGTGCGCGGGACGGGAAGCCATCCGGCTAGTTTACCCCGGCGGGGGTGTCTCGGCAGGGCTGCGCCCTGCACCCGCCGAATCAACGGCAACGTCAACGTCAAAAGCGGGCTATCCGTGGGTTGGCGGGGCGGTGTCGGAGTGCGGGGACGCCGTGAACCCATCCCTGGGGGCTTGGCAGCCGCATCCATGCGGCTGACACCCCGCATTCCGACACCGCCCCGCCTCTGACAGATTCCTTGTGCTGTTGGTGGGTGTCGACCTTGGTCGACACATCTGTCAGATATCGACAAACGAAATGGGGTCGGATCCGTTTTCCTGCGGAAAACGGATCCGACCCCAGCGGCGTTGCTGGCAGATCGCAGAGGTCTGTCAAGGGCGGGGTGGGTCCGGTTGCGGGAGTGTCAGCCGCATGGATGCGGCTGCCAAGCCCCCAAAGACGGGTTTACGGCGTCTCCCGCAACCGGACCCACCCCGCCAACCCACAGGAAACCAGCTCTTGCTCTGGCCGTTGCTGTTGCTTCGGCCTCTGCGGGTGCAGGGCGCAGCCTTGCCGAACCACCCCCAACCCTTACTGGAGCAGGGAACGCAGCATCCAGGCGTACTTCTCGTGGGTCTGCAGGCGCTGGGTCATCAGATCCTCGGTCGGGGCGTCGTCGCCCTTGGCGGCCACGTCCAGCACTTCACGGGCCGTACGGCAGACCGCTTCGTTGGCGACCACCAACTGGCGTACCATTTCACGCCAGTCCGCACTGTCGGTCAGGCCCGGTTCCTCGGCAATCGAGGTCAGCGCAGCGAATTCCCGGTAGGAGCCCGGGGCATTGAAGCCCAGCGCGCGGATGCGCTCGGCCACGTCGTCCAGTGCCGCCCACTGCTCGGTGTACTGCGTTTCGAACATGGTGTGCAGCGAGTTGAACATTGACCCGGTCACGTTCCAGTGGAAGTTGTGCGTCTTCAGGTAGAGCGTGAACGCATCGGCCTGGAAGCGCGACAGACCGTCGGCGATCTTCTTGCGGTCGCCCTGGGTGATCCCGATATCGATGTTCGGCGCCGACGGTGCCGCCGCTGCAAGCTTCTGCTTGCCGGTCTTGGCCTTGGTCGTGCTCTTGGTCTTCGCCATGGGGTTCCTCCTTGTGGAATCGTTGGCCTTCACAATAAACCGGTCGTGATGACTGGTCGCTTTCAAAGTTTTGAACGAACCGATTGATGAACTCTATCGATAAAAATCCATCGCCCCGCCTGCGCCAACAGCGCGCCGCCATCGACGGCGCCATGAGCCGCGACCGGGGCCGTTTGCTGGGAATGCTCTCGCGGTGCCAGGCCAAGCCACAGGATGCGGCGCTGGCTGCCACCTTCGAGCAGGCCTTGCAGGCGTCGGTGCAGCGCCGGCAGGCGCGGGCGCAGCAGCAGCCGTCCATTACTCTGGACCCGCAGCTGCCGATTGCGCGTGAAGCCGACGCGATCATCGCGCTGATCCGCGACCACCAGGTGGTGGTGATTGCCGGTGAAACCGGCTCGGGCAAGACCACCCAGCTGCCGAAACTGTGCCTGGCCGCCGGCCGTGGCCAGGCCGGCATGATCGGCTGCACCCAGCCGCGACGGATTGCCGCACGAGCGGTGGCCAGCCGCGTGGCACAGGAACTGCACAGCGAGCTGGGTCAGCTGGTGGGCTACCAGGTGCGCTTCAACGACAAGGTCAGCGAAGACAGCCGCATCAAGTTCATGACCGACGGCATCCTGCTGGCGGAGATCGCCAGCGACCGCTGGCTGTCGAGCTACGACACGATCATCGTCGACGAGGCGCACGAACGCAGCCTCAACATCGACTTCCTGCTGGGTTACCTGAAGCAGCTGCTGCGCAAGCGCCCGGACCTGAAGCTGATCGTCACCTCGGCCACCATCGACACCGAACGATTTGCCCAGCATTTCGACAATGCACCGGTGATCAGCGTCGAAGGCCGCACCTTCCCGGTGGAGGTGCGTTACCGCGCGCTGGAAGGCGAGGGCGAGCAGGAGGGCGAGCGTACGGTGAACGATGCCATCGTGTCGGCCATCGATGAAATCACCCGCCTGGACGCGCGTGGTGATGTACTGATCTTCCTGCCCGGTGAGCGTGAGATCCGCGATGCGCACCAGTCGCTGGAGCGCCGCAAGTACCGCAACACCGAGGTGCTGCCGCTGTACGCGCGGTTGTCCAACCAGGACCAGGACCGGGTGTTCAATCCGGGCCCGAACCGGCGCATCGTGCTGGCCACCAACGTGGCCGAAACCTCGCTGACGGTGCCGCGCATCCGCTATGTGGTTGATCCGGGTTTTGCCCGCGTCAAGCGCTACAGCCCGCGCAACAAGCTGGACCGCCTGCACATCGAACCGATCTCGCAGGCCAGCGCCAACCAGCGCAAGGGCCGCTGCGGCCGTATTGCCGAAGGCATCTGCTACCGCCTGTACGCCGAAGCTGATTTCCAGGCGCGGCCGGAATTCACCGATCCGGAAATCCGCCGCTCCAGCCTGGCCGGGGTGATCCTGCGCATGCTGCAGCTGGGCCTGGGCCGCATCGAGGACTTCCCGTTCCTGGAGGCGCCGGATGAGCGCGCGGTGGCCGATGGCTGGCAGCAGTTGACCGAACTGGGCGCGATCGATGCCGAGCGGCGCATGACCGCCATCGGCAAGCAGATGGCACGCCTGCCGGTGGACGTGAAACTGGCGCGCATGCTGGTGGCTGCACAGGCCGCCGGCTGCCTGCGGCCGATGCTGGTGATCGCCTCGTTCCTGGGTATCCAGGACCCGCGCGAACGCCCGCCCGAGGCGCGCGGTGCGGCCGACAGCGCGCATGCGCAGTTCGCCGATGGTCGCTCTGAATTCGTGGGTGTGCTGCGCCTGTGGGAGGGGTATCGCACCGCCCACGAAGACCTGACCCAATCGAAGCTGCGTGACTGGTGCGGTCGTCATTTCCTGGGTTTCCTGCGCATGCGCGAATGGCGCGAGCTGCACCGCCAGCTGCGCCTGCTGTGCGAGGAGCTGGGCTGGAAGGAGGAAACCAGCGAGGCCTCAATGGCGCCGTTGCTGGCCGGCAGCAGTGCGCCGGCCGTGGCGCGCGATGACGCGGCCGCAGTGAAGGCCACCCGTGGCCAGCTGCACCGCGCTGCGCGCCTGGCCCGCGAAGGCAAGGCCGAGGCCGCGCCGGCGCCGCTGGCCGTGCGTGCACAGAAGGAACAGGCGCCCGCCGGCGGCGGTTTCAGCGAGCGCGTGCGCGCTGCCGCCTACCAGACGCTGCACCGGGCGCTGGTGGCGGGCCTGCCCACGCAGATCGGCCACCGCACCGAGAAGGGTGATTTCCAGGCACCACGCCAGCGCCGCTTCCTGCCGTTCCCGGGTTCGGCGCTGTCCAAGCGGCCGCCGCCGTGGCTGCTGGCGGCCAATCTGCTGGATACGCAGAAAGTGTGGGGCATGACCCTGGCCGCGATCGAGCCGGACTGGGTGATTGCCGAACTGCCGCACCTGCTGCTGCGCAAACACTTCGATCCGCACTGGTCGCGCGCGCAGGGCCAGGTGCTGGCGTCGGAGCAGATCAGCCTGTTCGGGCTGGTGCTGGCACCGAAGAAGCCGGTGCACTACGGCCGCATCGAACCGGTGGAGGCCCACGACATCTTCGTGCGCCAGGCCCTGGTAACCGGCGAGATCAACACCCGCGCCAGCTTCGTGGCCGATAACCAGAAGGTGCTGGAGGTCGCACGCGAGGAAGAAGCCAAGCTGCGCCGGGCCGGCATCGTCGCCGATGACAACTGGCAGGCCCGCTGGTACCTGGACCGGGTGCCGCCGCAGATCCATTCGGCCGCAGGCCTGGATACGTGGTGGAAGGCACTGGCACCGGAACAGCGCAAGGCCCTGCACTGGAGCCTGGCCGATCTGCTGCCCGGCGAGGGCAGCGAGCAGGAGCGCTACCCGAAGTACCTGCCGCTGGGCCAGGCGCGGTTGCCACTGCACTACCGTTTCGAGCCGGGCGCGGACGACGATGGCGTGACCCTGGATGTGCCGCTGCACCTGCTCAACGCGTTGGACCCGGTGCAGCTGGGCTGGCTCGCGCCGGGCTTCGTGGCCGACAAGGCCTCGGCCCTGATCCGCAGCCTGCCCAAGGCGATGCGCCGCAACTACGTGCCGGCGCCGGACTTCGCGCGAGCCTTCTTCGAAGCGTTCCCGCAGCCCAGCGCCGATGCCATCACCGGCGAACTGGCGCGCTTCCTGTCACGGGCCACCGGCGCCACTGTGGCGGCCACCGACTTCGAGCCGGAGTCGATCGAACCGCACCTGCACATGAACCTGCGCCTGCGCGACGAACAGGGCAAGGTGCTGGCGACCTCGCGCGACCTCGATGCCCTGCGCGCGAAGTTCGGTGGCCGTGCCGGCGATGCCTTCGCCGCACGTGCCGGGCGCGAGATGGCGGCCGATGGGCTGCGCAGCTTCCCGGCCACGCCGATTCCGTTGCAGGTGCCTGGCGAGGCGGGCGTGCCGGCCTATCCGGCCTTGCTGGACGAGGGCGACAGCGTGGCGCTGCGCATCTTCGCCGACCGCCAGCAGGCGCAGGAGGCTCATCCATTGGGCGTGCGCCGCCTGATGGAAATCGCGCTGGCCGAGAAGGTCAAGCAGGCGCGCAAGCAGTTGCCGGTCGGCGCCAAGACCGGCCTGTTGTACGCGGCGATCGAATCGCAGGAGCGCCTGCGCGGTGACCTGGTCGATGCGGCCATGAACGCCGTGCTGGCCGAGGGGCTGGAAGACATCCGCGAGGCGACTGCCTTCGAGCAGCGTCGCGAGCATGCCGCCAAGGCCCTGTTCGGCGAGGCGATGTCGCGGCTGAAGCTGGCCGAGAGCATCCTGGCGCTGGTGGCCGAACTCAAGCCGATGCTGGAAGCGCCGTTGATGGGCTGGGCGCGCGGCAACCTGGACGACATGGAAGCGCAGCTGGCCGGGTTGATCCACCCCGGCTTCCTGCGTGACACCCCGGCCGACGCGTTGGCGCAGTACCCACGCTATCTGAAGGCGATGATCCTGCGCACCGAACGCGCCAAGCGTGACCCGCCGCGCGACCAGGCGCGCATGCTGGAACTGCATCCGTTCCTGGAGGCGCTGGCCGCCGGCGAACAACAGGGGTTGCGCGAGCGGCCGCAGTGGCAGGCGCTGCGCTGGGACCTGGAAGAACTGCGCGTTTCGCTGTTCGCCCAGGAGCTGGGTGCGCGTACCGGCATCTCGGCGAAGAAACTGGCGCAGCGGGTGGCGGCACTGCGCCAGGCGTGATTCCGGGGTAGTAGCGCCGGGCCCATGCCCGGCGCTACCGGAAAGCGGTGGCGTTACTTGGCGCGGCGCACCTTCGGCTGCACGTTCACGCCGTCCACTTTCATGTACCACACGCCGATCAGGCCCGGGCGCATGCTCACCTTCGGCGCCTGCCTGGCGCTGCCGGAGAACTGGGTGGCGTCCATCTGCTCCCATTCCTGCCCGTTCTGCAGCACGTAGCGACGGCCCTTGGCGAAGCCGCGGAACTCGCCCTGCAGTGTGCTTTCGATCGGCTCGTCGCTGCCGAAGTCGAAGAAGCCGCGGTTCTTCTTGATCACTTCCTGGCGGCCTTCCTCGCGTGCGGTGGCGACGGCCTGGGTCGTGGCGGCCTGCACCTTGCCCTGCAGCCAGCGGTTGAGCGAGGCCAGTTCGGCGGCACTGAGCTTGTCCAGGCCGGCGGCCTGGAACTCGGCCGGCGACATCTGCTGCTGCAGGTCGCCTTCCACCGTGCGCTGGGCCAGTGCCGGTGCGGACAGGGACAGCAGCACGGCGGCACAGGCCAGCAGCCGTGGGCGGACGCGCGGGGCAATCGAAGGCATGGCGGGTCTCTCCTGGGTGTGTTGGCGAGTGTAGCGGCATGTCTTCATGCCGGGTGATGGTGGCCGCGGTGATTGTCCCTGAACGGCGCCGGCGCTAGTGTAGGGGTCTCTGTCTTGCCTGCTCGATGCTGTGAACCGCGCTTCCGTCCCCGGCCTGGATGCCTTGTTGAACCGTCCCTCGGCAGCGGTGCTGCCTGCTCCGCTGCGCCAGGCCCTGCGCGAGCACTGGGAAGCGCCGGAATGCGACCCGCAGATGCGTGCCAGCTGGTCGGTGCTGGGTGACACCCTCGATGCGCTGGCGATGCTGTCGGCCGACGAAGGCGCGGTGGTGGCCGCCCTGTTGTTCGATCTGCCCGGCCTGCGCGCCAGCCTGGAACAGTTGCCGCTGGGCGCACACAAGGCCGCCGTGGTGGGCCTGCTCGATGGCCAGGATGCGGCAGATCCGGTGTGGGCGCTGCACGCCGGGCGCGAAGCGGGACGCAACAGCGAAGGCCTGCGCCGGCTGTTGCTGGCGATCATCCGCGACCTGCGCGTGGTGCCGATCCTGCTGGCCCGGCAGCTGGCGCGCATGCGTGCGGCCGACAAGCTGGACGAGGAACAGCGCCGGGCGCTGGCCCAGCTCACCCGCGACATCCACGCGCCACTGGCCAACCGGCTGGGCATCTGGCAGCTGAAGTGGGAACTGGAAGACCTGGCCTTCCGCCATCTGGAGCCGGAGACCTACCGGCGCATCGCGCGCGAGGTGGACGAAACCCGTATCGCCCGAGAGCGCTACGTCGAGAACGTCAAGAGGGTGCTGTCGCGCGAGCTGGTCGCACAGGGCATCAAGGCCGAAGTCAGTGGCCGCCCGAAGCACATCTACAGCATCTGGCGGAAGATGCAGAAGAAGCGGCTGGCCTTCGACCAGCTGTATGACATCCGCGCGGTGCGGGTGATGGTGGACGACGTTGCGTCCTGCTATGCCGCGCTGGGCGTGGTGCATGCGCTGTGGGCGCCGGTGCCGAGCGAGTTCGACGACTACATCGCGCGGCCCAAGGCCAATGATTACCGTTCGCTGCATACCGCCGTGGTCGGCCCGGAAGGGCGCACCATCGAAGTGCAGATCCGCACTCATGAGATGCACTCGCAGGCCGAGCTGGGCGTGGCCGCGCACTGGAAGTACAAGGAAGGCGGCAAGGGCGCGGAGAAGGCCTTCGATCGCAAGATCACCTGGATGCGCCAGCTGCTGGAGCAGGCCCAGGACGGGCAGGGCAACGAACTGGCCGGCGCGCTCGATGCCGAGCTGACCGAAGACCGCGTCTATGCGCTGAGCCCGAAGGATGAGGTGCTGGATCTGCCGCAGGGCGCCACCCCGCTCGATTTCGCCTACCAGGTGCACACCATGGTCGGCCATCGTTGCCGCGGGGCCAAGGTCAATGGCCGCATCGTGCCGCTGACCTATCGCCTGCGCAGCGGTGACCGCGTGGAGATCCTGACCGGCAAGGAGGCTGACCCGCGCCGCGACTGGCTGATGCCGGCGCTGGGCTTTCTGGCCAGCAACCGCTCGCGTGAGAAGGTACGCAGCTGGTTCCACAAGCTGGACCGCGCGCGAAACGTGCAGGCCGGGCGCGAGCTGCTGGAACGCGAACTCAAGCGGTTGGGGCTGCAGCACTCGGACCTGGCGTTGGCGGCGAAGAAATTCCATGCCGACAGCGTCGATGATCTGTACATCCAGGTGGCGCTGGGCGATACCGGCCCCAACCAGGTCAGCCGGGCGCTGCTGGAAGCAGAGCGTGCGGCCAGCCAACCGGCGCCCGCACCGACCCTGCCGCGTCCGACCGCGCGCCGCGAGAGCCTGGGCAAGTCCAAGTTCACCGTGCAGGGCGTGGGCAATCTGCTGGTGCAGCTGGCGCGCTGCTGCCAGCCGGTGGCCGGCGAACCGATCGTCGGCTACCTGACCCGTAGCCGGGGTGTCACCGTGCACCGTGCAGACTGTGCCGCGCTGGCCCGCCTGGCGGCCACCAGCCCGCAGCGCATCCTGCCGGTGGAGTGGGGTCAGGCCGGCGGTGGCTACGAGGTGGACGTGGTGGTCGATGCGGTCGACCGCCGCTGGCTGCTGAAGGACATCACCAACCTGATCGCCCAGGAAGACGCCTATGTGCTCGATATCCACAGCGACAACGTGCGCAACAGCGGCCGGGCCCATCTGCGGCTGCGCCTGAAGGTGAGCGACTACGGCCAGTTGTCGACCTTGCTGGGCAAGCTGGACGCGCTGCCGGGCGTGAGCGAGGCGCGTCGCCTCGGCTGAGCTTCACGCTGCCCCGGCTACCCTGCACGCATGGAACGCGAGCCTCCGCATCGCCCGCATGGCGCTGAACATCCGGCGCTGGACCGCGTCCGCCGCGAAGGCCGTTGGTGGTGGCTGCAGGCACGCCATGCGCGCCGGGTCTGGCGCTGGGCGCTGGTCGCGGCGCTGGCGGTGTTCGTGTTGCTGGTGCTGCTGCGTGGACCGCTGGCCGACTGGTTCTGGGATGAGCCACAGATTGAACAGCTGCTGGCCGAGGGTGACCGTGCGCTGGCCGCAGGGCGCCTGAGCGAGGCGGATGGCAGTGGTGCGCGCGAGCGCTACCAGGCCGCACTGGCGCTTGATGGTGACCGCCTGCAGGCACGCCAGGGCCTGGCGCGTACCGGTGCGGCGGCGCTGCAGCAGGCGCGTGACCGGCTGCTGCGCGACGACCTGGAAGGCAGCGCGCAGGCGCTGGCGTTGGCCCGCGAACTGCAGGTTCCGCAGGCAGAGGGCGACGACGTGGCGCGCCAGCTGCAGGCGCGGCGCAGTGCAGGCGTGGGTATCGGCGCATTGCTGGCGCAGGCGCGCAACGCCTTCGCGGCGGGCCGGCTGGATGACGGCGACAGCAGTGCGCTGCCCTTGTTCCAGCGCATCCTGGCCCTGCAACCGGACAACCTGCCGGCCCTGGAAGGGCGCGAGGACGCACTGAGCGATCTGCTGCAGCAGGCGCGCGCGCGTGCTGCGCGTGGGGCGCTGGCCGAGTCGGCGGCGATGCTGCTGCGCGCACGCCAGTTCGATGCCGGGCATGCCGATCTGCCGGCCAGCCAGGAAGCGCTGGCACGAGCCGTGGACCAGCGGCTGCAGCAGGCACATCGCGCACTGCGGCGGCAGCAGCTGGACGCCGCGGCCGAGGGGTTCCTGGCCGTGCTGGCGGCGGCACCGGACGATGCCAACGCCCAGCGCGGCCGCGAGCAGACGCTGCAGGCGGTGTTGGCGCGCAGCCAGACGCTGGCCAATGACTTCCAGTTCGAGGCCGCGCAGCGCGATGCGGCGTTGGCGGCGGCACTGGGTGCGTCCACGGCGGCACAGCAGCAGCTGGCGCAGCGACTGTCGCGCGCGCAGCAGGCCCAACACGCATTGCAGCAGCCCCGCCTGGGCACTGCGCAGCGCGAGCGCCAGCTGCGCGACCACCTGCGCAGGATCGAGCGCGCCGAGGCCGCCGGTCAGTGGATCAGTCCTCCCGGCCACAGTGCGTTCGACGCGCTGCGCGAGGCGCAGTCGCTGGCGCCGCGGGACGCACGGGTGAAGGCCGCCGCCGCGCGGTTGCTGCCCGCCAGCCGCCGCTGCTACGACGACAACCTGCGGCAGAACCGCGTGCAGGCGGCGGGGGCCTGCCTGCAGGCCTGGCAGACCTTGTCGCCGACCGCCTCCGGTCTGCCCTCCGCGCGCCTGCGGCTGGCCCAGCGCTGGCTGGCAATCGGCAGCGAGCGGCTGGGCAGTGGCGATGTGGCGTTCGCGACCCACGCCGCCGAACAGGCCCGCCAGCTGCAACCGGACCTGGCCGAACTGCCCGCGTTCGAAGACCGCCTGCGCCGCGCCGGTGCACGCGCCGATTAGGCGAAGAACACCCGCTGTACGGTCGCCCGGGCCGCATCGAGCGAGAAATGCTCGGCCACGTTGGCCAAGCCGGCATCGGACAGCTGCTGCCACAGCTGCGGGTCCTGGTACAGGCGCACCACCGCCTCGGCGAAGCCGGCGGCATCGTCGGCCACCAGAACATCCTGGCCAGGATGCAGGTGCATGCCTTCGACCGCGCAGGTGGTGCCCACCACCGGTTGGCCGTGGGCCATGCTCAGATTGATCTTGCCCTTTACGCCGGCACCGAAACGCAGCGGCGCGATGGCGATGCGCGCGCCGTCCATGTAAGGCGTGATGTCCTCGACGAACCCGTGCATCTGCACGCCCGGCTGGCGCTCGGCCAGCGCCCGCAATGCCTCCGGTGCGGCTGCGCCGATGCAGTGCAGGCGTACCTCCGGCAGGCGCTCGCGGATGCGCCCGAACACCTCGCCGATGAACCAGGTCATGCCATCCAGGTTCGGCGGGTGGCGGAAACCGCCGACAAAGACCAGGTCGTGGCGCTGGTTGTAAGGCGCGCCGGCGCCGGCCACTTCGTGCAGGTTGGAGATCAGTTCCACGCGCACGCCGGGCGCATCGGCCTGCAGCTGCTCACGCTCGGCGGCGCTGACCAGTACGGTGAT
This sequence comes from Stenotrophomonas maltophilia, assembly GCF_023518235.1. NCBI lineage: Bacteria > Pseudomonadati > Pseudomonadota > Gammaproteobacteria > Lysobacterales > Lysobacteraceae > Stenotrophomonas > Stenotrophomonas maltophilia. The sequence goes on from NZ_CP090423.1 coordinate 4,446,283, forward strand.
GTCGCACTGCTCCATGACCGCAAGCTCGCTGCTGCGCGTGCGCTCGGCCGCACGCAGCAGGGTGGCATCGCCGGCGACTTCGGCGCCACGGCGTTCGCGCAGGTAATGCAGGTCGACGGTATCGAACACGGTGCGCGCCTGCGGGGCGTAACGCTTGAGCAGCGGCAGGCACTCGTGGGCCACGTGATGGCGCACCAGCAGGGCCACATCAAAGCGCGCGCCGTGATTGCGCAGCCAGCCGGCCACACCGTCCAGGAAGGGGGCGTACCACACCTCCACGCCCATCCGCTGCAGCGCTTCGGTGGCGGCACCGGCGTGCTCGCGCCGGGTCGGCACGAACACCACATGGGCACCGCCCTGCAGCAGCAGGCGGATCAGATTGACCTGGCGCAGCGAGCCGGAATCGCGGTCCGGCTGCGGGATTTCTTCGTCCAGGATCAGTACCTGGCGGCGGCCCCGCAGCAGCAGTGCCGGCGAAGGCACTTCACCGACCGCCGGATGGCGGGCCAGTTCGGCCGCCCACTTGGCCGCGAAGATGGCCTGGTTGCGCACCTGGTAGGCCTTTACCCCGCTGCCGGTGTCGGTGCCATTGCTGGTGCCTTCGTCGTGGATCACCCGGCTGGCCGGCTGCACCAGCACCCGCAGGCCCTGTGTGCGCACGCTGAAGGCCAGATCGGTGTCTTCGTAGTAGGCCGGCCGGTAGCGGGTATCGAGGCCGCCCAGCTGTTGCCAGAGTGCACGCGGCAGCATCACGGCGGCACCGGAGCAGTAATCGACGTCGCGCAGGCTGGCAAAGCGCGGGTCGTCGGCGGCCTCGAAGCGCCCGTAGCTCCAGCCGCTGCCGTCGGCGAAGATCACCCCGCCCGACTCCTGCAGGCGGCCGTCCGGGTACAGCAGCTGGCTGCCGACCAGACCGGCGTCGGGCACGCTGCCGAAGGTGTCCAGCAGGGCATCCAGCCAGCCCGGCTGCGGCACCGTATCGTTGTTGAGCAGCACCACATAGCGGCCGCGTGCGCGCGACACACCGTCGTTGCAGGCGTCGATGAAGCCGCCGTTGTGCGTGCGCACCTCGTAGCGCAGCCCGGTCACCTGCGGCATCCAGTGCGTGGTGGCATCGCTGCTGCCGTCATCCACGACCAGGATCTCGCACGCGGCGGCCGGCGGATGCGCCGCCAGCGCGCGCAGGCAGGCCAGGGTGTGCTCGACGTGGTTGTAGACCGGGATGATGATGCTCACCATCGGTGTTTGGCTGAACGGCACCGCGAACGGCGCGAACGCCTGGGCCGGTGGCAGGTACAGCGGCGTGCGCGGGGCGGGGACGGCGCGCTGGGTATGGACGCGGATGCGTTGCCAGGTCGCCCGCCAGCCACGGGTGCGCAGGCTGGCCAGACTGCGCCGGGCCAGGCCGCTCAGGCGGTTGATCAGGTATCGGATCTCGGCCAGGGACATCGCCATCCGGTTGCAACTCCAGCTTAAGCAGGGGAATCGGCGGGAATCCGCCAGCCGCAGTGGCTGGGGTAGACTCGCCAGACCTTACATTCTCGCATTCCCGTGCCCCGACGCTACGATTCCGACGACATCGACGATTTCGACGACGACCCGCAGGACGGTGGCCCGCTGTGGCGGCGCCGGCTGATCACCTGGAGCATGGCGGCGGTCGCGCTGGGATTGGGCTTCCTGATTCCGTACACGCTGTACCTGAACCAACAGGTGACCCAGCGCTTCGGCGAGCTGCGCTGGCAGATCCCGACACGGGTCTACGCGCGCCCGCTGGTCCTCGCGCCCGGCAAGGCGATGGATGCGGCCACGCTGAAGACCGAACTGGCGGCCTCGGCCTACCGCGATGATGGGCAGGGCAAGGAGCCGGCCACCTATGCGGTGAACGGCGGGCGCTTTGTCATCTCCAGCCGCGGCTACAACGATGTCGATGGCCGGGTGGCCCCGCGCCGGGTGGAACTGTCGCTGGCCGACGGTGGCGTGGCCTCGCTGCGCGATGCCGACAGCCGCAAGGCCCTGAAGGCCGCGCGGCTGGACCCGGCGCGCATTGCCACGTTGTATGGCCAGAAGCAGGAAGAACGCCGCCTGATCCGCATGGACGAGGCGCCTGACCTGCTGGTGACCGGCCTGCAGGCTGTGGAAGACAAGGACTTCAACCGCCATCACGGCATCGACCTGTCCGGCATCGCGCGCGCGGTGTGGGTGACCGTGCGCTCCGGCGGCCAGAGCCGCCAGGGCGCGTCCACGCTGACCCAGCAGCTGGCCCGCAGCGGCCTGCTCGGCATCGGCAAGGAACAGACCGTCACCCGCAAGTTCAACGAAGTGCTGTACGCGCTGATCATGGAAGCGCGCTACGACAAGCGCACCATCTTCGAGGCCTACCTCAACCAGGTGTACCTGGGCCAGCGCGGCAGCCAGGCCATCCACGGCATGTCCTCCGGCGCCGAGTTCTGGTTTGGTCGTGACCTGCAGTCACTGGAAACCGAACAGATCGCACTGCTGATCGGCCTGGTGAAGGGGCCGTCGTTCTACGATCCGCGACGCAACCCCGAGCGCGCGCTGGACCGCCGCAACTTCGTGCTGGGCAAGCTGCACGAGGCGACACTGATCGACGATGCCGAGTACCAGCGCGCCCTGAAGGCGCCGCTGGGCGTGCCCAAGACACCGGGCCTGGTTGCGGCCAACCGCTTCCCGGCCTATGTGGATCTGGTCCGCCGCCAGCTGGGCCATGACTATCCGGAATCGGCGCTGCAGGGCGCCGGCCTGAGCGTGATGAGCGGCATGTCACCGTCTGCCCAGGCCTATGCCGAAGGTGCGGTGACCCGTACCGTCAAATCGCTGGAGAGCAAGCGTCGGCCCGAACTGCAGGCCGGCATGGTGCTGACCGACGTGCACAACGGTGATGTGCTGGCGGTGATCGGCAGCCGTGAGGTCTCCGAGGTCGGCTTCAACCGCGCGATCGAAGCGCAGCGTCCGGTGGGTTCGCTGCTCAAGCCGTTCGTGTACCTGCTGGCGCTGGCGCAGCCGGACCGCTATTCGCTGGCCAGCTGGGTCGACGATTCGCCGGTGACGGTGCAGCTCGGCCGTGGCCGCAACTGGAGCCCGGGCAACGCGGACAACCGCAGCCATGGCACCGTGCGCCTGATCGATGCGCTGGCCCATTCCTACAACCAGGCCACGGTGCGGGTGGGCATGCAGGTCGGCCCCGAACGCGTGACCCAGCTGATCCACGTGCTGGCCGGCATCAAGGCCGAGGCGAACCCCGCGGTGATCCTCGGCTCTACCGACCAGAGCCCGTACGCGATGGCGCAGCTGTACCAGTTCCTGGCGTCCGGCGGCGAGATCCAGCCGCTGCATGCGGTGCGTGGCGTGCTCGATCCGCAGGGCAAGCTGCTCAAGCGTTATGACAAGACCCCGGCGCCGGCACAGGAAGGCGACTCGATCGCCGCCAACCTGATCAGCGTCGGCCTGCAGCAGGTGGTGTCCAGCGGTACCGCGCAGCGCCTGAATGCCGACGGGCTGGGCCGGCTGCAACCGGCCGGCAAGACCGGTACCACCAACGATGGCCGCGACAGCTGGTATGCCGGCTATACCGGCGATCATCTGGCGGTGATCTGGATCGGCAATGACCAGAACGAGCAGGCCGGGCTGTATGGCGCCACCGGCGCGATGCGGGTGTGGTCGGGCATCTTCCAGCGCCTGCCGAGCGCGCCGTTGCGGGTCAGCAACAAGGGGCTGGACTGGCAGCCGGTGGCGGCCACGGGCATCAACAGCACCGACGACGGTTGCCCCGGCGCACGCCGCTTCCCGTTCGTGGTGGGCTATGCGCCCGCCTATGCGCCGTGTGCGCCCGCCGTTTCGCCCGAGGCCCAGGAGGGTGCCGAAGGTGAGGGCGGGGGCTGGCGCAGCTGGTTCGGCCTGGATCGCAAGCCGGATCCGCCCGCAGAACCTGCCGCAGCCCCGGCTGCGGCCACTCCCCCTCCGAGCCGATGAAACCGATGAACATCCGAAACCTGTTGCACCCGCTGTCCGTGGCTGGACTCAGCCTGGCCCTGGCTGCCTGCGTGAGCAGCGCACCTCCGGTGGTCAAGCCGGTCGCCACCACCACCCCGGCGCAGCGACTGGCGGCGGTCGAGGCGGCGGCGGGTCCGGACGACAAGGAGTTGTCGGTGCAACCGCTGCGTGATTCGCAGGTGGAGGATCTGCGCTTGACCGCACAGGCACAGCGCCAGGCGAGCGATCTGGCCGGTGCGGCCAGCAGCCTGGACCATGCGTTGCAGATCGTGGCCGACGACCCGGCAGTGCTGCAGGAGCGTGCCGAGCTGGCGCTGCTGCAGGGCCAGTGGGCGCAGGCGGAGACATTTGCGCGCAAGGCGGTGGATCTGGGTTCGAAGACCGGTCCGTTGTGCCGCCGGCACTGGGCGACGATCGAGCAGTCGCGCCTGGCGCGCGGCGAGAAGGAGAACGCGGTGTCGGCGCATGCGCAGATTGAAGGTTGCACGGTGCCGGGGATCAAGCGGTACTGAATTTCCAGCCAACGGCGCAGCCCCTCGTGGCTGGCTGCTTGGCCGCCGAAAGCAAAAGCTGCGCTTGGCCGGGCGGGATGGGTTCGCGGGGGACGCCGTGAACCCGTCCTTGGGGGCTTGGCCGCGGCATCCATGCCGCGGACACCCCCGCGAACCCACCCCGCCCGGCCTCTGACAGTTTCCGTGTGCTGCCAGCCACGGAAAAGAAAAAGAAAATCAAGAGCGGGTCGCGCGCTGCGCGCGCTCGCAGTAATCCATCTTCTTTTCCCGTTCCTTCCACCGCTTCCGAGCTGCCAGTAGAGCAGGCTCGACGCTACGAAGCGCGTCCCTCCGTCACCGGGAAACTGTCGAAGGCGGGTCGGGAGGGGCAGGCAGGACCGTTGGCGCCATGGATGGCGCCATCGAGCCCCCATGGATGGGTTTACGGCGTGTCCTGCCTGCCCCTCCCGACCCGCCCAGCACGTAGAAACCCAGAGCCATGAACCACGCTGTTGCCGTTGCCTTTGCTGGTGCTCTGTCTTGAAACGGGTGCCGGGCAGCGCCCGGCCGGGTATCCTTTCCCTCTGATGTCCGACCTTGTCCATGCCAGCCGCCAAGCCCTCAGCGACGGCGGCGCGCTCGCCTCGCACCTGGACGCGTTCGTTCCGCGCCCGGCCCAGCTGCGCCTCACCGAAGCCATCGCCGATGCGCTGCAGCAGCGCGACCTGCTTTTGGCCGAGGCCGGTACCGGCACCGGCAAGACCTTTGCCTATCTGGTGCCGGTGCTGTTGTCCGGCCTGCGCACCATCATCTCCACCGGCACCCGCGCGCTGCAGGACCAGCTCTACCACCGCGATCTGCCGCGTGTGCGGCAGGCACTGGGGGTCGGCCTGCGCAGTGCGCTGCTGAAGGGGCGCGCGAACTACCTGTGCCGCTATCGCCTGCAGCAGGCGCGCGGCGAACCGCGCTTTTCCAGCCCCGAACAGGCCGCGCAGTTCCAGCGCATCCTGGCCTGGTCCGGTCGCTCGGAGTTTGGCGACATCGCCGAGCTGGACGGGCTGGCCGATGATTCGCCGCTGCTGCCGATGGTCACCTCCACCGTCGACAACTGCCTGGGCACCGACTGCCCCTTCTGGGACGACTGCTTCGTGGTGCGCGCCCGCCAACGTGCGCAGGCCGCCGACGTGGTGGTGGTCAACCATCACCTGCTGCTGGCTGACCTGGCGTTGAAGCAGGACGGTTTTGGCGAGCTGCTGCCGGGCGCGCAGGCCTTCGTCATCGACGAGGCGCACCAGTTGCCGGAGCTGGCCGCGCAGTTCTTCGGCGAGGGCTTCGGCATGCGGCCCTGGCAGGAACTGGGTCGCGACTGCCTGGCCGAGGCACGCGGCGTGGGCGGCGCGCAGTCGGCCCTGCAGGAGCCGGTCGATCAGCTGCAGCAGGCGCTGCTTGCATTGCGTTCGGCGATGGAGGGCCTGCCGCCGCGCGGCACGCAATGGCGTGCGCTGGCGATGCCCCAGGTGCGCGAGGGCTTCGATACGGTGATGGCCGGCCTGGTGACGCTGGAACAGGCGCTGCGGCCGCTGCGCGAAGCGGCCGCAGGCCTCGATGCCTGCCATGCGCGTGCGCGCGAAGCGGTTTCGCGATTGAGCCGATGGCTGGGCGATGACGAGCCCACACTGGATTTCGACACCGATCCCACCGAAGTGTCAGGTGCGGCCGATGTGCTCTGGTACGAGCTGACGCCGCGTGGTTTCCGCTGCCAGCGCACGCCGATGGATGTGTCCGGCCCGTTGCGCGAGCATCGCCAGCGCAGCCGCGCGGCGTGGATCTTCACCTCGGCGACGCTGACCGTCGGCGGTGGTTTCGATCACATCGCCACGCGCCTGGGCCTGGATGATCCGCACACGCTGGTGCAGCCCAGCCCGTTCAACTGGCCCGAGCAGGCGTTGTGCTACCTGCCCGAGGGCCTGCCTGATCCCGCCGCACGCGGCTTCGGTACCGCGCTGATCCAGGCGTTGCGGCCGGTCCTGCAGGCATCGCAGGGCAGGGCGTTCCTGCTGTTCGCCTCCCACCGTGCGCTGCGCGAAGCGGCCGAAGCGTTGCGTGACGGACCCTGGCCGCTGTTCGTGCAGGGCGAGGCGCCGCGTGCCACCCTGCTGCAGCGCTTCCGCGAATCGGGCAATGGCGTGCTGCTGGGCTCGGCCAGCTTCCGCGAGGGCGTGGATGTGGTCGGCGAGGCGCTGAGTGTGGTGATGATCGACAAGCTGCCCTTCGCCGCACCGGACGACCCAGTGTACGAGGCGCGGCTGGAGGCGATCCGCAGCCAGGGTGGCAATCCGTTCCGCGACGAACAGCTGCCGCAGGCGGTGATCGCGCTGAAACAGGGCGTCGGTCGCCTGATCCGCAGCGAGAGCGACCGCGGCGTGCTGGTGCTGTGCGACCCGCGCCTGCTCAACCGGGGCTACGGCCGGGTCTTCCTCGATTCGCTGCCACCGTTCCGCCGCACCCGTGCCCTGGCCGATGTGCAGGCCTTCTTTGCGCCACAATGGGCTCCCGTGGCCGATGATGCCGTACCGGCCGCCCCTGCGGCGGACCCGGCGCCCGGTGCCACGTTCCCCCTGTTCTGACCTGATCCGATGAAACTGCTCGCCTTTGAAACCGCCACCGAAGCCTGTTCCGTTGCCCTGCATGTCGATGGGCAGGTACTGGAACGCTTCGAGATCGCGCCGCGCCGGCACGCCGAGCTGAGCCTGCCGTGGGCCGAGGCGCTGCTGGCCGAGGCCGGCATCAGCCGTCGCCAGCTTGATGGCATCGCGCTCAGCCGTGGTCCGGGCGCCTTCACCGGCGTGCGCCTGGCCATCGCCATTGCGCAGGGCATCGCACTGGCGCTGGACCGCCCGCTGCTGCCGGTCTCGACGCTGCAGGTGCTGGCGTTGCGTGCGCCGGCCGAACAAACACAGATCCTGTCGGCGATCGATGCGCGGATGGGCGAACTGTATGTGGCGCGCTTCGAGCGCGTGGATGGCTTGCCGGTGGCGCGCGATGCCGAGCGCGTATGTGCACCGGATGCGGTGGCGCTGCCCGATGGCCTTTCGGCCTATGGCGTCGGCACCGGCTTTGGTGCGGCCGACGGCGCGCTGGTGGCGCAGTTGGGTGATGGCCTGCGCGGTTTCGACGCTACGGCATTGCCGCGGGCATCGGACGTGCTGGCGCTGGCGGTGCCGGCGTTCGCGCGTGGCGAGGCCATTGCACCGGAGTGGGTCGAGCCGGCCTACCTGCGTGACAACGTGGCGCTGACCCTGGTCGAGCAGCAGGCGGCGCGCGAGGCCAAGGCGAAGGCCAACGGCTGAGCCCCTCGTGGCGGCGACTGCGTAGAGTCGAGCTTGCTCGACTGGAGGGCTGCGCGCTTGGCCGGGCGGGGTGGGTTCGCGGGGGACGCCGTGAACCCGTCCATGGGGGCTTGGCCGCGGCATCCATGCCGCGGACACCCCCGCGAACCCACCCCGCCCGACCTCTGACAGTTTCCGTGCGTGTCCGCCACGGAAAATCAAAAAAAAGAAAAGTCAAAGTCAAAGTCAAAGCCGATCGCTTCGCTCGCATCCACGCATGGCGTGGATGTGTCGACCAAGGTCGACACCTACCAACAGCAATGAGGCGCCGCGAGCTGTCAGAGGTGGGCGGTGTGGGCTTGCAGGACCGTTGGCGCCATGGATGGCGCCATCGAGCCCCCATGGATGGGTTTACGGCGTGTCCTGCAAGCCCACACCGCCCCGCCAAGCCCAACATCCCGACCGCTGCTTTGGCTGTTGCCGTTGCTCTGGCTTCGCAGCGGGTCCCGGGCCGCAGGCCCGGGCAACAAACCCCTACCGGTCGTCGCGCAGTTCGCCGCCGGGCAGGAATACCCAGGTACGTGTGACCTGCAGGATGTCGATCGCATCTTCGGTCTTCGGCAACGGCGGGAACGGCTGGGCCAGCTTCACCACCCGCAGCGCCGCTTCATCCAGCAACGGCGTCCCGCTTGAACGCAGGATGCGGCTGCTCTCCACGCTGCCATCGCGGCGCACGCCCACGCTGATCACCACCTGGCCACCCAGCCGGCGTTGCCGCGCCTCGTCCGGATAGTTCAGGTTGCCCACCCGCTCGGCACGGTCCACCCACGCCCGCAGGTAGTTGGCATAGGCATATTCGCGCGTGCTGGCCGACACGAACTTGCGGTTCGGGCGCTTGGCGTACTGTGCCGAGCGCAGATGCACCTCGGCCGCCAGCCGTGCCATCTCCGCATCGCGTTGCTCGCGCGCGGTCAGGGGCGCATCCGGTTCGGGCTGGTCAGGTGTCGGCCGGGCCTGGGCCTGGGCCACCGTTTCCTCGCCATTGCGGCTGCTGACCACGCGGGCCTGCGTCGGCGGGACGGGCGCGGCCGCCTGTTGCTGCTGCGGTACCGGGCTCAGACCCGCCTGCGCCTGCGGCACGATGCCGGCCTGGTTGTCACGCGGTCGCTGCGCGCGGTCATGCTCGCCACCGCCCTCCTGGTTGGCCGCGGCCAGGAAATCGGCCTGCTTCGGGGTCAGTGCGGTGCGCGTCTGGCTGAAGATCACCTCCAGCGTCGGCACCAGCGGCGCGTCGCCCTTCACTGCAAATCCCACGCCCAGGATCAGCAGCGCGTGGACCAGCACCGACAGCGCGATGGTCGCCCCCAGCCGCTGCGCTTCGCGTGGCGGCGGGGGCAGGACGGCAGACGCGGCGTGCATCAGCGCAGGCCGGCCTCGAGTGCGTCGAACAGGGTGCCGGCGATGTTCAGGCCGTACTGTGCATCCAGCTCGCGCACGCAGGTCGGGCTGGTCACGTTGACCTCGGTCAGGTAATCGCCGATCACGTCCAGACCGACGAAGCGCATGCCGCGGCGCTTCATCTCCGGGCCGACCTGGGCGGCGATCCAGCGGTCGCGCTCGCTCAGCGGGCGGCCTTCGCCGCGACCGCCGGCGGCCAGGTTGCCGCGGAACTCGTCACCTTGCGGGATGCGCGCCAGGCAGTAGTCCACCGGTTCGCCATCGACCAGGAGGATGCGCTTGTCGCCGGCGCTGATATCGGGAATGAACTTCTGCGCCAGCGCCAGCTTGCGGCCGCCGTCGGTCAGCGTTTCCAGGATCACGTTCAGGTTCGGATCGCCCTGGCCGCTGCGGAAGATCGAGCGCCCGCCCATGCCATCCAGCGGCTTCAGCACGGCCTGGCCGTGTTCCAGGGCGAAGGCCTTCAGCGCCTTGGCGTCGCGGCTGACCAGGGTCGGCGGGCAGCACTGCGGGAACAGCAGGGCGGCCAGCTTCTCGTTGTAGTCGCGCAGCCCCTGCGGGTTGTTGACCACGCAGGCGCCGGCGGCGGCGGCCACGTCCAGCACCTGGGTGTCGTAGACGTATTCGGCGTCGACCGGCGGATCCTTGCGCATCAGCACGATCTGGCCGGGGCCGAATTCGGTACGGCTGAATGCGCCCAGCTCATACCAGCCGGCCGGGTCGTCGCGCACCTGCAACGGCGCGGTCTGGGCCACCGCCACGCCGCCTTCCAGGGCCAGTCCGCCCGGCCGCACGTAGTGCAGGGCATGGCCGCGGCGCTGGGCTTCCAGCAGCATGGCAAAGGTGGTGTCCTTGGCGATCTTGATGTGGGCGATGGGGTCCATCACCACGATGACGTTCAACGGCATGGGCGCACCTGTCAGGCAAGGCGTTGATGGTAGCGGCAACGCCGCCCGCGTGCCTGCCTGCCGCACCGCAACGCAGCGTCCGCCTGGCGGCAGCGCAGTCATTGCGAACCCGGTCACGTTCAGCAGGGCGCCACGCCCCGCGTGGTGGGGCGGCCTTGAAGCGGGCGCGGAAAGTGCGATATAGATACGCTTTCGTAGCGGCCCCCGCCAAAGATCGGGCCGTTCGCTTGGGGATAGGCAATGACTGAAAACACGACTGCGGGCGGGGAACTCGCAGGACTCCGGGTGATGGTCATCGATGATTCGAAGACCATCCGCAGGACTGCGGAAACGCTGCTCAAGCGCGAAGGCTGCGAGGTGGTCACCGCCACCGACGGCTTCGAGGCGCTTGCGAAGATCGCAGACCAGCAACCGCAGATCATCTTCGTCGACATCATGATGCCGCGCCTGGACGGGTATCAGACCTGCGCGCTGATCAAGGGCAACCAGCTGTTCAAGGCGACCCCGGTGATCATGCTGTCGTCCAAGGATGGCCTGTTCGACAAGGCGCGGGGACGCATCGTCGGCTCGGAGCAGTACCTGACCAAGCCTTTCACGCGCGAAGAACTGCTGGGTGCCATCCGCACATACGTCAACGCCTGACCAGGGGGGAAAGGCACAATGGCTCGTATCGTCCTGATCGAGGATTCACCGACCGACCGCGCGGTGTTCAGCCAATGGCTGCGCCGTGCCGGCCACGAAGTGCTGGAAGCGGACAACGCCGAAGACGGCCTGCAGCTGGTGCGTGACCAGGTGCCTCAGCTGGTGCTGATGGACGTGGTGCTGCCCGGCATGAGTGGTTTCCAGGCGACGCGGGCGATGGCCCGTGACGCGGCGATCAAGCACATCCCGGTGATCATCGTCAGCACCAAGGCGATGGAAACCGACAAGGCCTGGGGGCTGCGCCAGGGCGCGGCCGATTACATCGTCAAGCCGCCGCGCGAGGATGAACTGATCGCGCGGATCAACGAACTGGTGACCTGATGCGCTCGCCCTTCGACATCCTGGAAGCCTACGAACGGCGCAGCCTGGCCCATGCGGTGCAGCTGCCCGAACGCCAGTTCGCCCAGGACCTGTGGCGTGGCGTGGGCTACCGCGTCGGCCAGCGCCGGCTGGTGTCCGATTTCCGCGAAGTGGTGGAGATCGTGCCGATGCCGCCGGTCACCGCGGTGCCCTGTGCCCAGCCCTGGCTGCTGGGCGTGGGCAACCTGCGCGGCAACCTGTTCCCGGTGGTGGACCTGAAGTACTTCCTGGAAGGCACGCGCACCGTGCAGCAGGAAGGCCAGCGCGTGCTGATCATGCGCCAGGCCGGTGGCGACGTTGCACTGACCATCGACGAACTGTTCGGCCAGCGCAGCTTCGAACAGGACCAGCAGATCGCGGCCGGTACGCTGGCCGAAGGGCGTTATGGCCACTTCGTCGATCGTGCCTTCCATGCCGACGGCCATGACTGGGGCGTGTTCTCGCTCTCGCTGCTGTCGCGCACCCCTGAATTCCGGCAAGCCGCGGCCTGAGGCCGGGCATCGCCCCCTGCATTGAAGATCGAGGTTGAACGATGAGTACTGCTTCGGACGCCACCAAGACCGGCAAGCTGCGGCTGGGCGGCAGCAACCTCTGGTTGTTCCTGCTGCTGGCATCGATGATCCTGTTCGGCGTCAACACCGGCGTCGCCACCTGGCAGGGCAGCCGCCTGGCCGACGCCGGCTCCAAGGCCGCCGATCTGCAGGTGCTGTCGCAACAGCTGGCCAACCAGGGCCGTGATGCCGTCGGCGGCAACGCCCAGGCCTTTACCGCCTTCAAGGCCACCCGCAACGCGATCGAACAGAATGTGTCGACGCTGCAGGGCCGTTACGGCAAGGAACCGGGCGTGTCCGGGGCCATCGCCAAACTGGGCGAAACCTGGGCGCCGCTGGGCAAGCAGGCCGGCCAGCTGGTGGCCAGCGAGCCGGCGGTGCTGGCCCTGGCCGGCAATGCCAACAACTTCACCGGCGCAGTGCCGGGCCTGCAGGCCCAGCTGAACGAGCTGGTGCGCGCGATGTCCGCCTCCGGTGCGCCGTCGGCGCAGGTGTACAGCGCACTGCAGCAGGTGGTGGTGGCCGGTTCGATGGCCCGCCGCGTGACCGAAATGCGCGCCGGCGGCAGCGCCGCGGCGACCTCCGGTGATGCACTGGCGCGTGATATCACCGTGTTCTCGCAGGTGCTCGATGGCCTGCGCAACGGCAACGAGGAGCTGGGCATCACCGCCGTGCGTGGTGCCGCCGCCGTGGCCGCCCTGGAGCAGTCGCAGCAGAAGTGGGAAGCCATGAAGCAGGACGCCGATGCGATCCTGGCCAGCTCGCGCCAGCTGTTTGCGGCGCAGTCGGCGGCCACCGCGCTGGGCCAGGGCTCGGCGCACATGCTCGATGACAGCCGCAAGCTGTTCGATGCCTTCTCCTCGTTCGGCTCGGTGTCCGACACCCGCCTGTTCCCGAACTTCTGGATCGGCGTGGTGTCCGGTGCGCTGTCGCTGATCGCGATCATCGGCTTCGTCTCCACCAACGTGCGCAGCCGCTCACGCGAGCAGGAACTGCGCTACCAGACCCAGGTGGAGTTCAACAGCCGCAACCAGCAGGCGATCATGCGGCTGCTGGACGAAATCTCCTCGCTGGGTGAGGGTGACCTGACCGTCAAGGCCTCGGTGACCGAGGACATGACCGGCGCCATCGCCGACGCGATCAACTACGCCGTCGATGAACTGCGTCACCTGGTGACCACCATCAACGACACCTCGGCCAAGGTTGCCGTGTCCACCCAGGAAACCCAGGCCACGGCCATGCAGCTGGCAGAGGCTGCCGGCCACCAGGCCAACCAGATCACCTCGGCCTCGGACCGCATCGGCGAAATCGCGGCGAGCATTGAACAGGTGTCGCGCAACTCGGCCGAGTCGGCCGACGTGGCACAGCGCTCGGTGGTGATCGCCGCCGAGGGTGCCGGCGTGGTGCGCGAGACCATCCAGGGCATGGACCAGATCCGCGACCAGATCCAGGAAACCTCCAAGCGCATCAAGCGCCTGGGCGAGTCGTCGCAGGAAATCGGCTCGATCGTGGAACTGATCAACGACATTTCCGAGCAGACCAACATCCTGGCGTTGAACGCCGCCGTGCAGGCGGCCTCGGCCGGTGAAGCCGGCCGCGGTTTCGCGGTCGTGGCCGACGAAGTGCAGCGCCTGGCAGAACGTACCTCGGGTGCGACCCGACGCATCGAGAACCTGGTGCAGGCCATTCAGGCCGATACCAATGAAGCGGTGACATCGATGGAGCAGACCACTGCCGAAGTGGTGTCCGGTGCGCGCCTGGCTGAGGACGCCGGCACCGCGCTGACCGAGATCGAGCGCGTGTCCAACGCCCTGAACACCCTCATCAAGAACATCTCCATCGCCGCCCAGCAGCAGTCGGCCGCGGCGTCGGACATCACCCGCACCATGGGCGTGATCCGGCAGATCACCGGCCAGACCTCGCAGGGTGCCGGGCAGACCGCCGAGTCAATCGGCCACCTCGCGCAGCTGGCGGCGGACCTGCGTCGTTCGGTCGCCGACTTCAAGCTGCCGGCGTGACGCGGGCAGGGCGGCGAGCAAGGAATCCCTCGATGAAGCATTTCCATTCCCCACGCCAGAACTCGCGCGGCCTCCGCGCGGCGGCGAACGGAGCGCGTCCATGAGCAGTCTGCGCGATGCGATGAGCCACGCAGCGCTGGGCTGGGTCAAGCCCGAGCTGGACGAGACCCTGCGCCAGGTGCGCAATGAGGTCGAGTACTACGCGGAAGATCCGACCGATGCCAGCCGCATGCGCATCTGCGCCGGCTATCTGCACCAGGTGCAGGGCACCCTGCGCATGGTCGAGCTGTACGCCCCGGCGATGGTGGCCGAGGAGCTGGAACAGCTGGCCAACGCCATCGGCGGCGGCCATGTGTCCGATCGCGATGAAGCGTGCGCGACCCTGATGCGCGGCAGCGTGCTGCTGCCCGACTACCTGGAGCGTCTGCAGAACGGTCACCGCGACATCCCGATCGTGCTGATGCCGCTGCTCAACGAGATCCGCGCCGCGCGCGGCGAAGAGGGCGTGCATGACAGCGTGCTGCTGGCCTTCGCGCCGGACAGCATCACCGCCACCGAAGCCGAGCTGGACCATGCCCGTGGCAGCCTGAGTGGCCGCAACCGCGAGCTGCTCGATACCGTGGGCAGCGCGGTGAAGGAAGAACTGCTGCGCATCAAGGATGCGCTGGACCTGCACCTGCGTACCGGCGGCGCGCCGGAACAGCTGCAGACCCAGGCCAACGAGCTGGGCGCGGTGGCCGATACGCTGGGCATGATGGGCCTGGGCGTGGCCCGCGGCGTGGTCGTGCAGCAGCGCGACGCGCTGCGTGGCGTGGTCGAGGGCCGCCAGCAGATCGACGAGAGCCTGCTGCTGGATATCGCCGGCGCGCTGCTCTACGTCGATGCGTCGCTGGATGACCAGGTCGCCCACCTGGGCGCCGGTGGCAGTGGTGAGGACGACCCGAGCGCAGTGGAAAACCGGCGTACGGTGGAGGTGCTGGCGCACGAAGCCATCGCCAATTTCGCCGCGGCGCGCGAACACTTCGTCGCCTTCATCGAAACCAGCTGGAACCATGCTCAACTGCAGGACGTGCCGCGCCTGCTCGGCGATGTCGCCGGTGCGCTGCGCATGCTCGATCTGGGCACCGCCGCCGACTACCTGCGCGGCGTGCAGCAGTACATCGAGGCCGAACTGATCGGCCGCCAGCGCGTGCCCAGTGGCCGCCAGCTGGACACCCTGGCCGACGCCATGGCCAGCCTGGAGTACTACCTCGAAGCCCTGCGTGACCGCCGGCCGGGCCGTGAGGACATTCTTGAAATCACCCGCAGCAGCCTGGAAGCACTGCGCTACTGGCCACTGCCCGAGCGCACCGCCAGCGCACCGGCGGCCGCCACGCTGCAGGCGGTCGAGCGCGAGCCGATCGACCTGCACGGCAGCCCGTTGCAGCCGGAGCACGTTGATATCCCCGTGCAGCAGGCCGCTCCCTCTCCGGGCGCGGTGCCGCTGCCGCTGCCGGACTTCACCTTCGATCCGCCGCCGGTGGTGGCGGACAACCCGCTGATGTTCGATGCTGCCGGCCATTCGGTTGCCGCGGCCATCGCAACGGCGTCCACGACCGATGCCGAGTCGCCGCTGGTGTTTGCTGCCTCCAGCGCGCCCGCACCGGAGGTGCCGCAATGGGACCTGGCGCCGTTCTATCCGGATGCCGAACCGCTCGCGCCGTCTTCCGACGAACGCAGCCCGACCTTCGCCAGCTTTGATCCGGTCAGCTTCGAGCTGGCCGACGCCGGGCAGGACGCCACGCCGCAGTGGACGCTGTCCGAAGCGCCGCTGCCGGTGCAGGACGAGGTCTCCACGCTGGTGGCCGACGACGCGGTTGCCGCACCGGCAGCCCGTGTCGCCGCGATCGATGCCGCACCCGTGTTCGATCCGGTGATGGCCGAGCACGACGCGGCTGCCGCGACCGATGAGGTGGTGTTCCGCTTCGACGCCGACGCGCTGGACAATGCCGACGACGTGCTGTCGCTGCATGCGATGGAGACGCTGGCGCTGGAGGACGACACCGGTCTGCATGTGCCGCTGCAGCAGGTCGATGCCGAAGCCGCCTTGCCGGTCGACGACGTGCCACTGGCGGCGGTAGCTGATGCCGCTGCCGACGGGCTGCCGGCACCGGCGGTGTCGGTGATCGACATCGACACCATCGCCCCGATTGATTTCAGCGAAGCCGACGCCCAGTTCTTCGCCGAGCTGAGCGCGGCTGCGGCCGACTTCGACCCGCAGGCGGCGGCTGTACCGGCCGATGCCGGAGCCGGCGCCGCGACCGAAGCCGGCTTCGAGGCCGGTTTCGATGACGATGCCGAAAACATCGACGAGGACATCCGTGAGGTGTTCCTTGAAGAGTTCGATGATGAGCTGGCCAACCTCGGCGCGCTGTTGCCGGCGTGGCGCATGCAGCCGGACAACACCGACCGGCTGCGTCCGATCCGGCGCATCTTCCACACCCTGAAGGGCAGTGGCCGCCTGGTGGGCGCACGCACTCTGGGCGAGTTCGCCTGGAAGATCGAGAGCATGCTCAACCGCGTGCTCGAGGGTACGCGTCCGGCCTCGCCGGCGGTGCTGGCGATGGTCGATCATGCCCATGCCGCGCTGCCGCAGCTGAACGCCGCGTTGCGCCATGGCCAGCGCATCAGCGTCGACCTGCAGGCGATGCAGGCCATTGCCGACCGCGTGGGTGCCGGTGAGGAAACCTTCTACGTGCCGCTGCCGGTTGCGGCCGCGCCTGTCGCACCGAAGGTCGAGGCCGAGGTAGAGGGCGAGGATGAGATCAGCCGCCTGCTCGAGGCCGAAGCCATCGCTTCGACGCAGCCCGGATCGGAGGCGGACCCGGCGCTGGAAGCGGCGGGGACGCCGGCCAATATCGACAGCGTGCTGCGCGAGATCCTCGAAGCCGAAGTCGAGGTGCACCAGACGACGCTGCTGAACTGGCTGCGCTCGGCCCAGCACGCGCCGCAGCCGGTCAGCGATGCACTGCTGCGTGCGGTGCACACCATGAACGGCGCCTTCGCAATGACCGAGGTGCCGGAAATCACCGCGGTTACCGGCGGTGCCGAGTCGTACATCAAGCGTGCCTTGGCCGCAGACGTGGTGCCGGGAGACGAGGGCGTGTCCGCGCTGGATGCCACCGCGCAGGCGATCACCGCCACCATGGAGGCGCTGCAGGCCGAGCAGCCGCGCATCGCGCCGCAGCCGGCGTTGGTGCAGCGCCTGCTGGCGCTGGCCGGCGAGCTGCCCGAAGCGCGTTGGCCGATGGCCGGGTTGGAAGAGGACGAGGGCGATCTGGCGCTGGACGCGGACGCCGACGTCGATGCGCAGGCCGCGCCGGAACTGGAGCCGGTTGCAGCCGATGCTTCGCCGGAGCAGACCACCGCGCCGGTCGAGGAGAGCGATCTGCAGGTCGTCGAACTGACCGGCAGCGATGATCTCTCGCGCTACTTCGACGCTGCATGGCCGTCGGAGCCTGCCGAGGGCGAGCCTTCGGCGGCCGTCGATGAATCGATTGAGATCGATCCACTGCAGGTGCAGGGCAGCGATGCCGACATCGCCGAAGACGTGCTGGAAGCAGCGCCCGCGGCGTCGCTGGTCGACGCGGCTGACCTGACCGTGATCGATGACCTCTCGCCGTATCTCGATGCCAGCGCGCTGCCGGTGGATGACCGCGATGTGGACGAGTCTGTCGCGGTCGACGAAGTTGACGCAATTGGCCTGAATAGGCGTTCGCCCGGCGACGTTGAGGTTGCCGACGATGAAGGCCACGACGACGCTGCTGCACTGCCACTCGACAGCGAGCTGTCGAGCCTGCAGGATGAAATGGCTGCGCCGGGGTTTGCCGAACCGGTCTCGCTGGAAGCCGCGCTCGAGGCCGGCCTGCACGTGATCGACGAAGAACAGCCCCTGGCCGACGACGGGCAATGGCCCGTGCTCGGCCTGCAGGCCAGCGAACTCGCGCCGGGCGAGGCAGATGCCTTTGCCGAGGATGCGGACGTCGGCGGGGCGGCGGCGGTCGGTGAAGGAGAGAGCGCCGACCAGCCGTCCCCGGCCACGGTGGATGAAGACAGCGCCGCAGACGCACCGCAGGACACCCTCGCGCCGGTGCGCTTCTTCGAACTGGAAGAGGCGCCAGGCCAGCCGCGTCCGGCGGCTGATGCACCCACCGCTGAGGCCTTGGTGCCGGTCCTGCCGTCTGCTGACGCCGCCACGATCGACGCAGCGGTCATCGCCGCCACGGCCGCCCCGGCGCTGGACGACAGCGCCGATGCACTCGACTTCAGCGTGTACGACCGCGAACTGGTCGACATCTTCGTCGAGGAAGGCAAGGATCTGCTTGACCACTGCGATGGCCTGATCAGCGAGCTGCGCGACGCACCCCAGGACCGGGAGGCGCTGGCAGGACTGCAGCGCGACCTGCACACCCTGAAGGGTGGCGCGCGCATGGCCGGCATCAACGCCATCGGCGATCTGGGCCACAGCATCGAATCGCTGCTGGAAGCAGTGGCCGCCGGCCGTACCGAGATCGAGCGCCGCGACGTGCAGCTGCTCGAGCGCGGTTTCGACCGTCTGCACCAGATGTTGACCCGTACCGGCGCCCATCGCGTGGTGGAGCCGGCGCAGGACCTGGTGGAGGCATTTGAGGTCCGCACCACTACCGATATCGCCGCAGCCGCGGCGGCTGCCAGCGCAGCCATCGCGACCGGCGTCGAGGAAACCGCATCGGCACCGGTCGCAGGTTCGGTGCCGGCACTGCTGGATGCGCCGTTGTCGGCACCGCTGCCGGTCGAGGGCGTGGTCGATGAAGATCCGCTCGCGCGTCCGCAGCAGGAACAGGTCCGCGTGCGCGCCGACCTGCTTGATCGCCTGGTCAACCATGCCGGTGAAGTGGCGATCTACCGCTCGCGCCTGGAACAGCAGCTGGGTGCCTTCCGTGGCGCGATGGGCGAGCTGGAACGCACCAATGCGCGACTGCGCGACCAGCTGCGCCGCCTCGACCTGGAAACCGAGGCGCAGATCGTCGCCCGCTACCAGCGCGAGCAGGACCAGGCCGACCAGAAGTTCGATCCGCTGGAGCTGGACCGCTTCTCCACCCTGCAGCAGCTCAGCCGCGCGCTGAACGAATCGGCGGCCGACCTTGGCGGCCTGCAGGGTGTGCTGGACGATCTGTCGCGGCAGTACGATTCGCTGCTGCAACAGCAGTCGCGGGTCAGCTCGGAACTGCAGGACGGCCTGATGCGTGCGCGCATGGTGCCGTTCGATGGCCTGGTGCCGCGCCTGCGCCGCGTGGTCCGCCAGTCCGGCATGGACACCGGCAAGCAGGTGCACCTGACCCTGGAAGGCACCCACGGCGAACTGGACCGCAATGTGCTCGACCGCATGGTCGCGCCGCTGGAACACATGCTGCGCAACTCGGTGGCGCACGGTCTGGAAGCGCCGGAACAGCGTCGTGCCGCCGGCAAGCCGGAGGAAGGCGAGATCGCCATCCGCCTGCATCGTGAAGGCTCGGAAATCGTGCTGGAAGTGGCCGATGACGGCGCCGGCCTGGACCGCGAAGCGATCCGCCGCCGTGCCATCGACCGTGGCCTGCTGGGCGCCGACGCGCAGCCCAGCGAACAGGAACTGGACAACCTGATTTTCGCCTCCGGCTTCAGCACCGCCGACCAGGTCAGCCAGCTGGCCGGCCGCGGCGTGGGCATGGACGTGGTGCGCAACGAAGTACGCCAGCTCGGCGGCTCGGTCGACATCCAGTCGGTGCGTGGCCAGGGCGTGCGCTTCACCCTGCGCCTGCCGCAGACGCTGGCGGTCACCCAGGCGGTGTTCGTGCAGATCGGTGAAACCACCTTCGCCGTGCCGGTGGCCTCGGTCAGTGGTATCGGCCGCCTGTCGCGCGAGCGTTTCGAAGCGGCCGACAGCAGCTACCGCTACAGCGGCGAAGACTACCCGCTGTACGACCTCGGCAGCCTGGTCGGGCAGGCCCCGGCGCGTGCCGATGGCCAGGACCAGGTGCCGCTGCTGCTGGTCCGCGCCGGCGACCTGCGCGCTGCGGTGGCGATCGACCAGGTGCTTGGCAACCGCGAAATCGTGGTCAAGCCGGTCGGCCTGCAGATCGCCTCGGTACCGGGCATCTACGGCGCCACCATCACCGGCGATGGCCGCGTGGTGGTGATCCTGGACGTCGCGCCGCTGGTGCGCCGTTTCCTGGCCAACCCGACGCTGCCGGTGCTGGCCAACGCGCCGCGCCAGGAGCGCCAGGTGCCGCTGGTGATGGTGGTGGACGACTCGCTGACCATGCGCAAGGTCACCGGGCGCATCCTCGAACGCCACAACTTCGAGGTCAGCGTCGCCCGCGATGGCGTGGAAGCGCTGGAACGGCTGGAAGAGCGCGTGCCCGACCTGATGCTGCTGGACATCGAGATGCCGCGCATGGATGGCTATGAGCTGGCCACCGCCATGCGCGCCGATCCGCGCTACAAGGATGTGCCGATCGTGATGATTACCTCGCGCAGCGGCGACAAGCACCGCCAGCGCGCCTTCGAGATTGGTGTCCAGCGCTACCTGGGCAAGCCGTACCAGGAGTTGGACCTGATGCGTAACGTGTACGACCTGCTGGGGATCGCCCGTGTCCGTGAGTGAAGCCCATCCGGCTCCGGCCGTTGCCCTGCTGGCCCGCCCTGGCGCGGCGCGCGAGCGCCTGCGTGAGGCGCTGGCGCACGCCGATGTGCAGCTGGTGCTGGAAGACGATCCGAACGGCCTGGAACCGCAGGCGCTGCAGGCCGCGCATCCGCAGTTCGTGGTGATTGCCCTGGAGGCCGCCATCGAGGATGCGCTGGAGCGCCTGGAGCCGCTGCTGTCCGCGCCGGACCTCACGCTGGTGTTCGATGAAGCCGAACTGGCCGCGCGCCGGGACGGCTGGGAAGCGCAGCGCTGGGGCCGCCATCTGGCTGCCAAGCTGCACGGCCACCAGCAGGTGCTGCCGCCCGGCGCAGAGGAAGAACCGAGCCTGCAGCTGGAACCGGGTCACCCGGCGCCTGCACCGGCACCGCGCGAGGAAGCCCTGCAGCCGCACCTGGACCAGGCCGCAACCTGGGCCGACGAGGTGCCCGCGGACGGCCTGTACTCGCCACCGGCGCAGCTGCGCGAGCCGATCGCGCTGGAGCAGGCGTTGTCCGCACTGCAGCCGGTGCTGCCCGAACTGCCTGAAGCACCGCCGCTGCCTGTGCCGCCGGAGGTCACGCCCGCGCTCCCGGTGGCGCCGCCGATTTCCTTCGACCACACCGCGTGGTCGCTGGTCGAGGACACCTCGGGCGACCACGCATCTGCCGACGGCTCGCGCGACACGGCGGCTGAACAAGCATCGCCCGCATTCGATACCGATCACCTGAGCCTGGTCGATCTGGACGCGGCGGCGCCGGTGGGCGCCCGCGCTGCATCGTTGCTGGTGCTGGCCGGCATCGGTGGCCCCGACGCGCTGCGTCGCCTGCTCGGCGCGCTGCCGGCCACGCTCAGCGTGCCGGTGCTGGTGCATATGCGCCTTGATGGGGGCCGTTACGGCAACCTGGTCAAGCAGATGGCGCGGGTGTCGCCGCTGCCGGTGCAGCTGGCAGAAGCCGGCCAGCGCGCCGTGCCCGGCGAAGTGCACGTTCTGGCCGATGACATCGGCGTACACGTAGCCAGTGATGGCCTGCATTTCCGGACCGATGCCGACGGCATCGCGATCGCGGCGCTGCCGGCCGAGCACACCGCGCTGGTGCTGCTCAGCGGTGCCGACCTGGGCCATGTCGGCCCGGCGCTGGATCTGGCCGCTGCCGGTGCGTGGGTGGCCGGGCAGGTTGGCGAAGGCTGCTATGACCCGGCTGCAGCCACGGCCGTGGTTGCCGCCGGCGGTGTGCCCGGCGAGCCACAGGCGCTGGCGCAGGCGATTGCTGCGCGCTGGGGCGGGGAAGACGACAACGGAGAAGCACCGTGAGCTATGCCAGCAATGATGAAATCCGCGGCGTCCTGATCCAGGCCGGCAATGAGCGCGTGTTGCTGCCCAATGCTACGGTGGCGGAAATGATGTCGCGCGTGCCGGTGCAGCCAGTGGCCGATGCGCCGCGCTGGCTGGTTGGCGAGATCGGCTGGCATGGCTGGCAGGTGCCACTGGTGTCGTTCGCGCGCCTGTCCGGGCTGGGCGAGGAGGCGGTGGCCGGTCATAACAAGGTGGTGGTGCTCAAGGCCCTGAGCGGCAACGTCCAGCGCCCGTACTACGCACTGCTGACGCAGAATTTTCCGCAGCTGATCTCGGTGCCGCGCGACGGCCTGCTGGCCGACGCCTCCGAGGAGACCCTGCCGCAGATCGTGCATATGCGCGTGCTGCTGGGCGAGCAGAGTGCGCTGCTGCCGAACCTGGATGCGCTGGAAGCGGCGCTGGATTCGCTGGCCGCCTGATCGGGAACCCGCCTGGCATGGCCCGGCGCTACCGGAGGCGTTCCGGATTCCCGGGAGTGCCGGCCGCTGGCCGGCAACCTCATGATCCCGTGGATGCCGGCCAGCGGCCGGCACCACCACGAATCGGTGTTACCCCAGATCCCCCAGCGTTGCCTGCAGCGCCGCGATCGCGGCCAAGCCTGCGGTTTCCGTGCGCAGGATGCGCGGGCCCAGCTGCAGCCCCTGGAACCCCGCCGCCGCCAGCTGGTCACGGTCGCGCGGTGACCAGCCGCCCTCCGGGCCAATCGCAATCACGATGCCACCGGCCGGCGCCGCATCCAGCGTCGACAGGCGATGCGCGCCCTGCGGGTCCAGGGTCAGCCGCAGGGTCTGGGCCGGCAGCGCTGTCGCCGCCTGCGCCAGCGACAGCGGCGAACCGACCTGCGGGATGCGTGCGCGCCCGGACTGGCCACAGGCCGAGGTCACCACGTTGTTCCAGTGCGCAACCCGCTTCTCTGCGC
Organism: Stenotrophomonas maltophilia; assembly: GCF_023518235.1. Lineage (NCBI taxonomy): Bacteria > Pseudomonadati > Pseudomonadota > Gammaproteobacteria > Lysobacterales > Lysobacteraceae > Stenotrophomonas > Stenotrophomonas maltophilia. Next base: position 4,469,066 of record NZ_CP090423.1, read on the forward strand.
GGGCGGCGTCGAGCTTCACCTCGGTGCGTTCGGCATTGACCGGAATGATCGCTGCCACACCCAGTTCGGTCGCCTTCTGCAGGATCAGGTCCATCTTCTCGCCACGGGCGATGCCCTGCAGCAGGGTGATCGCCAGCGGCGATTCGTTGTCCACCGCCTGCACCGCGTCGATGCGCGCCTGCACCTCGCGCTTGCCGGCCACGGTCAGCGTCGCGCTGTAGTCGTGGCCGTCACCGTTGAACAGCACGCAGCTGTCACCTTCGCGCAGGCGCATCACGCGGACCAGGTGGTTGGCGGCTTCTTCGGGCAGGGTCACGGTCTGTCCGCTGTGCAGCGGCAGGTCGATGGGGCAGCGGGTCACGCGCATGCAATGGCCTCGTCAATGGCGGCCAGCGTGGTATGTGCCAGCAGCTCCAGTTGTTGATCATCCACACAGTAGGGTGGCATCCAGTACAGCACGTCGCCCAGCGGGCGCAGCACCACGCCGCGCTTCAACGCGGCCTTGTAGGCGTGCAGGCCCAGCCGCAGTGCCGGGTCGAACGGCGTGCGCCTGTTGCCGTCGCGCGACAGCTCGAAGGCCACCACCATCCCGGCCTGGCGCACGTCGGCCACGTGCGGGTGGTCGTTGAACGGTGCGGCCAGCGTGCCCATCACCGAAGCGATGCCACGGTTGCGGGCGATCACATCGTCGTCGCGGAAGATGTCCAGCGTCGCCAGCGCAGCGGCGCAGGCCAGCGGGTTGCCGGTGTAGCTGTGCGAATGCAGGAAGGCGCGCTCGCGTGAATCGTCAAGGAAGGCGTCGTACAGCGCCTGCGTGGCCAGCACCGCGGCCAGCGGCAGGAAGCCGCCGGTCAGGCCCTTGGACAGGCACATCAGGTCCGGCATCACCCCGGCCTGCTCGCAGGCGAACAGGGTGCCGGTGCGGCCGAACCCGGTGGCGATCTCGTCGGCGATCATGAACGCGCCATGTGCATCGCACAGCTCGCGCACCCGCTGCAGGTACACCGGGTCGTGCATGCGCATGCCACCGGCGCATTGCAGGCGCGGCTCCAGGATCACCGCGCAGATCTCACCCGGATGCTGGTCGAACAGCGTGGCCAGACCATCGGCGGCCTGCCGCGCACGGTCGGCGGCACTCTGGCCCGGCTCGGCCAGGTAAGCGTCGGGTGAGGGGGCGAACAGGCCCTCGGCCAGCAGCGGGGCATACACGCGCCGATACAGCGGGATGTCGGCCATCGCCAGCGCGCCGAGGGTCTCGCCGTGGTAGCCGTTCTCCAGCGCGACGAAGCGGGTGCGCCGTGACTCGCCACGGTTCTGGAAATACTGGAAGGCCATCTTCAATGCCACTTCCACGCCGGCCGAACCGTTGTCGGCGTAGAACACCTTGGCCAGCGGCGCGCGGCCGGGCTGGCGCGGCGCCAGCGCCAGCAGGCGCTCGGCCAGGGTGATCGCCGGCTCGTGGCCGAAGCCGGCCAGCATCACCTGTTCCAGCTGCCCGGCCTGGGCGGCGATGGCGCCGCCGATGCGCGGTTCAGCGTGGCCGAACAGATTGGTCCACCAGCTGCTGACCGCGTCCAGGTAGCGGTTGCCATCGTGATCGATCAGCCATGCGCCTTCGCCACGGGCGATCGGCACCAGCGGCAGGGTGTGCGGGTGCTCGCGCATCTGCGTACACGGGTGCCACAGCACCTGCAGGTCGCGTTGCCGCCAGTGCTGGGCCAGCGGGGAGGGGGTTGGGTCTGCTAGCATTTCGGGCTCATGAACATGTTGCTGCCTGCACATTCTATCGGCCCCGGCGCGTGCGCCGGCCGCCGCGGAGTTTCCGCATGAACGATGACCGTGGCGGCCGTCGCTTGCCGATCATCCATCGGATCACCGACGAGGAGAACGGCCCCTTCCAGCGCCAGCACCTGGACCTGGAGTTCTCCAATGGCGAACGCCGGCGCTTCGAGCGCCTGGTCAGCCGCGGCCATGGTGCGGTGGTGGTGGTGCCGATGCTCGACGACCAGACCGTGCTGCTGGTGCGTGAATACGCAGCGGGCATGCACCGCTACGAGCTGGGCCTGGTCAAGGGCCGGATCGACGCCGGCGAGAGCCCCGAGCAGGCCGCCGATCGCGAACTGAAGGAAGAGGCCGGTTATGGTGCGCGTCGGGTCGACGTGCTGCGCGCGATGACCCTGGCCCCGACCTACATGAGCCACCAGTCGTGGCTGGTGGTGGCCCGCGACCTGTATCCGGAGAAGCTGGCCGGCGACGAGCCGGAGGAACTGGAAGTGGTGCCGTGGAAGCTGGCCGAGCTGGACCAGCTGATGCTGCGCGAGGACTTCTCCGAGGGACGCTCGCTGGCGGCGCTGTTCATCGCCCGGCAGTGGCTGCAGGGAAGCCGATGATCAAGCTGACCACGGACCTGCGCGAGACCGCCATCGCCATCGCCCAGCAGGCCGGGCAGGCCATCATGCAGGTGTATGCCGATGGTTTCGAGGTGCAGGTCAAGGCCGACGACAGCCCGGTCACCGCCGCCGACCTGGCCGCCAACCAGGTCATCGAGCAGGGTCTGCGCCAGTTGACCCCGGACCTGCCGATCCTGTCCGAGGAGTCGCTGCAGGTGGGCTGGGAGCAGCGCCGCCACTGGGGCGCGTACTGGCTGGTCGACCCGCTCGACGGCACCCGCGAGTTCGTCAAGCGCAACGGCGAATTCAGCGTCAACATCGCCCTGATCTACCAAGGCGCACCGGCGTTCGGCGTGGTGCTGGCGCCGGTCACCGGCATCGTCTGGCACGCCATGCGCGGCGAGCTGGCCTATCGCCGCCAGGGCCTGCACGACACCGTGCTGCGCACCCGCACACCGGCCACCGCTCCGCTGCGGGTTGCCGCCAGCCGCTCGCACCGCTCGCCGCAGACCGAGGCGCTGCTGGCGCGCATGGGGCGCATCGAAACCATCGCCCAGGGCTCGTCGCTGAAGTTCTGCCGGATCGCCGAAGGCGGCCTGGACGTCTATCCGCGGCTGGGCCCGACCTCCGAATGGGATACCGCCGCCGGCCAGTGCGTGCTGCACGCCGCCGGTGGCGCGGTACTGTCGGCGGCAACCGGCAAGCCGTTCCGCTACAACCGCCGCGAAACCCTGTTGAACGGCGATTTCATTGCCCTTGGTGATACCAGCCTGCCATGGCGCGACTGGTTGTCCGATTGACCCTGGAGGCCGCATGAGCGCGCACGACACCCCCACCCCCGGCAGCGCTGCCCAGGAACTGGAACGCCTGCTGGCGATCATGGCGCGCCTGCGTGATCCACAGGGTGGCTGCCCGTGGGACCTGGAACAGAACTTCGCGACCATCGCTCCGTACACCATCGAGGAAGCCTACGAGGTGGCCGATGCGATCGACCGTGGCGACCTTGACGATCTCTGCGACGAACTGGGCGACCTGCTGCTGCAGGTGGTGTTCCATGCGCGCATGGCCGAAGAGCAGGGCGCCTTCGCCTTCGCCGAGGTCGCGCGCGCGATCAGCGACAAGATGCAGCGCCGCCACCCGCACGTGTTCGCCGATGTCAGCGTCGACGACGCCGACGGGGTGATGCGCAACTGGGAGGCGATCAAGCGTGCCGAGCGTGCGGCCAAGGGCGAGCAGGACCCCTCCGCGCTGGCCGGCATCTCGCGCGGCCTGCCGGAATGGCAGCGGGCGGTGAAGCTGCAGTCGCGCGCGGCCAAGGTCGGCTTCGACTGGCCCGGTCCGCTGCCGGTGCTGGACAAGGCCGCCGAGGAGCTGCAGGAACTGCGCGAGGAATTCGAACGCGGCGACATTGCCGGCAACAAGGCACGGTTGCAGGAAGAGCTGGGTGATCTGCTGTTCGTCTGTGCCAACCTGGCCCGGCATGCCGACCTCGATCTGGGCGCCGCGCTGCGCGGGGCCAACCACAAGTTCGAGCGCCGCTTCCGGGCGATGGAAGCGCAGGCGGCAGTGCAGGGCGGAACGTTGGCCGCACTGGATCTGGATGCACAGGAAGCGCTGTGGCAGCACGCCAAGGCAGCGGAAAAGGCGTGAAGACGCTCGGCCTGTTCCTGCTGACCGCGCTGGCCGAGATCGTCGGCTGCTATCTGCCGTGGCTGTGGCTGCGCAAGGGCGGGAGCGCCTGGCTGCTGCTGCCGGCGGCGGCCAGCCTGGCCCTGTTCGCCTGGCTGCTGACGCTGCACCCGACCGCCAGTGGCCGCGTGTATGCCGCCTACGGTGGCGTGTACATCGGCACCGCGCTGTTCTGGTTGTGGCTGGTCGATGGCATCCGCCCCAGCCGCTGGGACCTGGTCGGCGCCGCGCTGTGCCTGGCCGGCATGGCGGTGATCATGTTCGGCCCGCGCGCCGCCGCACCGTAGCGTAGGGCGTGCTCGACGGTTCCATGTACACCGGCAGCGTAGGGGCCGCGAAAGGCGCATCATGGGCCTGACCATGGCCCCGGAGCATGCCGATGTCGCGCTTCGCCAGCTTCCGCGAGTTCTATCCGTTCTATCTCAGTGAACACCGCCATCCGGTCTCGCGCCGGTTGCATTTCATCGGCAGCTGCATGGTGCTGCTGCTGGTGGCCGCCGCCGTCCTGCGCGGTCAGCCGATGCTGCTGCTGCTCGCCCTGCTGTGCGGCTACGGCTTTGCCTGGGTCGGCCATTTCTTTTTCGAGAAGAACCGCCCGGCCACCTTCCGGCACCCGCTGTACTCATTCATCGGTGACTGGGTGATGTTCGCCGACATCCTGCGCGGCCGGGTGCGCTGGTAGCGCTGTGTGCACGCCGCATTCACGCGCTATGCTGGGGCCCGGACGTCATAGATAAGGAAAGCGCGATGTTCCCGACCATGTTCTTTACCGTGGTACTGGCCCTCGTGGCCGTGGTGATCCTGTTCAAGGCGGTGCGGATGGTGCCGCAGGGCTACGAATGGACCGTCGAACGGTTCGGCCGTTACACCCATACCATGACCCCCGGCCTGCACTTCCTGATCCCGATCGTCTACGGGGTAGGCCGCAAGGTGAACATGATGGAACAGGTGCTGGACGTGCCCAGCCAGGAAGTGATCACCAAGGACAACGCCGCCGTGCGCGTGGACGGGGTGGTGTTCTTCCAGGTGCTGGACGCGGCCAAGGCGGCCTACGAGGTGGCCAACCTGGAAGTGGCGATGATCGCCCTGGTGCAGACCAACATCCGTACCGTGATCGGTTCGATGGACCTGGATGAATCGCTCAGCCAGCGCGAGGTGATCAATGCCCAGCTGCTGAGCGTGGTCGACCATGCCACCAATCCGTGGGGCGTGAAGGTCAATCGCATCGAGATCCGCGACATCCAGCCACCGCGCGATCTGCTCGACGCGATGGCGCGGCAGATGAAGGCCGAGCGCGAGAAGCGCGCGCAGATCCTGGAAGCCGAGGGTTCGCGACAGTCGGAAATCCTGCGTGCCGATGGCGAGAAGCAGGCCACCGTGCTGGAAGCCGAAGGCCGCCGCGAGGCTGCATTCCGCGACGCCGAGGCGCGCGAGCGGCTGGCCGAAGCAGAAGCCAAGGCCACCCAGGTGGTCTCGGCGGCGATTGCCGAGGGCGACGTGCAGGCGATCAATTACTTCATCGCGCAGAAGTACGTGGAAGCGTTCAAGGAGCTGGCCAGCTCGCCGAACCAGAAGCTGGTGCTGATGCCGATGGAAGCCAGCGGTGTGATCGGCTCGATCGCCGGCGTGGCCGAACTGGCCAAGCAGGCACTGGGCGACCAGAACAACAAGGCCGCGGGCAAGCGGCCGCCGCCGATCGGAGGCTGACATGCGCTGGGACGTCGTGGGCTGGGGCGCATTGGCCTTGCTGCTGTTCGCCGCCGAGGCGCTGGCGCCGGGCGCGTTCATGCTGTGGATCGGCATCGGCGCGGCCGCCGTGTTCGTGCTGGTGGCCGTGTTCAGCGGCATTCCGTTGTTGTGGCAGGTGGTGGCCTTCGTGGTGCTGAGCGTGGTGTCGATCCAGTGTTACCGGCGCTGGGGCAGATCACGGGCGCGGCCCAGCGACCAGCCCCTGCTCAACCGCCGCGCCGAGCAGCTGGTCGGGCGCGTGGTGCCGTTGCAGCAGGGCATTGTCGGCGGGCAGGGCAAGGTCAGCATCGATGACGCGTACTGGCAGGTCAGCGGCCCGGAACTGCAGGCCGGCAGCCTGGTACGGGTGGTGGCGGTGCAGGGCAGCACGCTGGTGGTCGAGGCGGCAGACCGCCCCGTGTAGCGCCGAGCCCGCGCTCGGCTGCTCTTCGTGCGGGAGCCGGGCGTGGGCTCGGCGCTGCAGCTCCGCCGCTGCGCTGCGGCACACCTGCCGCCGACCGATCTGGGATAATGGGGATTCTTGTTTCCTCTGCTGCCGGACCCGGTCATGACCCAGAAGACGCTGCTCAACGATACCCACCGCGCCCTCGGCGCCAAGATGGTCGATTTCGGGGGGTGGGACATGCCCATCCACTACGGTTCGCAGCTTGATGAGCATCATCTGGTGCGTCGCGAAGCCGGTGTGTTCGACGTCAGCCACATGACCGTGGTCGACCTGCGCGGCGATCAGGTCAAGCCGTTCCTGCGCCGCCTGCTGGCCAACTCGATCGACAAGCTGAAGGTGCCGGGCAAGGCGCTGTACTCGTGCATGCTGAATCCGCGCGGTGGCGTCATCGACGACCTGATCGTCTACTACCTGGGCGATGACTTCTTCCGCATGGTGGTCAACGCCTCCACCCGCGAGAAGGACCTGGCCTGGCTGCGCGAGCAGGCAGCACCGTTCGGCGTCAGCGTCGAGCAGCGCCCGGACCTGGCCATCCTCGCCGTGCAGGGCCCGCAGGCACGGCAGGGCGTGATCGGCCTGGCGCGCGACGCCGACCGCGACGCGCTGGCCAAGCTGGGCCGTTTCGCCGCCCTGCAGGCACAGTCCGACGATGGCGTTGAACTGTTCGTGGCCCGCACCGGCTACACCGGTGAGGATGGCTTCGAGATCCTGCTGCCGCAGGACGCGGTGGTCGCGTTCTGGAACCGCCTGCTGGCGGCGGGCGTGAAGCCGGCCGGCCTCGGCGCGCGCGACACCCTGCGCCTGGAAGCCGGCATGAACCTGTACGGCCAGGACATGGACGAGGAGATCAGCCCGTACGAAGCGGCGCTGGCCTGGACTGTGTCGCTGGACGAAGGCCGCGACTTCATCGGCCGCGATGTGCTGGAAGCGCAGAAGGCCGCCGGCAACGCACGCCAGATGATCGGCCTGGTGATGGACGAGAAGGGCGTGCTACGCCACGGCCAGGCGGTGACCACCGCCGGCGGCCAGGGCGAGATCCTGTCCGGCACCTTCTCGCCGACGCTGGCCAAGGGCATCGCCTTCGCCCGCGTGCCGGCCGGCGAGCTGGGTGATGTCACCGTCGACATCCGTGGCCGGCAGGTGCCGGTGCGCGTGGTCAAGTTCCCGTTCGTGCGCGAAGGCCAGGCCCAGCCCGGCGTGCTTGCCGACGCCTGATCCAAACATGCCGGACGTCACTGACAGCAGTGGCGGCCGGTTGGTTACACTAGCCCCGTTTTTTCCACCCCTGCATATCTCTGGAGCAGTCCCATGAGCGAGATCCCCGGCGACCTCAAGTTCCTCAAGTCCCACGAGTGGGCCCGTGTCGAAGGCAATGGCCGCGTCACCGTCGGTATTTCCGACCACGCCCAGGGCCTGCTGGGTGACCTGGTCTATGTCGAGCTGCCCGAAGTCGGGGCCGACGCCAAGGCCGGCGAACAGATTGCCGTCGTCGAGTCGGTGAAGGCCGCCTCGGACGTCTACAGCCCGATCAGCGGCAAGGTTGTCGAGGTCAACTCGGCCCTGTCCGACAAGCCGGAAACCATCAACGAAGATGCCTACGGCGAAGGCTGGATGTTCGTGGTCGAACTGACCAACGCCGAAGAGGTCAACGACCTGCTGGACCCGGACGCGTACGCCGAAGCCCTGGAGAACGACGACCACTGAGTCGTCGCTTTCCGGTTCGGACACGGCCACCTTCGGGTGGCCGTTTTTGTTTTGGCGCCGCGTCGGACTCATGACGGCCGGTTCGCTGCACACCCTCGACGCGGTATCAGCGAGCGGACGAACGGTGCCGATGGGCATGCGCAGTTTTGCGCAAAACCGCGTTTCCACCCCGCGTCGGCACGTCCGGATGTGAAAACTTTTCGCCCCCCGTTGCGGCGCCGTTGTGCTGGCGTTGGCGGCGGTGCGGGCGACTATCGGGCACGCACGCGCGATGTCGTGCCGCATCTGCGCCTATCTGCGCAGAGTGCTTATTTCAAGTGTTTTTTGTTCAATGTCTGGATCGACGTCATGGCGCACGATGCGCGCGTGCGTCGCTTCAAGGGGCGTTGCAGGCGCAGCAGCGCGGTGGCGCGGACGGTGCCAGGGATGGTGCGGATGTGAAAATTTTTCGCGGGGGTTGTTGACAGTAAAAAAAACCGTGATTAGGTTTCGCCTCAGCAGACCTTGCCTGCCCAACCGAGTGCGCAGAATCAATCGTCCGATGCGAAGCAGCCCCTTCAAGACCACCGCGACCCTGATGACGGTGGACATGGCCCCGCTTCCCCCGGAGAAACGCAAGGCAACTCCCGTTCCAATGCCTGCTCCGCCGATCGAGGCAGGCATTGCCGCATCCGTAACGGCGCGCCTGACGCGCCGGCGGTCCCCGCACGCAGCATCTGCGGGTTTGATCCACCTGGGCGTTTCAACTCCCTATCACTGACGAGGAGCCATCCCATGGCAACCAAGAAAGCTGCGAAGAAGAAGCCCGCCGCCAAGAAAGCGGTGAAGAAGGTCGCGAAGAAGGCCGCTGCCAAGAAGGCAGTGAAGAAGGTCGCGAAGAAGGCAACCGCCAAGAAGGCAGTGAAGAAGGCTGCGAAGAAGGTCGCCCGGAAGACCACTGCGAAGAAGGCAGTGAAGAAGGCGGCAAAGAAGGTAGCCAAGAAGTCCGCTGCCAAGAAGACCGCGAAGAAGGCCGTCAAGAAGGTAGCCAAGAAGGCCACCAAGAAGACTGCCAAGAAGGCAACGGCCCGCAAGCCGGCCAAGAAGGTCGCCAAGAAGGCGGTAAAGAAGACTGCCAAGAAGGCAGTAAAGAAGACCGCCAAGAAGGCAGTGAAGAAGACGGCGAAGAAGGCCACCAAGAAGGCTGCCCCGAAGAAGGCAGCGAAGAAGGTTGCCAAGCGCAAGCCGGCCGCCCGCAAGAAGAAGGCCGCTCCGGTCGCTCTGCCGGCAACCCCGGCGCCGCTGATCTAAGTACTTCCCGATAGCCGCATCCTGAAACCCCCTTCCCCGGCTGCCCAGCGGGGAGGGGGTTTTTTTATGGGCGTATATCGGTGCCGAAGGCGGTGCCCTCCGGCGGGAAGCGCTCGGCCAGGAACGCCAGGAAGCTGCGCAGGCGGGTGGAGCGGTAACGGTCGTGGGCGTAGACCACATGCATCGGTCTGCCGGCGTGGCCATGGCCGGGCAGCAGCTGCACCAGTCGCCCGGCTTCCACGTCCGCGGCCAGCAGCAACGCCGACTGCAGCACGATGCCCAGCCCGTGCAGTGCTGCTGCGCGCAGCGCTTCGCCGTTGTTGATGTGGAGCCGGCCGCCAGACACACGCTCGAGCCCGCCAGGTGCGGCCTGCAGCCACTGGGCCAGCGCAGTGGGTTCGAAAGAAAGGCACTGGTGCCCGGCAAGGTCCTGCGCTGTGTGCGGCGTCCCATGCCGGTCGAGGTATCCAGGCGATGCACACATCATCAACCGGTAGGGCGCCAGTGGCTGCGCCACCAGCTCGCTGCTGTCGGCCAGTGTGCCGATGCGCAAGGCGGCTTCGAAGCCTTCTTCGGTGAGGTCGACCACGCGGTCGGTCAGTGTCGCCTCGACCTGCACCTCCGGGTAGCGCGCCATGTAGTCGGCAAGCGCCGGTACCAGCGCATGCGTGCCGAAGATCACCGGTGCACTGATGCGCAATGTGCCTGCCGGCGCCAGCTGCTGGTGCTGGGCCTGTGCATCGGTCTCTTCCACCAGGCGCAGGATCTCCCGGCAGCGCGTGTAGTAGTCCTCACCGAACGCGGTCATGTGCTGGCGTCGCGTGGTGCGGCTCAGCAGCTGCATGCCCAGTCGCGCCTCCAGTGCACGCAGGTGCTTGCCGGCCATCGTGGCGGAGATGTCCATCGCCTCCGCCGCCGCGCTCAGGCTGCCCTTGTCCACGATCAGCACGTAGACCTGCATGCTCTCCAGCAGGTTCATCTGACACTCCGGGTGTTGAATGCTGAAACCTGCGCGGAGTTTATCAATCGAGGGTGATCAAACAGCATGCAGGGCACGCGCCGGAGGTGCCGGCAGGCGATTGGGAGAACATCATGGATCTGGATCTTGAAGGACGTACCGCGCTGGTCACCGGTGCCGGCAGTGGCATCGGTGCTGCAGTCGCCAGGAGGCTGGCATCACAGGGGGTACGCGTTGCGATCAGTGCGCGGCGTGCACAACCACTGCAGGCGCTGGCGGCAGAGATCGAAGCGGCGGGTGCGGCGGCGCCGATCATCCTGCTCGGCGATGTCACCGACGCCGGGGACGTGCGCCGCATCGCCGACGCAGCCCTGGGGGCGCTGCAGCGGGTGGACATCCTGGTCAACGCGGCCGGTGGTTCGCGGCCGACCACGGTGGATGCCGCCGACGCGGTCTGGGAGGAGGCTGTGGCGCTGAACTTCTCTGCAGCACGGCGGATGACCCAGGCATTGCTGCCCGCGATGCAGGCACAGGGCTGGGGGCGGGTGATCAACTTCAGTGGTTCGATGGAGCCGCGCGCGGTGAATGCGGCCACGGCGGCGAAGGCGGCGCTGCATCTGTGGAGCAAGGGCCTGTCGTCCGAGGTGGCCGCGCAGGGCATCACGGTGAATGCGATTGCGCCGGGACGGATCAACAGTCCGCAGATCCTCGATCGCCTGCACCCTACCGAGGAAAGCCGACGCACGTTCATTGCGCGCAACATTCCGATCGGGCGCTTTGGCGAGCCGGAGGAAGTGGCGCCGCTGGTGGCTTTCCTGGCCTCGCCGCTGGCCGGCTACATCACCGGCGCGGTGATTCCGGTGGATGGTGGCATGCACTACTTCGCGCATTAGCCGGATATGGGGAGCGTCGAGCTTGCTCGACTGCTTGGATCAGTCGAGCAAGCTCGACTCTACAGCCGGTCAGCCGAGCATGGCTCGGCTCTACAAAAAGCAACAAGAAAAAGGGCGACCCGCAGGTCGCCCTTGATGTCTGCGGCCGAGCCCGCCTGATCAGCGCGGCGAGGCCACCGCGCGGTTGCTCGAGGCGCCCTTACCCTTGCGCTTGTCCTGCTGTGCCGGGCTTGCACCCTCGGCCATCAGGTTGTCGCTGCCGAAGTCGGTATCGACATCCAGCCAGCGGTGCGCCGGCAGGCCGAGCGCCGAATCGAGCACGGTCGGCAGCAGGCCACTGGGCAGGCCGCTTTCGCCGTTCCACATGATCGCGATGCCCAGGTCGCGTTCCGGCACCAGCGCGACCAGACCGCGATAGCCCTGCACCGCACCGGCATGGAACACCACATCGTGGCCGGCGTAGTCGAAGGTGCGCCAGCCCAGCGCGTAGCCGGCCGAATGCAGGCGCTCGCGGCGCCAGCCCGAACGCATCTCGCCGGGGGTGTTGATCAGGCTTGAATGCAGGGTGGCCAGCAGCGGTGCGGGCAGCACGTCGGGGCGATGGCCGGTGTGGGCCAGCAGCCACTGCGCCATGTCGCTGGCGCTGGCGTTGACGCCGGCGGCCGGGGCGACACGGTAGTAGGTCGGCTTCGGCGTCAGCGAAACCCAGCCGTTGCGGCTGCGCACGTGCGGACGCGCCCAGCGCGAGCTGGCCTGGATGCCGGCCAGGCCGAGGCTGGCATCGTTCATGCCCAGCGGCTTGAAGATGCGGCGTTCGACCGACTGCTCGTAGAAGCTGCCCGAGGCCGCATAGACGACGTCGCCGATCAGGCTGAAGGCCACGTTCTGGTAGGCGTAGCAGTCGCCCGGCAGGCACTTCAGGCTGGTGTTGGCCAGCTTCTGGGTCAGCGAGTAGTACTCGGCGTTGCCTTCGATGTCGCGGTCGTAGGCGTTGTAGGGCAGGCCGACACGGTGGCTGAGCACGTCGGCCACGGTGAGGCGGTCGGTGGCTTCGGGCGAGTTCAGACGGAAGCCCGGCACGTAGTCGGTGACCTTGCTGTCCCAGCGCAGCGTGCCATCGTTCACCAGCAGACCGGCCATGGTGCCGGCAAAGGCCTTGGACAACGAGGCCAGGCGGAACACGGTGTGCGCATCGACCGGCAGCGGATTGTTGACGTCGGTGACGCCATAACCGCGCGCGCTGAGCACACGGCCGCCCTGGACGATGGCCACCGCCATGCCCGGCACGCGCTCGCCATAGGTGAGCTGCTGCGCCATCGACTCGATGTTGGCGACGTTGAAGCCGGCCGCCGGGGCCTGCATCTGCGGCACCAGGCCGGTGCGGTACGCCGCCGGCTGGGTGTGGGCGACGGCGCCGGCCGCAGCGGATTCGATGTTGGCCGGCATCGGTGGCAACGCCGGCGGGGTCTGCGCGGTGGTGGACAAGGCAACGGGCATCAACATGCCCAGCAAACCGGTGGCCGCCGAACGGATCGGACGACGCAGGCTGTTCTTTTTCATCGGTTGGACCCGTGCGCGACTGCTGATGGCGATTCTAGCGCCGCTTTTCCCCTGTGCACAAACAAAGCGAAGATGAATGCGCATCTCGTTGAAAAAGTTGGAATTTTGACGCTCCGAAAGTGTGTATCCGAACGTGTCATCGGAGGCCATTGCGAGGGCTCTCTGCAGAGGGAATGACGTGCCGCGCTGGCGATGTTGCAGTGCATTGGCTAACGTACGCGCTTCACCGCCCCGGAGCCTGCCATGCCGCTGTCCAACCGCCGTCTGTGGGCGAGGGGCGCTGCGTGAGCGCGACGCCGGGCAAGGGGCCGTTGCGGGGGCTGATGGTGGCGCTGCGCGAGTCGCCCGCGCTGTGGTGGTCGTTCCTGTACTTCTTCTGCCTGCTCAGTGGCTACTACGTGCTGCGCCCGGTGCGCGAGGCCATGGCCGCCTCGGCGGATCTGGAAACCGTGTTCCCGCCGGTGCTGATTGCCTGGTTCGCCAGCCACGGCATCGCGCTGAAGGACTTCGTGCTGCAGTTCCTGTTCTCCTGCGTGTTCGTGATCATGCTGGTACTGCAGCCGGTGTACGGCTGGCTGGTCAGCCGCTTCCCACGCCGGGTGTTCCTGCCTGCGGTGTACGGCTTTTTCATCGTGACCCTGCTGGGGTTCTACGTGATGTTCGACAGCGGCGTGCCGGGCCGCGGCATGGCCTTCTTCTTCTGGATCACCGTCTTCAACCTGTTCGCGGTGGCGGTGTTCTGGAGCTTCATGGCTGACGTCTTCTCCAACGTGCAGGCCCGGGCCTTTTATGGATACATCGGCGCGGCCGGCACCATCGGTGCTTTCCTTGGCCCGATCATCACCAGCGCACTGGTGCAGCGCGTGGGCATCGCCAACCTGATGCTGGTCTCGGCCGGATTCCTGCTGGTGTGCCTGCTGTGCATCTGGCGTCTGCGGCACTGGGCGGTGCTGCGCGAGCGCGAACAGCAGCTGGTATCGGGCGAAAAGCCGATGGGCGGCAGTGTGCTGGATGGCCTGAAACTGATCGTGCGCGAACCCCTGCTGCGCTGGCTGGCGATCATGGTGGTATTCGGTGTGGGCGTGGGAACGCTGCTCTACAACCAGCAGGCTGCGATCGTGCGTGCGGCGTTCACCGATCCCGCAGCGAGCACCGCGTTCTTCTCACGCATCGACCTGGCAGTGAATGCGCTGGCACTGCTGATGCAGCTGGGGCTGACCCGCTGGCTGCTGTCGCGCCACGGCATCGCCCCGGCACTGTTGATTCCCGGCTTCGCGATCCTGATCGGTTTCTCGGCGCTGGCCGCCTCGCCGATGCCGCTGATGGTGGCGGTGGTGCAGGTGATGACCCGCGCCAGCGAGTTCGCGCTGGCCAAGCCGGCACGCGAGACGATCTACACCCGTGTGGACCGGCAGTGGCGCTACAAGGCCGGTGCGGCGATCGACACGGTGGTGTACCGCGGTGCCGACCTGAGCTTCGCATGGGTGCACAAGGGCCTGTCATTGTTCGGCTCGCACGTGGTGTTCATCGGCGGCATGCTGGTGGCCGCGTGCATGACCGCTGCCGCGTTTGGCGTGCTGCGCGAAGAAAAGAAACTGCCACGCGACCGCTGATCCGGCGATGGCGGGCCGCTGCTGCGAGCCGACGGACTCGGGCAGGATCATGGATTGCATTGATTGCATTGGAAGCGGGAGATGGAAATGTCCAACAGGAGTGCGCAGCGGCAGGCGCTGGATGAAGACCAGCTGGAAGCATGGGCATTCCATGCATTTGACCTGGTCAGCCGGCTTCGCAAGGGAGCTTTGGAGAGAACGCTGATATCCGACGCGCTCTCCGGACAGGAGGGTATTGGAAGGCCGCTGAAGGGCAATCTGGGGCTGGTGAATTTTGCCGCGCGCCCCTTCGGTGATCGGCTCATCCTCTCAGACGTGGTTGGACCAAGCTCCCGGGCGTTGGCAAGGATGATCAAGGTTGCCCGCCGGGAGCTGGAGTTTGATGTCCTTACCTGTACGCGGCGGGGAAGGCTGAATGTGTTGCGTAGAGGCAACGATCTGGAGCCCGAATCATGGCTCAGCAGCGTTCCCCAGTTGACTGCGCCGCGGTTTCGGCCTCGTTTCCAGCAAGCGTTCAGGCGCCCCACCCGTCGTTTGGACAGCCCCCGGGCGGCAGCGCGATCGCGGATCGCGCAGAAGCGATCGGAGGAACTGCGCAGCGAGAAGGTCTATCACGACTCGGAATTCCTGCTCTTGAACTACTTCGACCTGGCAATGCGGCGCCTTTATCGATTTTCGTTCTGGAGGCGGATCGAAGGCGTGGTGTACCTCTTTACAGAGCGACGGCCCTGCGAGGATTGCTGTCACGTCATCACGCGCCTGCTCCGTCGCTATCGCAGGGTCCAGATTGCGATCGTCCGGGTCACGGGACAAGGGGGACGGGAGTGGGGCGCATTGGAGCAGCTCTCGGAGCATCCCAGGGTGCATATGCGCAAGTTCGAGTTCCTGCCACTGGCTGTTGAAGAATTCTCGCCATTGGAAGAGTCTGGGATGGGCCCGTGGACGTTACCCCATCCCGATGGCACGCCCAGGAGGGGATGGGTGCCGAAAGGAGCAACGCAGCGTTGATCGGAATTCCCTGCAGAGGTCGGACTTGATATGAGCTTGATTGCCTTGTTGTTGACCGTGCTGGTCGCAATGCTTCACCTGTATTTCCTGGTGCTGGAGATGTTCCTGTGGACCCGTCCGCTGGGCCTGAAGACGTTCCGCAACACGCCGGAGAAGGCGGAGACCACACGCGTGCTGGCAGCCAACCAGGGGCTGTACAACGGCTTCCTGGCGGCGGGCATCGTGGTGGGCCTGGTAATCGACCAGCCGGTGCTGGTGACGTTCTCGCTGGCCTGCGTGGTGGTGGCCGGGTGCTATGGCGCCTACAGCGTGAGCCGGCGCATTTTCATGATCCAGGCGGTGCCGGCGATCCTGGCGCTGCTGCTTCGCGCGGTGGCGTGATTTCCTGCCAACGGCGCAGCCCCTCGTGGGTGGGTCGCGGAATGCGGGTCGTGGATTTGGCCGGACGGATGGGCTGGGCAGGGGACGCCGTAAACCCATCCTTGGGGGCTTGGCCGCGGCATCCATGCCGCGGACACCCCTGCCCAGCCCATCCGCCCGGCCCCTGACAGTTTCCGTGTGCGGCCAGCCCACTGAGAAGAAAAAGAAGATCAAGGGCAACAGCGGGTCGCTGCGCTCGTGGGTTCTGCGCGCATGAAAAAAGCGGCCGAAGGGCCGCTTTTGCTTTTGCTCTTGCCCTTCTTTTTTCTCTTGCGTGGGTGGACGCCGCAGGGAACTGTCAGAGGCCGGAGGGCTGGGGCCGGGCGGGGTATCCGCGCCATGGATGGCGCGGCTAAGCCTACAGGGACGTACTTGCGGCGTCCCCGCCTGGCCCCAGCCCTCCGGCCCAACCCATGACCCGCTTCCAGCGTCCACTCACGAGGGGCTGCGCCGTTCGCGGGAACCTCACTTCGCCGGCGACACCCACATGTCGATGACCGCGCTGAACACCTCCGTCCCCGCGCGATCGCGCACACTCACCGTCACCGGCAGCGCGTAACCCTGGGCCGCCGCCACGATCGGCTGCGCCGGCAGCGCCACCGCCTGCAGCGTGCCGCGCGCCTTTGCCAGGTACTGCACCTGCATCCCCTTCGGGATCCAGCGCATGCCCTTGGGTAGTGATGCATCGACCATCAGCCCGGCGGTCAGCTCGGCCAGGTTGCACATCGCGATCGCATGCACTGTGCCGATGTGGTTGCGTACCTTGCGACGGTCGGCCAGCGTGCCTTCGCAGCGGCCGTGCTCCAGGCGGGTGATGCGCGGCGCGATGCTGGCGAAGTAGGGGGCCTTCAGGCACACCGCGCGCGAGAACAGCCAGTTGCCAGCGGGCCAGCGCTGCAGGCGGTGGTAGAGCGAAAGCAGGGGCGTGGACATGGTGGATTTCCGGTCGTCGGATAGAACGACGGCGGGCCGAGGCCCGCCGTCGAAGGCAACGCGTGTCGCGGGCGATCAGGCCGCCTGCGAATGCGGGTCCTTGTGCTGGCGGTCGTAGTAGCTGGCCGCGCGCAGTTCGTGGGTGTCGAAGTCGTCCACGGTGATGGTGTCCAGGGTCAACGTGCGCAGCTCTTCCAGCAGGCTGCGTTCGTCCTGGGTGATCACGCCTTCGGCCACGGCCTCGTCCAGCTGCGCCTTGAAGTCCAGCGCCTCGATGCCCTTGCTCTTCAGCGCCTTCAGGAACTTGCGCTCCACCGGCTCGGCCATGATCGCCTTGCTCAGATAGCTGTTGATGCGGCCACCCGGGTTGTTCTCGCACGGGGTCAGGAATACGCCGCTGGCCAGACGATCACGCGCTTCGTTCGGCGCCATCAGCAGGGCAGCGACGCGGCGGCTCAGGCGGTCGCCCGGGGCCTCGGCACGACGGCCCAGCGGGAAGATCAGCGCCCACATCAGCCAGCCGATCGGACGGATCGGGAAGTTGCGAAGGGCGGCCGACAGCGACTCTTCGATCTTGTGCACGCTGTCATGGAAGGCCCAGGCCAGCAGCGGCTGGTCGGCCTGCGGTGCGCCTTCGTCGTGGTAGCGCTTGAGCATGGCGCTGGTCATGTAGACATGGCTCAGCACATCGCCCAGGCGGCCGGACAGCGACTCCTTGAACTTCAGCTTGCCGCCGAGGGTCATCATCGAGATGTCGGCCATCAGCGCCAGGTTGGCCGAGTAACGGTCCAGCTTGCGGAAGTAGCGGCGGGTGTAGGCGTCGCCCGGGGCGGCACCGAAACGTGCGCCGGTCAGGCCGAACCAGAACGAACGCACGGCGTTGGAGATGCCGTAGCGGATGTGGCCAAACAGGCTGCGGTCGAAGTCCTGCAGGCCGGCACGGGTATCCGGATCCTGCGCAGCCTTCATTTCCTTCAGCACCCACGGGTGGCAGAGGATCGCACCCTGGCCGAAGATCAGCAGGCTGCGGGTCATGATGTTGGCGCCTTCCACGGTGATCGCGATCGGCGCGGCCTGCCAGCTGCGGCCAGCGAAGTTGCGCGGCCCCAGGATGATGCCCTTGCCGCCGATCACGTCCATCATGTCCGAGATCACTTCGCGGCTCATGTTGGTGCAGTGGTACTTGGCGATCGCCGACGGCACCGACGGCACGTCACCACGGTCAACCGCGGCGGCGGTGGCCTGCGACAGCGCGCTGATCTTGTAGGCCTTGCCGCCGATGCGGGCCAGTGCTTCTTCCACGCCTTCGAAGCGGCCCACCGACAGGCCGAACTGCTTGCGGATGCGGGCATAGGCGCCGGTCACGGCAGCACCGGCCTTGGCACCGCCGCTGGCGGTGGAGGGCAGGGTGATCGAGCGACCCACGGCCAGGCACTCGTTGAGCATGTTCCAGCCCTTGCCGGCCATGGCCGCGCCACCGATCAGCTGGGTCAGCGGAATGAACACATCCTTGCCGCGGATCGGGCCGTTCTGGAACGTCGAGTTCAGCGGGAAGTGGCGACGGCCGATTTCAACACCGGCGGTGTCGCGCGGCAGCAGGCCCAGGGTGATGCCGATATCGCGGGTATCGCCGATCAGGCCGTCCGGGTCGTACATGCGGAAGGCCAGGCCGATCAGCGAAGCGACCGGGGCCAGGGTGATGTAGCGCTTGTCGAAGGTCAGCTTGACGCCGAGCACCTGCTCGCCGTTCCACTCGCCCTTGCAGACGATGCCGTAGTCGGGAATGGAGGTGGCGTCGGAGCCGGCGAACGGGCCGGTCAGGCCGAAGCAGGGCACTTCGCGGCCATCGGCCAAGCGCGGCAGGTACTGGTCCTTTTGTTCCTGGGTGCCGTAGTGCACCAGCAGTTCACCCGGGCCCAGCGAGTTCGGCACGCCCACGGTGGAGCTGACCACCGAGGACACCGAGGCCAGCTTCTGGATCACCTTGTGGTGGGCCAGCGCGGAGAAGCCCAGGCCGCCGTATTCCTTCGGAATGATCATGCCGAAGAACTTGTTCTTCTTGATGAAGGCCCACAGTTCCGGCGGCAGGTCGGCGTGGACGTGGGTGATTTCCCAGTCGTTGACCATGGTGCACAGCTCTTCGACCGGCCCATCCAGGAAGGCCTGTTCTTCGGCGGTCAGCTGCGGCTTGGGATAGTTGAGCAGGATGTTCCAGTCCGGATCACCGGTGAACAGCTCGCCCTCGAAACCGACCGATCCGGTTTCCAGCGCGATGCGCTCGGTCTGCGACAGCGGAGGCAGCACCTTGCGGAACACCTTCATCATCGGGCCGGTCAGCAGCGGCTTGCGGATGAACGGCAGCAGCAGCGGCACGGCGATCACCGCCAGCACGGCGGCGGCGACAATCGTGGCGGTCTGGCTGACGTAGGGAATGAACCAGCAGGCGGCCAGCAGGGCCACGCTGATCAGCGTCCAGGTAACCAGCCGCATGCGGTGGTAGGCGACGAACGCGCCTGCCAGCAGCAGGGCGAGGAAGGGAAGAACGATGCTCATGAGCGTGCTCCGGTGACGTGCTCGTTTGTGGCGGACGAAGCTGCAGCATCCGCTGCGGGCAACACGTCCAGATAGTCCAACACAGTAGCGGTAAAGGCGTCGTTGTCATCGCCGGCGACCATATGCGTGGCCTGCGGCAGCTGCACATGGCGCGCGTGCGGCGCCAACGCCAGGAATTCGGCCACGGTCTGCGGCGTGACCAGGTCGCTGCGGCCGCCGCTGACCAGCAGCAGCGGGCACTTCACCTGGCGTGCGGCCTCGGCCAGCGCGTCCTGGTGCTGTTCGCTGTCGCGGGCCAGTTCGGCCACCAGCCGCGGGTCCCAGTGCCAGCGCCAGCGCCCGTGATCGTCCTCGCGCAGCAGTGCGCGCAGCGACTGTTCGGATTTGCGCGGACGGTGCGGCATGTAGGCCGAGATCACGTCGGCGGCCTGGGTCAGCGAGGCGAAGCCATCGGGATGGGCGGTCATGAAGGCCAGGATGCGTTCGACGCCGGCGGTATCCCAGCGCGGG
The DNA here is from genome assembly GCF_023518235.1 of Stenotrophomonas maltophilia. Classification (NCBI taxonomy): domain Bacteria; kingdom Pseudomonadati; phylum Pseudomonadota; class Gammaproteobacteria; order Lysobacterales; family Lysobacteraceae; genus Stenotrophomonas; species Stenotrophomonas maltophilia. The sequence continues at coordinate 4,488,781 of NZ_CP090423.1, forward strand.
GTGATGTCCACCAGCACCATCGCCGAGAACAGGCCCGGCCAGCGTGATTCGGCCAGCAGGCCGAACAGGCCGCCCATCGAGGCTGCCACCAGCACCGGCGGACGCGGCTGCTCGCCGGCCAGCACGATCAGGTCATCGGCGAACTGTTCGCCGTGGTAGGGCAGCCCGGCGGCATTCCAGTCCGAGTCGCCATGGCCGCGCGCATCGTAGGCCAGAGTCTGCAGGCCGGCCGCGGACAGGGCCCGGGCAGTGGCGTTCCAGGCATGCCGGGTCTGGCCGAAACCATGCGCGAACAACACGCGACCGCGGCGGCCGTGGTCGCTGGCGGTGGCCGCCAGCCGCGCACCATGGGCTGCGTCCAGGCGCAGATCATGGAATGCAGCGGAAGTAGGGGATGTAACCATACTTGCTAGTATGGAGTGCTTCGAAGGGAAGTCAATACTGCGCAGTATGGTGCATCGCGGCAGGCGCTCCACGTGGCCCTGCGACGGTTTCGGCCGCAACCGCGTACTGCAACGAACCCCGCCGTATGGTTAAATCAGCCCATGAATCAACCTGACGCTTCCGCCGGCGAACCGCGCGCCGGCCGCAACAGCCGCCTGAGTGCCGAAGACTGGGCCCAGGCGGCCCTCGATCTGATTGCTGAACAAGGTGTCGGCGCCGTCGCGGTAGAGCCGCTGGCGCGCCGTCTCGGGGTCACCAAGGGCAGTTTCTATTGGCATTTCCCCTCGCGTGATGCGCTGCTGCAGGCGGCGCTGGAACGCTGGGAGCTGTTCGAACAGGAACAGGTGTTCGGCAGCCTGGAAGACGTGCCGGACCCGCGCGTACGCCTGCGCCAGCTGTTCCAGATGGTGGCGCATGAAGTGCAGCCGCACATCATCTACAGCGAGCTGCTGAAGGCGCTGGATCATCCGATGGTGCGGCCGGTGATCGACCGCGTCTCGCAGCGCCGCCTCGATTATCTGGTCGCCTCGTTCCGCCAGGCCGGGCTCAGCTCGACCGATGCGCGGCACCGTGCGCGCCTGGCCTATGCGGCCTACGTCGGCTTCCTGCAGCTGTCGTTGCAGCTGCAGCAGCCCAAGCAGGCGCGTGAGGATTTCGAAGCCTACGTCGAGCACCTGATCGAGACGCTGATCCCGAACGGATGAGCGCCACACGATGAGGTCACCAGAAGGCCGCGGCATTGCCGCGGCCTTTTTGCTGGGGCCGATGGCCTTCGCACGCTGCGGGCCACGCAAAGAACAACGGCCCCTTTCGGGGCCGTTGCTGAAGTCATCGATCAATCAACCGATCAGAACTTCTGCTGGTACTTCATGTAGACGAAGCGGCCGATGTCGTAGCCACCGTAGTACGAGTAGCCCGAGTTCGGCTGCGCGTAGGCCGGTGCCGACCAGTGGTCGAACACGTTGTTGGCGCCAACGGCCACCGTCGCATTCCACGGCAGGTTGTAGGACACCTGCAGGTCGTGGAAGGTGTTGGAACCCAGTTCGTTCTTCGGCGTGATCTGGCCCAGGGTATCGGGCGAGCTGAAGTTCGGCAGGGTGCAGCGGTCGTCGAAGTAGCAGTCTTCCTTGGTGCCGGAGTAGTAACGCGCGGTCCAGGAGATCGACAGGTTGTCCAGCTGCCAGTTGACGGTCAGGTTCGAGCGCAGGCGGAAGTTGCCCTCGAAGCCGTTCAGCTGGGTCGGCGGATTGTCGGTGTTGTCCGACTTGATCTCGTTCTTGGTGACGTAGGTGTTCTGCAGCGAGGTGGTGAAGTTGCCGAAGCCGGTTTCGAAGCGGTAGTTCACATCGAAATCGAAGCCCTCGGTCTCCACGTAGCCGGCGTTGCGCAGCGCGAAGTCCAGCTGGGTGATGTTGCCGTTGGCGTTACGGGTGAAGCCCACGCAACGCGACTCGATGCCACGCAGGTAGCAGTCGTTCAGCAGGTCGGTCGGCGTATCGGCAACGATGGTGTTGTCGATGCGGATGTTCCACCAGTCCAGCGAGGTGTTGAAGCCGCTGAGGAAGCCCGGGCTCCACACGATGCCGATGGTCTTGGACTTCGACGTTTCCGGCGTCAGGCCCGGGGTCGAGCCGGTGACGAACGGCGTGTTGCTGGCCTCGCCCGGACCCGGGGCCGGACCGCTGGAGGAGGTGTTCGGCTGGCGGAAGCCGGCCGGCACATCGGCCAGGCAGCGTGCATTGCCGGCCGCAGGGCCGAAGCTGGTGTCGCACGGGTCGGTGTAGTTCGGGAAGGTCTGCGAGATGCCGCCGTACAGGTCAGCCACGGTCGGCGCACGGAAGCCTTCCGACCAGGTACCGCGGACCAGGATCGAGTCGATCGGCTTCCACTTCAGGCCGAACTTGCTGTTCAGCGTATTGCCGAAGGTGTCGTAATCCGAGTAGCGGGTGGCCGCGGTCAGGGTCAGTTCCTTCGCGCCCGGCAGGTCGGCCAGGATCGGAACCTGCAGTTCCAGGTAGGCTTCGTTGAGGTTGTAGCCACCCTGGGTCGGGCCGGCGGCCAGATCGGTCGAGATGCCGGTCTGGGCCAGTGCATCGGGCGAGAACGAGCCGCTCTCTTCACGACGCTCGATGCCCAGCGCTACACCCAGATCGCCCGCCGGCAGGGTTGCGATGGTGCCGGCGATGTTGGCGAAGAAGTTCTTGGTGGTGGTGCGCGACAGCGCCTGGCCCGGCTGGTACAGGTAGGCCTGGACGTTGGGATCGGCCAGGCTGTTGGGCGCGTTGTAGCCGTTGGCGATCAGCGGGTTCCACGGCGTGCACGACCCGGGGCCGGTACCCAGCGGAATCGGCGAGTCCGGCGTGCCGCACTGCGCCTGGCCGTTGGCATTGATGAAGGACGGGCCGGTGGCCTGGCCAACGGCGTAGGTGTTCAGGTTACCCGTGCTGATCTGGGTGCCCTTGTTCTGGTTGTACAGATAGCCGGCTTCCCAGTCCCAGTAGCGCTCGCCGGTCTGGAAGGTGCCGCTGAACACACCGGTGAAGCGGGTGGTGGTCAGGCTGTTGCGGACTTCGCGCGGCACTTCCCAGCCACGGCGCACGTACTGGACGTCTTCGCCGACCGGGTTGAACACGCTGTCAGCGGACAGGCCATTGGCGCTCAGGGCGAAGTCGTCGCTGAAGAACGGATAGCCCGCGTTCTGCGCGAACGAATCACGGTCGGTGTACAGCACGCTGGTGTCGAAGCGCACGTTGTCGGTGAAGTCGAAGCGGCCGTTCAGGAAGGCCGACTTGCGCTTGATGCCGCTGTACACGGTCGAGGCCAGCGCCGGGTTGGAGACGTCGATGGTCGGGTCGACCAGGCGGTAGCTGGAGAACTGCGACGGATCCAGGCCCGGAACGTCGCGGCGCAGCGTGTAGAGCTGGTTGTTGTAGACGAAACGGCCCCACTGCGAGGTACCGGACAGGCCGCCCGGGCGCGGTGCGCTCTTCTCGCCGGTCGGGAAGCGGTCGCGGGAGAACCAGCGGTCCTTGGCCCACACCGGATCTTCGTTGGTGTACTCGACACCAGCGGTCAGCGAGCCACGCTCACCACGGAAGCCCATGATGAAATCGTAGTTCTCGCGCTTGCCGTCGCCCTGGTCCCACTGGCCGATGTAGACGTTGGCTTCGGCACCTTCGAAGTCCTTGCGGGTGATGATGTTGACCACGCCGGCAATGGCGTCCGAACCGTAGATGGTGGACGCGCCGTCCTTCAGCACTTCGATGCGCTCGACCATCGCCGACGGAATCGAGGCAACGTCCTGCAGGCCGTCGTTGGTGATGCCCAGGCGGCGGCCGTCGATCAGGATCAGGGTGCGGTTGGCACCCAGGTTGCGCAGGTCGATGTAGTAACCGCCGACCGCTTCGCCCGAGCTGAGCGGGGAGGTACGGCTGATGGCAGGCGAACCAGCGGCCGGGATGTTCTGCAGGATGTCGGCGACCGACTTGAAGCCCTGCTTCTCGATCTGGTCGCGGCTGATGGTCATCACCGGCTGTGCGGTTTCGGTGTCGACCTGGCGGATGCGCGAACCGGTGACCTCGATACGGTCGAGGTTGGTGGCTTCCTGGGCGTGGGCTGTCGCGGTGCTGGCACCGGCGACAAGCGCGATCACAACTGCGTCACGCAGCTGGCTGGACTTGAGTTTCATTGGCTCTCTCTCTCCAAGAAATCTTGGCTGGGGTTTATGCCCGGCGGGGGAGCGAAAGAGCGCTCCCAAATCGCGAGGCTGACCCGATAGTAGCGGGCGCTCGCCAAGAATTAAAGCTGTGTTAATCAAGTCTGTGATTTTGGTAAATCACCTCTTATTTCATTGAAATCAATGAGTTGCTCATGTGGCTATATAGCCGTGCCTCGTTTGTTAACGCAGAATGATGAAAAAAGTTACGTTTGATATGTACCGCAGTATGTCATCGCGTTATTCCAGGTATCCCAAGCCCTTGACGCGTGCATTGAAAGGTATGCAGCGAAAGGTATGCAGCGCACATGCGCAACGGGCGCCTTTCGGCGCCCGGCAGGGAACAACGGGGATACGGCCAGGGCCGTGGAAACGGATCAGAGATCCTGTTCGTAGCGCACGTACGGCACGGTGCCGTCGTCGTTGCTTTCATTGCGCGGCGAGAACGGATTCTTGCCACGGCTGATCACATTCTCGGCACCGACCGTCAGCTGGCCGGACCACGGCGTGCGCCAGGTCAGGCCGATGCCCAGGCCTTCCCACTTACCCGGCTTGCCGGGCACATCAACGACGCGGCCGATGATGCTGCCGGTGAAATTGCCATAACCGGCGCCGATGCTCAGGCTCTTGCTGTCCCAGCGGTCGACCAGTGCCGGCGAGGCGTCGGCCAGCGGCACCAGGCGTGCCTTGGCGTAGGTGCCGGCGATGGAGACGAAGCCTTCGCGGCCGATGTTCTTCTGCGCGAACACGGTCAGATCGTTCTGTTCGGTGCGCAGCGACGGGGTCTTGTTCGGCCCGGCCAGCCACGCCGGCAGGGTCTCGCGGCCGGTGCCGGCGGTGATGCCCAGGCGGCTGTTGCCACGGTTCAATGCGGCGGTGCCGGTGAAACGCCGGCTGTTGAGGTCGTCGTCATCACCCAGGCTGGCCAGCATGCAATGGCTGGCCAGGCCGCTCATGCTGGTACCGCTGCTGCTGTTGCAGAGCAGGCCGAGCGAATCGCCGGAGGACAGACCGAAAGCGGCGTCCAGTGAATTGCGGCCGAAGTGCCAGCGGGCGCCGGCGGACTGTTCGCCGGTCGGCTCCAGATACAGCAGAGCCTCGACCTTGCCGCTGCCCTTGTTCCACACCGGCAGCACGGTGCGGGTGTCCTTGCTCTGCGCGTGCACGCCCGTGATCGCGCCAAGGGCGATCAGCAGGGCCAGCGGTAGACGCAGGAAAGTACGCATCGGACCAGTTCAGACAGGGACGGACAACGGAAGTTCCCGTGGGGACGGGAACTCGATCCTAGGGTGTTTATGAATTCTTAACAAGCCTTGATCCTCCCCAGGTACAAGACTGCCATTTACTGAAGCCGTTCAGGCGCCGGTACTGCCCCCTTGGCGCCGTGGAACAGTATGCCGAACTCCGTCAATGGAAAGTGATACTCACGCCCGCAGAATTCGCATCGCACTTCGACCGCGCCGGTGTCCATGGCAGCGGTGCGTGCTTCTTCCTCACCCAGCGACTGCAGCATGGCCTCGACCCGCTCGCGCGAGCAGGAGCAGGCGAAGGACAGCGGCTTGTCGCCCATCAGTTCCGGGTGCTCCTCGTGGAAGAGCCGGTGCAGCAGCTGTTCGGCCGGGGTGGCCAGGAGTTCGGCCTTGCCCAGGGTCTCGAACAGGGCGCTGGCGCGTGCCCAGCCGTCCTCGTCGCCCTCGTCTCCCGGCAGCTTCTGCAGCAGCAGGCCGGCCGCGCCATTGCGGTCGGCGGCCAGCAGCAGGCGGGTCGGCAGCTGTTCGGACTGGCGGAAGTAGTCCTCGAAGGCTTCATCCAGTTCCGGCGCGGTCAGCCCGACCAGACTCTGGTAGCGCTGCGGTTCGCGCGGGTCCAGCCCGGGGTTTTCGATGGTGATGGCGAGGATGGCGTCGTTGCCCAGGGCGGACAGGTCGCGCGGGGCGTCTTCGCCGTCGCTGAGCTGGGCGATGCCGCGCAGGGTGCCGGTCGCGGTGCACTCGGCGAACAGGGTGCGCAGGGCGCTGCTGCTGCGCAGCTGGATCGACAGGCGGCCGTCGATCTTGGTGTGGCCGGTGAACAGCGCGGCTGCCACGCAGGCCTCGCCCAGCAGTTCGGCGGCGGCATCCGGATACTGGGCGTGGGACAGGATTTCCTGCCAGGTGGCCTGCAGGCGTACATGCACGCCGCGGACACCGGCGTCGGGCAGCAGGAAGCGGATCAGGGAATCGGAGTTGGCGGTCATCGGCTCACATCGCGCGTAAACGGGGGCGGTTGCCGGATAATGCGCCGACAACCAGACAGAAGAAGGATGCACCAGTAATGGGGGCAGGGGGAGAGCAGCACAAGGTAGAAGCCGTGGCGCCGCCGCCGCGCCGTCGGCGCTGGCGCTGGAAATACCTGCTGTGGCTGCCACTGCTGCTGGCCGCGTTCAGCTGCCTGCAGGTGCTGGTGCTGCGCTTCATCGACCCGCCCGGGTCCACCGTGATGCTGTGGCGCTACGGCGAGGCGCTGGGCGAGGCGGACTGGTCCTACCGGCTGCATTACCAATGGCGCGACCTGGACCAGATGGCGCCGAGCCTGCCGATTTCACTGGTGGCGGCGGAAGACCAGCGCTTCCCCGAGCACAACGGCTTCGATCTGCAGGCCATCGAGAAGGCCCGCGACCACAACGCCCGCGGCGGGCGCCTGCGCGGGGCCAGCACGATCAGCCAGCAGGTGGCCAAGAACCTGTTCCTGTGGCAGGGCCGCAGCTGGATCCGCAAAGGCCTGGAGGTCTGGTACACCGTGCTGATCGAGGCCATGTGGCCCAAGCAGCGCATCCTGGAGATGTACGCCAACATCGCCGAATTCGGCGATGGGGTGTATGGCGCGCAGGCGGCGGCGCAGAAATTCTGGGGCAAGGATGCCGCGCGCCTGAGCCCGGCCGAGAGCGCGCGGCTGGCGGCGGTGCTGCCGGCACCGCGGCGCTACAACGCGGCCGCGCCTGGGCCGTATGTGCAGCGCCGCGCGGCGTGGATCCAGCGCCAGGCGCGCCAGCTGGGCGGGGCCGGGTATCTGGCCGAGGACTGAGTGCGCGTACCGCCTGGCCGGCGCATGGCGTGCGCCCATGCAACGTACAATCGGGGCATGACCCGCGAACGGCTCACTTTCGTCATCGCTGCCTACAACGAGGCGCAGGCACTGCCCCTGCTGCATCCGCGCCTGTGTGCGGTGCTCGACGGCATGCCCGATCTCGACGGCCACATCCTGTATGTGGACGACGGCAGCCACGATGGCACCTGGGAGGTGATCGCCGGGCTGGCCGAGGGCGATGCGCGCGTTTCGGCGCTGCGGCTTTCGCGCAACTTCGGCAAGGAGGCGGCACTGACCGCCGGCCTGGACCTGGTGCGCGAAGGCGCGGCGATGATCCTCGATGCTGACGGCCAGGACCCGCCGGAGCTGGTGCCGCAGTTCGTCGCGCGCTGGCGCGAGGGCCATGACAACGTGTACGGCACGCGCATGGCCCGCGATGGGGAGGCCTGGATCAAGCGCGCCACGGCGGCGATGTTCTACCGGGTGATGGGGCGCCTGTCACGCACGCCGATTCCCGCCGATACCGGCGACTTCCGCCTGCTGTCGGCGCGTGCGTTGAGCGCGCTGCGCGAAATGCGCGAGCGCCACCGCTTCATGAAAGGGCTTTTCAGCTGGGTCGGCTTCAAGCGCATTGCCGTGCCTTACCATCGCCACGCGCGGGTGGCCGGGAGCAGCAAGTTCAGCCTGTGGCGGCTGTGGAACTTCGCGCTGGAGGGCATTACCGGGTTCTCGACGGTACCGCTGCGCACCGCCACCTACCTGGGCCTGGCGACGGCGGCAGTGGCGTTCGTCTTTGGTCTGTGGGTGATCGTGAAGGCGGCGCTGTACGGGGATCGCGTGGCCGGCTGGCCGACGATGATGGCGGTGATCCTGTTCCTGGGCGGGGTGCAGTTGATCGCGCTGGGGCTGATCGGCGAATACCTGGGGCGGTTGTATGAAGAGTCCAAGCAGCGACCGCTGTACCTGGTTGACGCCTGGCTAGCATCGGCCGTGGCAGACTCGACCCTGCAACCCACCCTCGGAGGGCAGGCGGATGACCACGGTACGGCAACTGTTGGACGGCAAGTCTCCTGAAGTACATGCGGTCGCGCCGGATGCGGCGGTGATCGATGCGATCCGGTTGATGGCGGAGAAGGGCATCGGGGCGGTGCTGGTGATGGATGGCCCGCGACTGGTCGGCATCCTGTCCGAGCGCGATTACGCGCGCAAGATCGTGCTGCGCGATCGTTCCTCACGCGATACGGCGGTGGCCGAGATCATGACCGCGCAGGTGGTGACGGTGTCACCGGGCGAGCAGGTGGAGCACTGCCTGCAGCTGGTGACCGATTACCGCATCCGCCACCTGCCGGTGGTGGAGGGCGCGCAGGTGCTGGGAGTGATTTCCATTGGTGACCTGGTGAAGTCGGTGATCGATGCGCAGCGGCGCGAGCTGGATCATCTGCAGCAGTACATCGTTGCCGGGTGAGTTTTTCGCTGGCGGGCCTGCGGCCCGCCGGCCCGCCAACAGCAAGTGCAGAAGCAGAAGCAGCGCCTTCCTGATACGTCGGAGAGGCGGAGGGCATGGGCGTGCAGGACACGCCGCAAGTACGTCCCTGTAGGCTCGATGGCGCCATCCATGGCGCCAACGGTCCTGCACGCCCATGCCCTCCGCCTCTGGAAACATTTCCGCGGGCGCGGTGCGTACATGCGCGGTGCCTCGCCTTTGGTAGCTGCCAACCTTGGTTGGCAACAGCTTTTGACTTTGCTTTTTCTTTTGACTTTGAATTTCTTCGCTCTCGCTGCGCGCGCGCAGGAAACTGTCCGGAGCCGGAGCAAGGCGGCAGGCAGGACCGTGAGGCGCATGGATGCGCCGACCGAGCCTACAGGGACGTATTTACGGCGTGTCCTGCTTGTCGCCTTGCTCCGGCTCTACGCGCGGAAAATGAGGCGCGGCGAACGAACGCTCCTACTTCGCATATTGCCCGCCGCAGTCGGCATCCTTGCCCGGCCCCAGTTCGATCGTCGCCAACAACGCCGCCGGCGGGGCGATGCTGCCCAGCGCCAGCGCCACCGCGCCACGAATGCCCAGCGCCTTGAAATCCGGGCGGAACGACGGGTCCTTGAACGTGCCGGCGATGTGCAGCGGCGAGCGCAGCACCAGGATGCTCTTGTCCTTCGGGCGTGGCTTCAGCAGCAGGTCGAGGGTTTCGTCGCGCAGGCTGACCGTGCCCTCGCCGATGAGGATCGTGTCGGTGGTGTCCACTGCCAGTGCCTGGCTGGTCATCAGCCCGTCGCGCACGCCGAAGTCGGCGAAGGCGCAGCGCAGGGGAATCTGCTTGTCTCCGGTCACCAGGAACTTCAGCGATTCGGTGATATCCAGCCCGGCCAGTTCCATCACCAGGTTGCCGACGTGGCCACGGCCCATCGCCAGCCCGACCTTGCCGCTGCTGCTGCCCAGCATCGCGGCGATCGAGTTGCCACGGCCGCTCAGGTCCACCTCGCCGCCGATGCCGCCCTTGGCCTGTTCGGCCAGCTTCGCGTCCGGGAACAGCTGGCCCAGCTGCACGCCGCGCACGCTGGCCTTCAGCGCGGTGCTGATCTGCGCCTGGCGCGCGTCCATGCGGATCGTGCTGCGGATATCGCCGCCGGCCACGCCGAAGTTCAGCGGGTCCAGGCGCAGCACGCCGTCGTCCAGCAGCAGATGCGCATCCATGTCATCCAGTGGCAGTGACGGCGCATTGATGCGGTGGGCCTTCCAGCGCACATCGGCATCCATCGCGCGCAGCTTGCCGAGGTTGTACGGCGTATCCGGCAGCACCCGGCTGCTGGCCGCGACACGGGCGGCCGCAGCCTTCTGTTCGGCGTTGGCCGTTTCGCCACCCCCGGTTTTCGGCGGCGCGCCGACGAAGCCGGCCAGATCATCGAAATCCAGGCGCCTGGATTCCAGCGTGGCGGTCAGCCGCGGCCGCGCGCCGCCCACTTCGAACTGAAGGTTGCCTGCCAGGTCGCTGTCACCGACCTTGCCGGTGAAGCCATCGTAGCGCCACACGTTGTGGTCGCGTTTCAGGCGTCCGTCCAGGGCGTAAGGCGGCGAGGGCGGGATGGCGATGCCCAGCAACGGGTAGAGATCGGCCAGGTCCTGGCCGCTGAGCGCGAACTGCAGGTCGAACACACGCAGCTGGAACGGATTGGTGAGCGTGCCGCGGGCCACTGCATGAGTGGCGCCGGCACGGCCGTCCAGATGGATGCGGAACGGGTGATCGCTGTCGGTCAGTTCCAGCGGGGATTCGGTGCCACCCCGCAGGGTGAACGCGTTGCCTTGCCAGTGGCCCTTGCCCTGCACCAGCAGCGGCGGTGCGGCATCGGCCTGCTTCGGCTGGCCGCTGCGCACATCCACGCGGATATCGGTGCGGCCGAGCGCATCGAGGAACTGCAGGCGACCGTCGTCGATGCGCAGTCGCTTGAGTTGGGGGCTGGTTCCGCCGGCGCTGTCACCGAGGAAATCCCAGTTGCCTGGTTCGCCCTTGCGCGGGGCGGTTTCCAGCAGCACGTCGGGCCGGGTCAGGCGCACTTCGGGCAGCTGCACGCTGCCGCGCAGCAGCGGCCAGACCCGCACGTCGATCTCGACCCGGTCGGCGCTGGCCATCTGCGGTTGCCTGGCCCAGCGGGCATTGGCAAAGGTGATCGCATCGGCGCGGATCGTGGTGGTGCGGCCCAGATCGACATCCAGCTGGCCGATGTGCAGCGCACGGCCGGTACGCGCCTGCACTGCGCGTTCGACCGGCCCCTTGAACCAGTTCCAGTCCCACAACGCGATCAGCACCAGCAGCGCGGCCAGCAGGAACAGCAACGCAGCCCACACGCGCTGGCCCCGCGGGCCAGGGCGCCGGAGGCGCCAGCGGGAAGGGCGCCGTGCAGCAGGGGAGGCGGCAGCATTCACACTGCCATGGTTGCGCCCCGATCGTGGACGGGGCGCGAAGCGTCCATGTGCGCGGCGTGCAGGGCCGCGCGGCGGGCTGTGGTTACAGCACCTGCATGGTCACCGCGACGAAGTGGCAGACACTGCCGCCGATCACGAACAGGTGCCAGATCGCATGCGAATAGGGGATCGATTCGCGGTGGTAGAAGTAGGTGCCCAGCGTGTAGGACAGGCCGCCGGCCAGCAGCCAGCCCAGGGTCCAGCCGTCGATCGAGGCCAGCATCGGCTTGATCGCTACGATCACCAGCCAGCCCATGGCGATGTAGATGCCGGTGGAAAGCGCCTTGAAGCGGCCGGTGTAGAACAGCTTGAACACCACCCCGGCCAGGGCCAGGGTCCAGATCGCGGCGAACAGGCCCCAGCCCCAGGGGCCGCGCAGGCCGATCAGGGTAAACGGGGTATAGGTGCCGGCGATCAGTACGTAGATCGCGCAGTGGTCGAACACCTTCAGGCGGCCCTTGGCGACCGGGTGCTGGATGGCGTGGTACAGGGTGGAGGCGGTGTACAGCAGCAACAGCGCGATGCCGAACACGATCGCGCCGGCCAGCTGCCAGCCATCGCTGTAGATGGCGGCCAGGGTGATCAGTACCGCGCCGGCGCCCAGGGCCAGCACGGCACCGAGGCCGTGGGTCAGGGCGCTGGCGATTTCTTCGCGGATCGAAGCAACGGAAGTCGTGGACATGGCGTAGGCATCGTTCGCGGGGAGGGGGACCCGCACCCCCCTATCATCGCCGCGATGGCCGGCGCGTGCACGCCGGTCACCGTATGGTCGATGAATCCCTGGGTGCCGGGGTCAGAGCCCTATTCTGCGGAAAGGGATCCGACCCCGGGGATCAGGCCACCGACACGGTGTGCGCCGCTTCGCGGGTGGCCGAGAAGCGCACGTCCGGCGCGCGTTCCTGCGCCAGCTGCAGGTTGACCCGGGTCGGCGCCAGGTAGACCAGGTGGCCGGCCGCGTCCAGCGCCAGGTTCAGCGCGTTCTTCTCGCGGAACTCTTCCAGCTTCTTTTCGTTGCTGCAATGGACCCAGCGTGCGGTGGTCACGCTGACCGGTTCGAAGGTCGCTTCCACGCCGTACTCGTCCTTCAGACGGTAGGCGGCCACGTCGAACTGCAGCACGCCGACCGCGCCCAGGATCAGGTCGTTGCTGGTCAACGGGCGGAAGAACTGGGTCGCGCCCTCTTCGGACAGCTGCGCCAGGCCCTTCTGCAGCTGCTTGAGCTTGAGCGGATCGCGCAGGCGTGCACGGCGGAACAGTTCCGGGGCGAAGTTCGGAATGCCGGTGAAGGTGACCGCTTCGCCTTCGGTGAAGGTATCGCCGATGGAAATGGTGCCGTGGTTGTGGATGCCGATCACATCGCCCGGCCACGCTTCGGCGGCGATCTCGCGGTCGCTGGCCATGAAGGTCAGTGCGTTGGCCAGCTTCATTTCCTTGCCGGTGCGCACGTGGAAGGTCTTCATGCCGGCGCTGAAGCGGCCCGAGCAGACGCGCATGAACGCGACGCGGTCGCGATGCTGCGGGTCCATGTTGGCCTGGATCTTGAACACGAAGCCGGTCAGCTTGTTCTCTTCCGGGGCGATCTCGCGGCCGGTGGTGGAACGTGCCTGCGGCGACGGTGCATGCTCGACGAAGAAGTCCAGCAGCGGCTGCACGCCGAAGTTGTTCACACCCGAGCCGAAGAACACCGGGGTCTGCTTGCCGTCGCGGTAGGCCTGCAGGTCGAACGGGTGGCTGGCGCCCTGCACCAGTTCCAGCTCATCGCGCAGCTCGGCCAGCATCTGTGCACCGATCTTCTCGGCCAGGCCGGGCGCATCGATGGACGGGAAGATGGTCGAATCCTGGCGGGTGAAATTGCGGCCCGGCTCGTACAGATGCACTTCGCCGGTCAGCAGGTGCACCACGCCCTTCAGGCGCTGGCCCATGCCGATCGGCCAGGTGACCGGGGCGCACTGGATGCCCAGCACGGTTTCCACTTCATCCAGCAGCTCGATCGGGTCCTTGCCCTCGCGGTCGAGCTTGTTGATGAAGGTCATGATCGGGGTGTCGCGCAGGCGGCACACTTCCATCAGCTTGATGGTGCGCTCTTCCACGCCCTTGGCCACGTCGATCACCATCAGCGCCGAGTCCACCGCGGTCAGCACGCGGTAGGTGTCCTCGCCGAAGTCGGCGTGGCCGGGGGTGTCGAGCAGGTTGACGATCTTGCCTTCGTACGGGAACTGCATCACCGAAGAGGTGACGGAGATGCCGCGCTCCTTTTCCAGTGCCATCCAGTCGGAGGTGGCGTGGCGGGCCGCCTTGCGGCCCTTGACCGAACCGGCCATCTGGATCGCGCCTCCGAACAGCAGCAGCTTTTCGGTCAGCGTGGTCTTGCCGGCGTCAGGGTGGGAGATGATGGCGAAGGTGCGGCGACGCGACGCTTCGTTGGCGACTTCGGACATGGCAGTGGCGCCCGCCCGGGGCGCTTTTCAAAGAGATAAGCGCCCGATTATACCGGCCGGGGCCGCTCAGCGCCCGGTGCCGCCCTCGGCCTCGCCCTGGCGGGCGAACTGCAGCTGGCCCTGTTCGGCGAAGATGCGCACCGGCACCGAGCGCAGGCCCATGCCACGGTTGACCTGCACCACGAAGTGCAGATGCGGGGCACTGCTGAAGCCGCTGTTGCCGGACAGGCCGAGCGGCTGCCCGGCCTGCACCGCCTGGCCACGGCGCACGCGCATGCCCCCGGCCTGCAGGTGGCCATACAGGGCCATGCTGCCATCGCGGTGCAGGACGCGGACGAAGTTGGCGCGGCCGCCATCGCGTTCGCGGTCCAGGCCGTTGCCCTGGTAGCCATCCTGGATCTGCATCACCGTGCCCTCGCGCGCAGCCAGCACCCGCGTGCCCTCAGGCAGGGCGAAATCGACCGCGTCGCGGTTTTCCTCATCACCATGGCTGAAGTGGCCCTGCGGCGCCTGGTCCACGCGCAGGCGCGCGGCATCGAAGGGCAACCGGTAGGCCACGTCCTCGGCCTGTGCGGCGGGGTTGCCCGGCACCGACTGCAGGCGCAGGTCCAGGGTGCGGCCGTTGGCGGGGGCAGGCAGGCGACCGACCACCAGGCTGCTGTCGCCCTGGATGAGTGACTGCACCGGCAGGCCTTCAACGGCGCGGCCAGGCGCGGCGCGCAGCTCGATCTGCAGCGGGCCTGCCAATGCGTTGTCGATCCGAGCCTGCCACTGTTCGCCGATCGGCTGCAGGCGCAGCTGGGCCATCGGAACGGCCTCCTTTGCGGAGCCCGCGCCGTTGCTGGCCGTGCTGGCGCGGGTGGGCGGCTTCGGCAGCATCCCCCAACCCTGGCGCCAGTCGCTGGCCCCGGCGGAGGCACTGGCCAGCAGCGGCAGGAGCAGGCAGGTCAGGAGCAGGCGTGGCATCGGCGATTCAGGAAAATGGACCGCCGGGACTGTACCCGATCCTGAACGGAGCGACCGCGACGGCGCTCGCATAGTGGAGTCGGGGAAATATTCATCGCTTTATCCGCATGAAGGGATTGACAGTGCTGCAAAGGGCTGGCATCGTGGCTCCACCATCGAGACCGGCAGAGGGACAGGCCCTTTGAAGCCGGGGCAGCCCGCAGACGCGCAAGCATCTGCGTAGGTGCCAAATCCTGCGGGGACCGTGGCGTCCACCGAAAGATGGTTCGAACCATGCACCGCACGTGCATCTCGAACGCGAGCCCCGCGAAGGCTCGATGGCCGATTCCCCAACCGGATCCCGCCATGAGCTTCGCTGCCAGTACCGCCGTTCGCCCCGAACCCTTTGTCCCCGTCAGCGTGCCGGTCGAAGACCGCGTGCACGCCGAACGCGGCGAGTTCGCCGCGGTGCTGTCGATGCGCCATGCCGGCCCAAGCCCGGTGCGCCTGCGCTATGAGTGGGTCGGCCCGGCCAACGCGCCGGTGGTGGTGCTGGCTGGTGGCATTTCCGCGCACCGCCATGTGGCCTCCAACGCGCAGTTCAGCGAGAAGGGCTGGGCTGAAGATCTGGTCGGCAACGGCCGCACGCTGGATCCGCAGCAGCTGCGCGTACTGGCGTTCGACTTCATCGGTGCCGATGGGGCGCTGGACGTACCGATCGATACCGCCGACCAGGCCGATGCGCTGGCCCTGCTGCTGGACCATCTCGGTATCCGCACGCTGAAGGCCTTCGTTGGCTATTCGTATGGCGCGCTGGTCGGCCAGCAGTTCGCGATCCGTCACCGCGCCCGCGTCCGCCAGCTGGTGCTGGCCAGCGGCGCGCATCGCCCGCATCCCTATGCCGCCGCGTGGCGCGCGCTGCAGCGTCGTGCCGTCGCCCTCGGTCAGCTGCAATGTGGCGAGGACCACGGCCTGGCCCTGGCCCGGCAGTTCGCCATGCTCAGCTACCGCACCCCGGAAGAATTCGGCGAGCGCTTCGACGCTGCGCCGGAAGTCATCAACGGGCGCGTGCGCGTGGCCGCCGAAGACTACCTCGACGCCGCCGGCGCGCAGTACGTCGCGCGCACGCCGGTGACCGCCTACCTGCGCCTGTCCGAATCGATCGATCTGCACCGTGTCGACCCCGCCGCGATCCTGCCGCCGACCGTGGTGGTGGCCGTGGAGGGCGACCGCCTGGTGCCGCTGGCCGACCTGGTCGGCCTGGTCGAAGGGCTGGGCCCGCGCGGCAGCCTGCGCGTGCTGCGCTCACCCTACGGCCACGACGCCTTCCTCAAAGAAACCGATCGCATCGACGCGATCCTTGCCACCGCCTTCCGCACCTCTGGAGAGTCCGCATGAGCCTGCACGCCAACGAGCCGTCCTGTAGTCGCACCACTGCCGCCGTCCGTGCCGGCATCGATCGCGATACCGCCCATGGTGCGGTCACCCCGCCGATCGTGCTGTCGTCAAACTTCAGCTTTGAAGGCTTCGGCAACAAGCGCCAGTACGACTACACGCGCAGTGGCAACCCCACCCGCGACCTGCTGGGTGAGGCGCTGGCCGAACTGGAAGGCGGCGTCGGTGGTGTGGTCACCGCCACCGGCATGGGCGCGATCAACCTGGTGCTGAACGCACTGCTGCAGCCCGGCGATACGCTGGTGGTGCCACATGATGCGTACGGCGGCAGCTGGCGCCTGTTCAACGCGCTGGCAAAAAAGGGCCACTTCGAACTGGTCACCGCCGACCTCACCGATCCGCGCGCGCTGGCGCAGGCGCTGGCCACCCAGCCGAAGCTGGTGCTGGTGGAAACCCCGTCCAACCCGCTGCTGCGCATCACCGACCTGCGCTTCGTGATCGAAGCCGCGCACAAGGCCGGTGCGCTGGTGGTGGTCGACAACACCTTCCTGTCGCCGGCACTGCAGCAGCCGCTGGCCTTCGGCGCCGATCTGGTGCTGCATTCCACCACCAAGTACATCAATGGCCACAGCGACGTGGTCGGTGGTGCGGTGGTGGCACGTGATCCGGCGCTGCATGAGCAGCTGGTGTGGTGGGGCAATGCGCTGGGCCTGACCGGTTCGCCGTTCGATGCGTTCCTGACCCTGCGCGGCCTGCGCACGCTGGATGCGCGCCTGCGCGTGCACCAGGAGAACACCGCGTCGATCGTCGCCCTGCTGGACCAGCATCCTGCGGTGGGCCGCGTCTATTACCCCGGGCTGGCCGATCACCCTGGTCACGCCATCGCCGCCCGTCAGCAGAGTGGCTTCGGCGCAATGCTGTCGTTCGAGCTGGCCGACTGCGAAGGTGACGATCCGCATGCCGCCGTGCGTGCGTTCGTCGACGGCCTGCGCTGCTTCACCCTGGCCGAATCGCTGGGCGGTGTGGAAAGCCTGATCGCGCACCCGGCCACCATGACCCATGCGGCGATGACCGCCGAAGCGCGCGCCGCCGCCGGCATCAGCGAGGGCCTGCTGCGGTTGTCGGTCGGTATCGAGGCCGAGCGTGACCTGCTGGCCGATCTCGGCGCCGCGCTGCAGCGCGCCGAAGCGGTGATCGATGCGGCCGCGCGCCGCAAACAGGTGGTGGACGCATGAACGCGCTGGCCGCTGACATCCCCGCGCTGGGCACGGGACGCCTGGCGCTGCTCGGCACCGGCACTGTGGGCTCGGCCTTCGTGCAGCGTTACCAGGCCTTGCAGGCACGGGGGGTGGAACTGCCCAATGTGCAGTGGCTGGCCAATTCGCGCACCGCACTGGCGATTGATCGCGACCTGGCGCTGCCGTTGGAGCTGGCGCGGCGCGCGCCGCGTGACGGCCTGCGTTCGCCACCCTGGTCCAGCGCCGAAGGCCTGGAACGGGGGGACGTGGTGGTCGATGCCACGGCCAGCGAAGACGTGGCGGCCCGCCACGCGCAGTGGCTGGCGCGCGGCGTGCACGTGGTGACGGCCAACAAGCTGGGCCGTGGCGCGCAGCTGGCCCGCGCGCAGGCGATTGCTGAAAGCTGCGCCGACAGTGGCGCGCGCTATGGCGACAGTGCCACGGTGGGTGCGGGCCTGCCGTTGCTGAGCAGCCTGCGCGCGCTGGTGGCCGGTGGCGATCACATCCATGCCATCGAGGGCGTGCTGTCCGGTTCGTTGGCGTGGCTGTTCAATCGCTATGACGGCCAGTCGCCATTCTCGGCGGCGGTGCGCGAGGCGCTGGCCGCCGGCTACACCGAGCCCGATCCGCGCCTGGACCTGTCCGGCGAAGACGTGCGTCGCAAGCTGCTGATCCTCGCTCGCAGCAGCGGGCTGGCGCTGGATGCCGCGCAGGTGCAGGTGGATTCGCTGGTGCCTGACGCACTGGCGGCGCTGCCGCTGGAAGCGGCCGTCGCCGCGTTGGAGCAGTTGGATGCGCCGCTGCAGGCGCGCTGGCGGCAGGCGCGCGACAATGGCTGTGTGCTGCGCTTTGTCGGTCGCGTCGATGGCGAAGGTGCGCAGGTAGGGCTGCGCGAACTGCCCGCCGATCACCCGTTGGCGCAGGGCGCAGGTACCGACAATCGCGTGGCCATCCACAGCGACCGCTATCAGCGCCAGCCGTTGTTGATCCAGGGCCCGGGTGCGGGCGCGGAAGTCACCGCCGCCGCGCTGCTGGACGATGTGTTGCGGATCGTGGGCTGAACGCACCGCTTCTGTAGAGCCGAGCCTACGCTCGGCTGCTGCTGGCGAGATCCCCTCCTGCCGGATGAGCCGAGCATGGGCTCGGCTCTACAGAATGGCTGCCGTTCAATGCGCCTTCAATGCCTTCAGCAACGCCGCATTGAACTGCTTCGGATCCTGCACCTGCGGCGAATGGCCCAGCTCGGCGAACTCGACCAGTGTCGCGCCGGGAATCGCCGCCGCCGCAGCCCTGCCCAGTGCCGGATAGTTGCCCAGCGTCGCCTTCAGGTCCGGCGCCGCCAGATCGCGGCCGATCGCGGTGCGGTCTTTCTGCCCGATGAACAGCGTGGTCGGTACCCGCACGTTCTTCAGCTCGTACACCACCGGCTGGTTGAACACCATGTCCGAGGCCAATGCCTGGCTCCACGCAACGGCCTGCTTGCCCGGGCCTTCGTACATGCCCGACTGCATCCGCGCCCAGGTTTCGTAGGCCGGCTTCCATTGGCCGTCGTAGTACACGTCCAGCTGGTAACGGCGGATGCTGTCATAACTGGTCTTCAGTTCACCGGCATACCAGGCATCCACGCTGCGCCACGGCACGCCCAGTGCCTTCCAGTCTTCCAGCCCGATTGGATTGACCAGCGACAGGCTGCGCAGGTCCTGCGGGTACATCAGCGCGTAGCGCACCGCGAGCATGCCGCCCATCGAGTGCCCGACCAGATGCACCGGGGCATCACCCAGTTGCAGCTGCAGCAGCAGCGCATGGGTATTGGCCGCCAGCTGCGCGAACGAGTACTGGTAACGCTCGGGCTTGCTCGATTTGCAGAAGCCGACCTGGTCCGGTGCGATCACCCGGTAACCGGCGGCCAGCAGGGGTGTGATGGATTCCTTCCAGGTCGCCGCGCAGAAGTTCTTGCCGTGCAGCAGCACCACCACACCGATCGGCGCCTGCTTCGGCGCGATATCCAGGTAGGCCATCTCCAGCGGCTGCCGCTGCGATTCCAGCGCGAAGGTCTTCACCGGATAGCCGTAGTCGAAGCCTTCCAGCCGCGGGCCGTAGGTGGGCGCGGCCAGGGCAGGCAGCGGAAGGCAGGCAAGCAGGGCAGCAGCGATCACGCGCATGGGGCAATCCGGGGCAGGGGAGCCTCGAGCCTAACCGGAACGCAGTGATGATGTCGCTCCGCCTAGCGTCGAGCTTGCTCGACGGCTCTGCCATCAGACCGCGAAAATCCCGCGCTGCGCGCGATAGTCGACCAGCGGTCGACTCTACCCACTGCCCCATCAGCCGAGCATGGGCTCGGCTCTACAATTCAACACTCGATGACATTCACCGCCAGGCCACCGCGGCTGGTTTCCTTGTACTTGTCCTGCATGTCGCGGCCGGTATCGCGCATGGTCTTGATCACCTTGTCCAGCGACACCTTGTGCTTGCCGTCGCCGCGCATCGCCATGCGCGAGGCGTTGATCGCCTTCACCGCGCCCATCGCGTTGCGCTCGATGCACGGAATCTGCACCAGGCCACCGATCGGGTCGCAGGTCAGGCCGAGGTTGTGTTCCATGCCGATTTCCGCGGCGTTCTCGATCTGGCTCGGGTTGCCACCCAGTGCCGCGACCAGGCCGCCGGCGGCCATCGAGCAGGCCACGCCCACTTCGCCCTGGCAGCCGACTTCGGCGCCGGAGATCGAGGCGTTCTCCTTGTACAGGATGCCGATCGCCGCCGAGGTCAGCAGGAAATCGAACACGCGCTGTTCGTTCGCACCCGGGCAGAAACGATCGAAGTAGTGCAGCACCGCTGGCAGCACGCCGGCCGCGCCGTTGGTCGGCGCGGTGACCACACGGCCACCGGCCGCGTTTTCCTCGTTCACCGCCAGCGCGTACAGATTGACCCAGTCCAGCGTGGTCAGCGGATCGCGCATCGCCGCTTCCGGCTTCGATGACAGCTCGCGGTACAGCGCCGGCGCACGACGGCCCACCTTCAGGCCACCCGGCAGCACGCCTTCCTCGCGGATGCCGCGTGCCACGCACGACTGCATGGCGCTCCAGATCTCGCGCAGGTTGGCGCGGATCTCGTCTTCGCTGCGCCAGCACTTCTCGTTCTCGAACATCAGCTGGGCGATGCTCAGGCCGCTGCGTGCGGTCTGCGCCAACAGCTCGTCGCCGCTCTTGAACGGGTAGGGCAGCGGGGTTTCGTCGGGCACGATGCGGTCATCGGCCGCATCGTCCTGGTTGACCACGAAGCCACCACCGACGGAGTAGTAATCGCGGGTGGCGATGACTTCGTCCTCGGCGTTGTACGCGGTGAAGCGCATGCCATTGGTGTGGTACGGCAGCTTCTGGCGCTTGTTCATGCCCAGGTCGCGCTTCTCGTCGAAGGCGATCTCGTGCTGGCCCATCAGCTGGATGCGCTTGCTGCTGCGGATGCGCTCCAGCGTGGCCGGGATGATGTCCGGATCGATCAGGTTCGGGCGCTGGCCTTCCAGGCCGAGCAGGATCGCCTTGTCGGTACCATGGCCGCGACCGGTCAGCGCCAGCGAGCCGTAGACATCGGCGCGGATGCGCGCGACCTCGTGCAGGCGGCCCGGATCGAGCAGCCAGCGGTGAATGAATCGCTCGGCGGCCTTCATCGGCCCGACGGTGTGCGAGGAACTCGGACCAATGCCGATCTTGAAAACGTCGAACGTGCTGACAGCCATGGATGCCAAACTGCGGGTACCGGACAAGCCGCTATTCTAACGGCTTGCCGGGCCATTCGATGGCTGCGGCGCAGCATTTCCGCCATGGGAGCCGAACCGGTGTTGACCCTGATCCAGCGTGACGACTGCCACCTGTGCGACCTGGCCCTGGCCGAGCTGGCCAAGGCGCGGGCGCCGGAGTTCGACTCGGTGTTCCTGGATGACCAGCCGGCGCTGGAAGCACGTTATGGCGCCCGCGTGCCGGTGCTGCGCGACGAGGCGGGCGATCGCGAGCTGGACTGGCCGTTCGATGCGGCCGGAGTGCAGGCCTGGCTGGCCGCGGGTTGAATCCGCCGGGCATGGCCCGGCGCCACCCTGTGTCGCCGTTCTGCGGTAGCGCCGGGCCATGCCCGGCGGCAGACGCGCTTTACTTCGCGTCGAACTTCACGATCGTGCTGATCGCGGTTTCGTCGGGGATGGTCTTGGTGTCGGCCCAATCACCGGCACCCACAGCGAAGTCCAGGCGCTTGACCGTGGCCTTGCCGGTCAGCACTGGCTGCGCACCCGGCTTCCAGGTGAAGGTGAGTGTGACCGGCTTGCTGACGCCACGCAGTTCCAGCGTGCCGTCGGCGGCGAACTGATCATTGCCGACGGCACGGAAGCCCTTGGCGGTGTAGCGCGCGGTGGCGAACTTGCCGACGTTGAAGAAGTCGGCGCCCTGCAGGGTCGAGTCACGGTCGCTGTTGCCGCTCTTGGCGCCCGCCAGCGGGATCACCACGTCCAGCGAACCGGCGGCCGGATTGGCCGGGTCGAAGCTGAGCTTGGTGGCAAAGCCGGGGAAGCTGCCGGTGAACACTTCGCCGTCGTACTTGCTGGCAAACACCAGGATCGAACCGGCACCGGGCGCCTGTGCGTAGTCGGCGGCAAGCGCCGGGGCAGTGGTCAGCATGCCGGCCAGGGCGGCGGCCACGGCGGCCGGGGTGGTCAGTTTCAGGTTCATCGGTCAGTCCTTCTGAGGGGAGGCAAGCCAGCCGCGCGGCAACATGCGGGACAAGGTCGCATCGCGCTGGAACAGGTGGTGGTAGAAGGCAGCGCCGGCGTGGGCCAGCACCACCGCGATCAACAGCCAGAAGCCGTATTCGTGGATGGCATGGGACACCGCGACCACCTGCGGGTCGGGGCCGCTCAGCTTGGGCACGTCGACCAGGCCGAACCAGCGGAACGGGCGCAGGCCGCTGGCCGAGTCGTACAGCCAGCCTGACAGCGGGATGGCGAACATCAGTACATACAGCAGCACGTGGGTGGCGCTGGCGATGCGTTCCTGCCAGCTGGGCACGCCCGGCACCGGCTTCGGCGCACCGGCGTACAGGCGCCAGCCGAGACGGAACAGCACCAGCGCCAGCACGGTGATGCCGATCGACTTGTGGGCGGTGTAGACCCAGAAGTATTTCGGGGTCTTGGGCAGTTCGCCCATGGTCAGGCCGACCACGCCCAAGGCGAGAATCAGCAGGGCGATCAACCAGTGCAGGATCTGGCTGACACTTCCCCAGGCGGCGGGGGTGTTCTTGGCGGTCATGAAGGGTCCTTGGGGGCCGTCTTGGGGTCGGAGTGCGGAACGGCGGCGGGAGTTCCCGGCGTGTCGCTGCGGTCGAGGGTGGCTTCGGCCTCGATACGTACCTGCACCGCATCACCGATCACGCCCGGCCAGGCGGTGATGCCGAACGCGCGCCGGCTCAGCGTGGTGGTGGCGGAAAAGCCGGCGGTACGCCGGAACGGCGGTAGCGGGTAGCGTTTGAGGGCGTTGAGGGTCACCTCCAGGGTGACCTCCTGGCTGACCCCGCGCAGGGTCAGCGTGCCGATCACGTGGGCGCGCTTGGGATCGATCGGTTCGACCCGGCTGGAGACAAAGCGCGCGTTCGGGAAACGTTCGCCGTCGAGCAGGCTGCGGGCCAGGGTAGCCTGGTTCCATTTGGTGTCACCGAGGTCCAACCGCGACACGGGCACCTCGACGTCCAGCGTGGCGTCGCGCCAGTTGTCGGGATCGAACTGCAGGCGGCCCTCGCTGCCGGAGACCGTGCCCATGGCCTGCGAGTAGCCGGCGTGGTCGATGGAGAACAACACCCGCGTGTGCACCGGATCGAGCCGATAGGTGTCAGCGGCCGCCCAGGCGGGGGCGGTGGCGAGCAGCATCGGCAGCAGGGCCAGGCAGGGACGCATCGATGGCGGGCTCCGGGAAGGGGACGTTGCGATCATACGCACAGCCCCCTGCCAACGTTGCGTGCATGACTGCAACAGTTCGTGGTGGCGCCGCCGCTGGAAACAGGCTGTTGCAGCCATGAACCCGGCCCTGTGTGACAATCGGCCCAGGACAGGGGGTTCAGGATGAAGAGTCGCTGGCGGCAGTGGTGCCGTGGCATTGCGGGGTTGGGACTGCTGCTGGGCGCGATCACCGCCGCCGCGGCGACCCCGGACATGGCGGAAACACCACGCCTGCGCCGCTTCGGGGCCGCCGAAGGATTGCCCTCGCGCATGGTGGTGGCGCTGGCCGAGGATCGCCAGGGGCACATCTGGGCGGCCACCGACGGCGGCCTTGCCCGCTACGACGGCAACAGCCTGCGGGTCTGGGAGCACGATCCGGACCAGCCGGGTTCGTTGCCCGGCAATGAGATCGAGACGCTGCTGATCGATCCGCTGGACCGGGTGTGGGTGGGCATGAACGGCAAGGGCGTGGCCCGGCTGGACGCCGATCGTGCGCGCTTCAGGACCTTCGACACGGTCAACTCCCTCTGCGAGGGACAATTCTGGGCGCTGGCCTACGCAGAAGACGCCTTGTGGATCGGCACCAACAACCATGGTGTGTGCCGCCTCGGCGAAGATGGCAGCGTGCGCCTCTACACCCATGATCCGGCGCATCCCGGCGGGCTGCCCAGCAACAGCATCTTCACCAGCCTGGTCGATGCACAGGGCCGGCTGTGGGTGGGCACAGAAGCCGGGGTGGCGCGTTGGAACGGGACCGGCTTCGAGCCGGTGGGCGCACGCGAACTGGGCACGCTGAGCGTGCTCCGGCTCAGTCGCGATGCTGACGGTTCGATCTGGGTGGGCAGCCAGAACGATGGCCTGTACCGCATCGACGCACAGGACCGGGTCAGTCGGCCACGCTGGGCCGACAGTGCCCGTCTGCGTTCTGCGCTTGTGCTGGCCGATCGCCAGGGCGGCTACTGGGCCGGCACCTCCGATGGGCTGCTGCGTGGGGATGCGGCAATGCTGCGCCGGCTCGAAGGTGACCGTGGCAGCGGCTTCCTGACCGCACACAGCGGTGTGCTGGATCTGTTGCAGGACCACGAGGGCGGGTTGTGGGTGGCACTGCTCACCCAGGGCCTGGCCTACCTGCCGCCGGACTGGCGGCGCTTCTCGATCTGGAACCAGCTCGATGGCAAGCCGCTGGACAGCCAGTACCTGCTGAGCGCGGCCAGCGACGGGCAGAACTACTACGTCGGCTCGGCCCGTGGCGTTTACCGGCTCGATGCGCAGGGCACCCTGCGCCTGCTTGCCAGCGACCGCCAGCTCGGCAGCGGTGTGGTGTGGTCGGTGCTGCCGCGCCCGGACGGGCGCCTCTGGCTGGGACGCGGTGGACGCATCACCGTGTACGACCCGGCCAGCGGTGCACTGCAGGATTGGCGCATCGATGGCAGTGCCGACCTGCGCCAGCGCATCGACCTGATGCGGCAGGCGCCGGATGGCACGGTCTGGGTATCGGTAATGGGCCTGGACCTGCAGCAGCGCAGCGCCGAGGGGCGGCTGCTGCACAGCTATCCGTTGCAGCAGTTCCAGGGCAGCGCCGATGCGCCCATCGAACAGATCCGTTTCGATGACCACGGCCGCCCCTGGATCATGGGAGAGATGGGGATCTGGCGCGCGCAGGCTGGACGCTTCGAAGCGGTGCCGGGCGTTTCGCGTGGGCCGATCTACGACCTGGTGTGGATCGATCCGCAGCAGATGTGGCTGGCGCGCCAGGGCGCCTTCGAGCGTTACCAGTGGGATGGCATGAGCCTGCGGCTGATCCAGCGCATCGACGGGGCTGCGGGCGTGCCGCCGGTCAGCATGGGCGGGTTGGCCCTGGCCGACAATGGCCAGCTGTGGGCCACGACGCCGCGCGGCCTGCTGCGCTGGGATCCCCAGGCACGCCGCCTGCAGCAGTTCAACGAGCGCGATGGCCTGTCCGACGCCGAATTCACCGGGCGGCCACCGGCGGTGAACGCCGATGGCCGTGTGCTGGCGGTGACCCAGACCGGCCTGGTGGCCTTTGACGTGAATGCTGCTGACAGTGCGCGGCCGCCTTCGTCGCTGGTGATCGCCGAAGTGCGCGTGCGCCGCGACGATGCGCGTGGCTGGCAGCCGTTGCCGGTCACCGGCACGCTGCTGTTGGGGCCGGATGACCGTGACCTGCAGATCGACGCGCGGCTGTTGTCCTACGCCAGCCCGCAGGGCAACCGTTACCGTTTCCGCGTGCAGGGCTACGACCAGGACTGGGTGGAGCAGGGCGGCGACGGCCAGCGCACGCTGTCGCGGCTGCCGACCGGCCACTACGTCATCGAAGTGCAGGCGGCGTCCTCCAACGGGGCGTGGACTGCTTCGCAGCGGCTGCAGGTGAAGGTGCTGCCGCCATGGTGGCGCAGCGGCATGGCGATCTTCGGCTATGTGCTGCTGGGGTCGCTGTTGCTGCTGACGCTGGCCTGGGCGATCCGTGCGCGGCTGCGCCGGCGCCAGCAATGGCAGCTGACCTTGCACAAGCAGCAGCTGGCCGAGCAGGCCTCGCAGGCCAAGAGCCGCTTCCTGGCCACGCTCGGCCACGAGGTGCGTACGCCGATGACCGGCGTGCTGGGCATGAGCGAGCTGCTGCTGGCCACGCCGCTGGACCCGATGCAGCGCAGCTACGCCGGTTCGATCCAGCAGGCCGGCAGCCACCTGCTGCGGCTGGTCAACGATGCATTGGACCTGGCCCGCATCGAGGCAGGCCGGCTGGAACTGGACCTGCACCCGTTCGATCTCAAGGAGCTGCTCGACCAGGTGCAGGGCCTGATGCAGCCGATGGCGCAGCAGCGCCAGCTGGCCTTCCAGCGCGGCGAGGATCCGCCTGGCCCGATCAGCGTCAGCGGCGATGAAATGCGTGTCCGCCAGATCCTGCTGAACCTGCTGGGCAACGCCATCAAGTTCACCGAGCGCGGGCACGTGGGCCTGTCGGTGCAGCTGGAAGAACGAGGCGGTGTGTGTTTCGAGGTGCATGACAGCGGCCCGGGCATCAATGCCGAGCAGCAGCAGCGCCTGTTCCATCGATTCGAACAGGCCGAGGGGCCGCGCACGGCGTCGCGCTATGGCGGCAGTGGGCTGGGCCTGGCGATCTGCCAGGAGCTGGCGGTGGCGATGGGCGGGCATATCGAGGTGGACAGCCAGCCCGGCAAGGGCGCCCGGTTCCGCGTGCAGCTGCCGCTGCCGTGGACCCGGCAGGCGGCGCGTGCCAGCGGTGAGCCGGCGGCGTCGCCGGAGCTGCCACCGCTGCACATCCTGCTGGTGGAGGATGATGCGACCGTTGCCGAGGTCATCGCTGGCCTGCTGCGTGGACGCGGACACGACGTGGTCCACGTGCTGCATGGCCTGGGCGCATTGTCCGAGATTGCCACCCATCGCTTCGATGTCGGCCTGCTCGACCTCGACCTGCCGGCGCTGGATGGCACCGCCATCGCCCGCCAGCTGCGCACGATGGGCTACGAGCTGCCGCTGGTGGCGGTGACCGCACGCTCCGATGCCTACGCCGAGACGCAGGTGCTGGCCGCCGGATTCGACGGCTTCCTGCGCAAGCCGGTGACCGGTGACCTGCTGGTGGCTGCGATTGTTCAGGCGCGTGCAAAACGACAAGCCATGGCGTGACTGCGGCGTTGCCGGGCGTGAAGGGTGCGACTTTCGGTTTACCATGCCGACGCCCGCTGTGCGGGCATCATCAGATCCAGCGTGAGGAGGCCATCGGTGGTGTATCTGCGGGCGGCGATGCTGCTGCTGGTCCTGCTGTGCTGCGTGTCGCCGGTTGCTGCACAGCCGGTGCCGCCGAGTCCGCGACAGGTGACGGTGTTCGATGGCCTGCCGTCCAACACGGTCAACCGCATGGCCGAAGACCGTTACGGCTACCTGTGGATCGCCACCAACGACGGCCTGGCCCGTTACGATGGGCGTACCTACCGGGTCTGGCGCTCGGAAGATGGCCTGCGCGACAACCGCATCTGGACGGTGCTGGTCGATGCCCGCAACCAGTTGTGGATTGGTACCGAGAATGCGGGCCTGGTACGGATGTCGGCCGACCGCCGCCAGCTGCACTTCTACGACCGCAGCAGCCAGCCTTTGATGGGGACCAACACGGTCTGGAGCCTGGCCAGCACGCCGGATGGCTCGATCTGGTTCGGCACCCATGAGGGCGGCCTGTACCGGCTGGACAGCCACGACCGCCTGCAGCGTTTCCTGCCCGAGCCGAACAACCCGCGCAGCCTGCCCTCATCGTCGGTGCCGTACCTGGCCACGCTGGCCGATGGCAGCCTCTGGATCGGCACCAAGCATGGTGTCGCGCGCTGGACCGGTACCGATTTCGAACGCGTCGGCGCTGACGTCATTCCCAGTCCGCTGATCAACGGGCTGACCACCGAGCCCGATGGCAGCCTGTGGATCAGCACCATGGCCGGTGCCACGGTGCGCCGTCCGGACGGTCGCTTCGAAGCACCGCCGTGGAAACTGCCGCCGGGCGAGCAGGTGCTGGGCATGATGCTGCGCGACGAGCAGGGAGGGCACTGGCTGGATACCCGCACCGGCCTGGGCCGCGCGGTCGATGGCCAGTACCAGACCGTGCCGCTGTACAGCGCGATCGCACGCGGTCCGGTCCGGCCCAACTGGACCGGCACCTACGAGGATCGGGAAGGCGGCATCTGGCTGGCGAGCACCAATGCCGGGCTGTGGCACCTGCTGCCGCGCTGGTGGCAGTTCTCCGTGCTGTCGCGCCTGGAGGATGACCCCAGCTCGCTGCGCAACGCGCTGGTGCTGGGTACCAGCGCTTCGCGCAATGGCGGCGTATGGACGGTCGGCGGGCACGGCGCGCTGGACCGCTTCGATCCCAGGACCGGCAAGGTCGAACAGCACCGGACCTGGGTCAATGGCATGCATTGGTTGACCTCGGTGCGCGAAGACCGCCACGGCCAGGTCTGGGTCGGTTCCACCGATGCCTTGATCCGCTACGACCCGCAACGGCGCGAGCTGCGCCGATGGGGGCGCGAGGCCGGCGCCGATGCCGCCATGGAAGGGGTGGTCGAGGCCCTGATGACCTGTGACGGCGACAGTCTCTGGCTGATGCTGCCTTCGGGCCTGCAGCAGCGTGACCTCGACGGACACGTGCAGCACCAGCTGGACAACGGTGAACGCGGATTGCAGCAGGGCCAGCTCAACCTCGATGTCGAATGCGGGCCGCAGGACCATATCTGGCTGGCCAGCAGCCGCGGACTGCTGCAGTGGCTGCCCGACAGCGGGCGCTTCCAGCCGGTGCCGGGCGCGCCGGCAACGGCCATCCATGCGCTGCATGTCGGTCGTGATGGCCAGGTCTGGCTGTCCGAGGATGGCCGCCTGTCGCGCTATCGCTGGAGCCAGGGCCGCCTGGAACGGCAGGCGGTGATCGGCGCGGAACAGGGATACCCGGCCATTTCCGCCTCCGGCCTGGTGGTTGATGGCCAGGGCGTGGCCTGGGCGACCAGTGCGCGCGGCCTGGTGCGGGTGAGTGCCGATGGCCAGAGCGTGCGTCTGTACGGCGTGCACGATGGTCTGCCCAGCCAGGAGTTCCGCGAACACACGTTGATCGCGGCGGCGGACGGCCATCTGGTGGCCGGTACCCCGGCCGGTGCGGTGGTGTTCGATCCGGCGCAGGTGCGGCCTTCGGTGCGGCGCGCGCCGCTGGTGATCGAGCGGGTGGAAGTGCGCCGCAATGAGCAGGTGCTGGACATGACCCACGATGCACCGTTGCAGATCGCCGACGGCGACCGCGACCTGCGCATCGTCGCGCGGCTGTTGTCCTTTGCCGATTCGGCGTCCAATACCTATCGCTACCGCTTGGCCGGCTACGACCCGGACTGGGTCGAAGTCGGGCCGGCCGGCGAGCGCCTGTTCTCGCGCCTGGCACCGGGCAGCTACCGGCTGGAAGTCCAGGCGCGCTCGGCCGACCACGTCTGGTCGCGGGTGCAGAGCCTGGAGTTCCGCGTGCAACCGCCCTGGTGGCGCAGCCTGTCCGGGCTGCTGGTGCTGGCGTCGATCGCCCTGCTGCTGACCAGCTGGTTTGCGTGGCTCTATCGCCGCCGCCTGCAACGCCGCCACGCCTATCAGCTGGCGTTGCACAAGCAGGAGCTGGCCGAACAGGCGTCGGCCGCCAAGACCCGTTTCCTGGCCAATCTGGGCCATGAGATCCGCACCCCGATGACCGGCGTGCTGGGCATGAGCGAACTGCTGCTGGCCTCGCCGCTGGACCCACAGCAGCGTGGCTACACCCAGTCGATCCGGCATGCCGGTGAGCACCTGCTGCATCTGGTCAACGATGCGCTGGATCTGGCACGGATCGAATCCGGGCGGCTGGAGCTGCAGTCCAAGCCGTTCGCGCTGAGCTGCCTGCTGCAGGATCTGGCCGCGCTGATGGGCCCGCTGGCGGCACAGAAGGGGTTGCACTTCAACCTGGACAACCAGCTGCCGGCAGGTCTGCATGCCACCGGCGATGCCATGCGGGTGCGGCAGATCCTGCTGAACCTGCTGTCCAACGCGGTCAAGTTCACCAGCCGCGGCACCATTACCCTGCACGCACGCAGCGACGGCGACCTGCGCGCGCTGCACTTCGAAGTG
This sequence comes from Stenotrophomonas maltophilia, assembly GCF_023518235.1. Classification (NCBI taxonomy): domain Bacteria; kingdom Pseudomonadati; phylum Pseudomonadota; class Gammaproteobacteria; order Lysobacterales; family Lysobacteraceae; genus Stenotrophomonas; species Stenotrophomonas maltophilia. The sequence continues at coordinate 4,518,602 of NZ_CP090423.1, forward strand.
CGCGATACCGGACCGGGTATCAGCCAGGAACAACAGCAGCGCCTGTTCCGTCGTTTCGAACAGGCCGATGGCGCGCGCACCGCCGCACAGTACGGTGGCAGTGGCCTGGGACTGGCGATCTGCCGTGAGCTGGCGCAGGCGATGCAGGGCCGCATCCAGGTGGAGAGCCAGTTGGGGCGCGGCACCTGTTTCGGGGTGACGCTGCCGTTGCCGCTGGTGGTAGATACCGATTCCGAGACGGGCGCTGCAGCGGATCGCGATGAAGCCACGCGCCTGCCGCCGTTGCGGGTACTGCTGGTGGAAGACGATGCCACCGTGGCCGACGTCATGCGCGGATTGTTGAGTGCGCGTGGCCATGAGGTGGTGCATGCGGGGCACGCGCTGGCGGCGCTGCGTGAGATCAGTGCCGGTGACTTCGACGTCGGTCTGCTCGACCTGGACCTGCCGGGTCTGAGTGGTTTCGAGCTGGCCCAGCATCTGCGCAACCAGGGCTACATGCTGCCGCTGCTGGCGGTGACCGCGCGCACCGATCCGGACCTGCAGCAGCAGGTGGAGGCGGCCGGCATCGGCGGTTTCCTGCGCAAGCCGGTGACCGGTGAGTTGCTGGTGGAAGCGATTGCCAGGGTCATGGGGCGGTAGGGAGTTCGGCAGGGCCTGCGGCCCTGCACCTGCTGCAAGCCGGAACAAGAGCAACAGCCGAAGCAAAAGCTGGCTTCCTGTGGGATGGCGGGGTGGATCCGGTTGCGGGAGACGCCGTAAACCCATCGATGGGGGCTTGGCCGCGGCATCCATGCGGCGGACACTCCCGCAACCGGACCCACCCCGCCCTTGACAGGATTCTGCGATCTACCAGCCGTCACCGGGAAACTGTCGGGGGCGGTGCGGTGTGGGGCTGCAGGACCGTTGGCGCCATGGATGGCGCCATCGAGTCCCCAGGGATGGGTTTACGGCGTGTCCTGCAGCCCCACACCCTACCGCCCAGCGCACGGCATTCACAGAGCCGGCTGTTGCTCTGGCTTGTAGCAGGTGCAGGGCCGCAGGCCCTGCCGAACCACCCTCACTCCGCGACGTGCTCGACCTGCCGTGGTTCCGGCTTGGTGTCGGGCAGCTGCCAGAAGATCATCGTCGAGGTCAGCGTGATCGCGCCCACGCACAGGAAGGTGGCATGCAACGCCGCCGTGGCATCGGTGCTGTCCAGGTGATTGCCGAACGCGGCCAGCAGGCTGCCGGCTGCGGCGGCGCCGAAACCGGCCGCCAGCATCATCACCATCGACAGCAGGCTGTTGCCGGAACTGGCGAACTCGCGGTCCAGGTCACGCAGGGTCACGGTGTTCATCACGGTGAACTGCAGCGAATTGACCGCGCCGAAGAACGCCAGCTGCAGCAGCCGCAGCGCCAGGTGCTGGCCCGGTGTCATCAGGATGAAGCTGGCCATCGCCAGCCCGACCAGCACCGTGTTGACCATCAATACGCGGCGGTAGCCGAAACGTTCGACCAGCTTCACCGCCAGCTGCTTGGAGACCATGCCGGCGGCCGCCACCGGTACCATCATCAGGCCTGCATTCATCGGGCCCAGGCCCAGGCCGACCTGGAGCAGCAGCGGGATCAGCATCGGCATGGCGCTGCTGCCGATGCGCGAGAACAGGTTGCCGAGAATGCCGATGCGGTAGCTGGGCACGCGGAACAGCGCCAGCGAGAACAACGGCGCGGTTGAATTGGCCGCATGCAGCCAGTAGCCGACCAGTGCTGCCAGGCCGGCCACGGTCATCAGCATCACCAGCGCGTGCGGCGTTCCCAGCCCGGAAATGCCGTCCAGCGCCAGTGACAGCACCACCATCGCAAAGGCCAGCATGATGTAGCCGCGCAGGTCGAAGCGGGTGCGATGGCTGGCGTAGTGGTCGGGCATGATTTTCATCGCGGCGATGAAACCGATCACGCCGATCGGCAGGTTGATCAGGAACACCCAGTGCCATGAGGCAATCTCGACCAGCCAGCCGCCCAGGGTCGGGCCGATCAGCGGGCCGACCAGCGCCGGGATGGCGATGAAGCTCATGGCACGCAGGAAATCCTCGCGTGGCACCGAGCGCATCACCGCCAGCCGGCCGACCGGCAGCAGCATCGCGCCGCCGATGCCCTGCAGCACGCGCGCGCCGACCAGCTGGTGCAGGTGCTGGGCCAGCGCGCAGGCGAGCGAGCCGAGGGTGAACAGGATGATGGCCAGCAGGAAGGTGCGGCGGGTGCCGTAGCGGTCGGCGATCCAGCCGGAAGCGGGGATGAAGGTTGCCACCGCCAACGCATAGCTGAACACCACCGACTGCATCTGCAGCGGGCTTTCGCCCAGGCTGGCCGCCATCGCCGGCAATGCCGTGTTGACGATGGTCGAGTCCAGCATCTGCATGAAGATCGCCAAGGACACCAGCCACAGCAGGGGACGGTGGCGGTTGTAGGTCGATGACGATGTGGGCATGGCGTGTGGCCGGTGCAGCGTGGGGGCGCCATGATCGCGCAAACCGGGTCACGGTGCGATCAACGTCGCACCGTGACGCTTGCGGCGCTTGTTTCAGCGCTGGCTGTGTGCGTGCACCGCGTCGACCAGGACCTGCACGTGGGCCGGGTCCATGTCCGGCGACATGCCATGGCCGAGGTTGAACACATGGCCCTCGCGCGAACCCCCGTTGCCGGCGGCATAGGTATCGAGCACGCGCGCGGCGGCGGCGGCGATCGCATCCGGCGAGGCGTACAGGGTGGTCGGGTCGAGGTTGCCCTGCAGAGCGACGCGGCCGCCGGTGCGGCGCATCGCTTCATCCAGGTCCAACGTCCAGTCCAGGCCCAGGGCATCGGCGCCGGTCTGCGACAGTGCTTCCAGGTGCAGGCCGGTGCCCTTGCCGAACAGGATCAGCGGCGTGCGTTCGCTGCCTTGGCCACGCTCCAGGCCTTCGGCGATGCGCTGCAGGTAGCGCAGCGAGAACTCGCGGTACATCGCCGGCGACAGCACACCGCCCCAGGTGTCGAACACCTGCAGCGCCTGCGCACCGGCCGCACGCTGCGCGCTGAGGTAGGCGATCACCGCCTCGGTGGTGACCTCCAGCAGGCGGTGCAACGCCTGCGGGTGGTTCAGCGCCATCGCCTTGATGCGCGCGAAGTCCTTGCTGCCACCGCCTTCGACCATGTAGCAGGCCAGCGTCCACGGGCTGCCGGAGAAACCGATCAGCGGCACCTGGCCGTCCAGTTCGCGGCGGATCAGCCGCACCGCGTCCATCACATAGCCCAGGTCCTGCTCCATGTCCGGCACCGCCAGCCTGGCGATGGCCGCTTCATCGCGCACCGGGTGGCGGAACTTGGGGCCTTCGCCTTCGACGAAGTACAGCTCCAGGCCCATTGCGTCGGGAATGGTGAGGATGTCCGAGAACAGGATGGCCGCGTCCAGCGGGAAGCGGCGCAGCGGTTGCAGGGTGACTTCGCAGGCGATCTCCGGGGTCTTGGCCATTGCCAGGAAGCTGCCGGCCTTGGCCCGGGTCGCGCGGTATTCCGGCAGGTAGCGGCCGGCCTGGCGCATCAGCCAGACGGGCGTGCAATCCACCGGTTCGCGGCGCAGGGCGCGCAGCAGGCGATCGTTGCGGAGAGGGCTGGTCACGATGGGCATTCCTTGGACGAAAGTGGGCAGCGGCGTCAGTCGCCGTGCGAAAGGATCTGGAAGCCGCGATGCAGTTCGGCATCGCGGGCCTTCTCGAAGGCATGTCGGGCATCGTCGGCCTGCAGGAACAGCTCACGCCGCAGCTGCGAGCGGCCACCGACGCGGCCGCTCTCGCGCAGCAGCTCCCAGCCGCCGAACAGGTCCGGCTGCAGGTTCAGGCGCAGGAAGCGCGGTGCCTGCGCACCGGCGTCGGGATGTTGCAGGTAGACGTGCATGGCGCCGATTGTAGCGGGGCCAGGGTGACCCCGGCCGCAACGCGGTCGTGCCGGCCGCTGGCCGGCAATCCTGCCGCGCAGCCCGGTAGTGCCGGCCGCTGGCCGGCTTCCCCGTTGCTGAAGTTGCCGGCCAGCGGCCGGCACTACCGCACCGACAGCACCTTCAGCACCGCCGCCTCATCCACGTCCGGCACCACTTCGGCGCGGCCCATGCCCCGCCACAGCACCAGGCGCAGGCGGCCGGCCACGTTCTTCTTGTCCAGCCGCATGCGGCCGAGCAGGGCCTGCGGGTCCAGCCCGGCCGGGATCGTCACCGGCAAACCGAGGCGTTCCAGCAGTGCCTGCAGGCGCGCGCGGTCGGCATCGTCGGCCAGGCCCAGGTCGGTCGACAGCTGCGCGGCCAGCACCATGCCCACCGCCACCGCCTCACCATGGTTCAGCGCATCGCGGCCGGGGGCCGAGTAACCCTGTTCGGTCTCGATGGCGTGGCCGAAGGTGTGGCCGAGGTTGAGCAGGGCACGCTCGCCCTTCTCGAACGGGTCACGCTCGACGATGGCGGCCTTGTGCCGGCAGCTGCGCGCGATGGCTTCGGAAAGCACCGCATCCTCACCGGCCAGCAGCGCATCGGCATGCTGCTGCAGCCACTCGAAGAACACCGCATCGCCCAGCGCGCCGTACTTCACCACTTCGGCCAGGCCGGCACGCAGCTCGCGCGGCGGCAGGGTGGCCAGCACGCGGGTGTCAGCGATCACCGCGCGCGGCGGATGGAAAGCGCCGACCAGGTTCTTGCCGGCCGGGATGTCGACGGCGGTCTTGCCGCCCACCGACGAATCGACCATCGCCAGCAGCGTGGTCGGCAGCTGCACGCAGTCCACGCCGCGCATCCAGCAGGCCGCAGCGAAACCGGCCAGATCGCCGACCACGCCGCCGCCGAGGGCGAACACGCAGGCATCGCGGGTGGCGCCGAGCGCGGCCAGCGCTTCGATCGCGTGGCCGAATTCGGCCAGGGTCTTGGAGGCTTCACCGGCAGCCAGCACGTGCTCGCCGATGATCAGGTCCGGGCGTGCGGCCAGCAGCGTCTGCTTCACCGCCGCCAGGTAGCGCGGCGCCACTTCGCTGTCGCTGAGCAGCAGCACGTGACGGCCGCGCACATGCGAGGCCAGCGCAGTGCCGTCGGCCTGTGCACCGGCGCCGATGGTGATGGAGTAGGGGCGGTCGCCGCCAACGGCGACCTGCAGCAGAGCGGGGGAGGTCATGCGGTCAGGTCCTGGCGCTGCCATTGCGTGGCCAGCTTGACCACCAGCTGGGCGGTCGCATCGGCAGCGGTGTAGGGGTCGGTATCGAGAGTGAGGTCGGCCAGCTCGCGGTAGAGCGGGTCGCGGTGCGCGGCCAGGTCATGCAGCACCTGCTCGCGGTCCGGGCGTTGCAGCAGCGGCCGGCCCTTGTCGCGGGCCAGCCGTTCCAGTTGTGCGGTCACGCTGACCCGCAGGTAGACCACGAAGCCGCGCTGGGCGATCAGGGCACGGTTGCCCGGATCGAGCACCGCGCCGCCACCGGTGGAAACCAGCTGGCCGCGGCCTGCCAGCACGTGGGCCAGCGCCTCGCGTTCGTGGGCGCGGAAGCCGGTTTCCCCGGAGTGCTCGAAAATGGTCGGAATGCTGGCGCCGGCGGCGTCGACGATGGCCTGGTCGACATCGACGAAGTCCAGCGTGAAGCGCTCGGCGAGGCGGCGGCCGATGCAGGTTTTGCCGGCGCCCATCGGGCCGATCAGGATCAGGTTCGGAGCAGGATTCATGCCCTCTGATGCTAACACCTCCATGCCCCGGCCTTTACGTTCTTCACGTCAGGGTGGTGGTTCCTGCGGGGGTTCCCGCGCCAGCCGGAGTACAGCCCATGTCGGTCGCCAAGGTCATCGAAATCACCGCCTCCTCGCCGAAAAGTGTCGAGGACGCCGTACGCAGCGGTTTGAAGAAGGTCTCCGAGACGGTCAAGGGCATCCAGGGCGCCTGGGTGAACGAGACCAAGGTGGTGACCAACGGCAGCGGCGAGATCACCGAATGGCGGGTCAACCTGCGGGTGACCTTCCTGGTCGAATAAGTGCGTTCAGCGCAGTGCCTGCACCTGGCGCTGGCCGTCCAGCACCACCACGTGGTCGGCCAGCGCCGGCAAGGCCTGCAGCGCCTGCCGGCTGACCCGCTCGTAGTACTGCACGAAGCGCTCCAGCTGTGGCCGGCTCATGCCGTGCCGGCCCGGCTGTGCGGCCTGCAGGTTCTGCTCCTGCTGCCAGCGCCAGCGCGGCACCACCGAAAAATCCGGCGGCTGCAGGAACCACAGGCGGTCGCAGCGCTGCCACAGCGCCGGGTAGTCGCGGGCCAGCGCCTGGTTGCACCAGCGACGCCAGCGGCCGTCGGCGTCGGCTTCGCGTTCCAGTGCGTTCAGCGGGCTGTGCAGCGCGTCGTCGGCCTGCGCCGGCGTGCCCAGGAACCAGCCTTCGAACACCAGCAGATCGAGCGGCCGTTCAATTCGCGGCCACTGCGCCTGGGGCAGGCGCTCGTCGGCCAGCTTGTCGAAGCGGGGCAGGGCGAAGGGGTGCCGCGCGGCCACTGCGTCGAGCACGGCGTGGGCCAGTGGCAGGTCATGGGTGCCGGGTGGGCCACGGGTGATCAGCAGCGGATGCACCTGGCGGGCCAGCCGCTGGCGCTGGGCGCGGGTCAGGTAGACGTCATCGATGGACAGCGTCGCCGCGTTGAGGCCGCGCGCCTGTGCGCGCGCCACCACCTGTGCGGCCAGCGTCGATTTGCCGCTCCCCTGCAGGCCGCTGATCGCCAATACTGGAACCGCTGCGCCGCTGCCCAGCGCATCGTCCAGCGCCTGTTCGGCCAATGTTTCGGGGAATCCTTTCACCTGGGGCATATACGCAGCAGCGGCCATGCAGCCACAATAGCCCAATCCGTGTGAGAAGAACGCAATCATGAGCGACCTGTACGCCGAAGCCCTGTCCACGTTTGCCGGCCTGTTCGAAGAGGCCAAACAGAGCCGCGAGGTCGAGCCGAACGCGATGACCGTGGCCACCGCCGATACGCATGGCCGCCCCTCGGCGCGCACCGTGTTGCTGAAGGCGTTCGACGAGCGCGGCTTCGTGTTCTACACCCACCTGGACAGCCACAAGGGGCGGGAACTGCAGGCCAATCCGCAGGCCGCGCTGCTGTTCCTGTGGCGCAGCCTGCGCGAGGCCGGCATCCAGGTGCGCATCGAAGGCCGTGTCGAGCAGGTCGCCGATGCCGAAGCCGATGCCTATTTCGCCAGCCGCCCGCGCATGAGCCAGATCGGTGCGTGGGCCTCGCAGCAGTCGAAGACGCTGGCGACGCGCGAAGAGTTCGATGCGCGCGTGGCGGAGGTCGAGGCACGTTTCGAGGGCAAGGAGGTGCCGCGTCCGGACGGCTGGAGTGGTCTGCGCGTGGTGCCCGACCGCATCGAGTTCTGGTACGGCGCGCAGTTCCGCCTGCACGAGCGCTGGTGCTATGAAGCCGGTGCCGAAGGGCGCTGGAGCAAGCGCCTGCTGTACCCGTAAGGCGGGATGGTGATGCTGGGGCTGCTGTAGAGCCGAGCCCATGCTCGGCTGCTCTTGGCGGCAGAGCGACCGCCGTCGAGCAAGCTCGACGCTACGGAGTGGGGTGTCGTGAACGGACCGGCCTGCTTCATCTGCGAGCAGGTCGCTGGCAGGCACACTCCGGCCGATGCCCTCGATCTGCGGAGTTGCCATGCCTGCCTGGCGTTGCCTGTTTGCCGTGCCGCCGCCGCGCCGCGGCGTGGAAGCGTTGCTGTTGTTGCTGGCCCGCATCGTGGCCGGGGTGATGTTCTGCGTCTCCGGCTGGAACAAGGTGTTCACCGATGCGGGGCGCGAGCGCATGGTGCATACGCTGGTCGAGGCGGGCATCCCGTTTCCGGTGTTCAGTGCGCCGGTGCTCGGGGCCATTGAATGGATTGCCGGTGGCCTGTTGGTGCTGGGCCTGTTGAGCCGCCCGTCGGCCCTGCTGCTGGCGGCGATCTGCGCGGTGGCGGCGCTGACCGACGGCATCGCGCGCATTCCGGCCGGGCTGGGCGTGCTGGATTGGCTGAGCTGGTTCTTCTATCTGAGCGAAGTGCCGCTGGGCGTGCTGTTGCTGTGGATTGCAGCGGTGGGCAGTGGCCGCTTCGCCTTCGACGCGCGCCGTCGCGCGCAGCTTCTGTAGCGTCGAGCTTGCTCGACTGCTCCTCCTGTAGAGCCGCGCCATGCTCGGCTGATTTTCCCCAGTCGAGCATGGCTCGACTCTACATAAGTCGAGCAAGCTCGACGCTACAGGCCCTCCGCGCGCAGCCAACGCCACAGCGTGGTGCGTGATACGCCCAGCGCTTGGGCCATGCCCTCGCGGTCATTGCGGTGTTCCTGCAGCAGTGCTTCCAGCTGTGCACGCGGCGGGCGCTTGCCGTTGCTTTCCAGCGGCAGTGCCGTCGCGCCTTCGCTTGTCAGCTCGGGCGCAAGCTGCCGCAGTCGCGCCGCGTCGATCTGCCCTTCACCGGGCTGCCAATGGATGCGCAGGCGATCCATCAGGTTGCGCAGCTCACGCACATTGCCCGGCCACTCGGCGGCGGTCAGCACCGCTAGGGCATCTTCATCCAGCGGCGCATCGACGCCACGCAGCTGGCGGAAGAAATGCTGGGCCAGCAGCGGGATGTCACAGCGCCGTGCACGCAGCGGCGGCAGGGCGATGCGCAGTGCCGCCAGCCGGTAATACAGGTCGCGACGGAAGCTGCCCGCTGCCGCGCGCTGCTCCAGTGATTGCAGCGTGGCTGCCACCACGCGCAGGTCGACCGGGGTGGGTTCGGTGGCGCCCACGCGCAGCACTTCGCGCTCTTCCAGCACCCGCAGCAGGCGGGTCTGCAGCGGCAGCGGCAGTTCGCCGATCTCATCCAGGAACAGCGTGCCGCCGTCGGCGGCCTCAACCAGGCCGACACGACCGCCGCGACGTGCGCCTGTGAACGCGCCATCGCTGTAGCCGAACAGCTCGGCCTCCAGCAGCGATTCACTGATCGCACCGCAGTTCAGCGCGACGAAGCGGCCGCGTCGGCCACTGCCCGCATGCAGCTGGCGTGCGACCAGCTCCTTGCCGGTGCCGGTTTCGCCGGTGACCAGCACGGTGCTGTCATGCGGTGCATACAGCGCGATCTGCGCGCGCACCTGCGCCATCGCCTCGCTGTCGCCGAGCAGGGCGTGGGCATCGTTGCCTGGTGTGGCGCGGCGGCGCGGCGCGGGCCGGCTGCCGCCAGAGCGGGCCAGGGTCTGGGTCAGTTCCAGTGCGTGCTCGAACGCCTGCCGTACCGAATCGGCCGAGTACAGCAGCACGCCCGGCAGGCCGGCTTGTTCGGCGTGGTCGATGGCCATGCCGGTGCCGACGATCACCTCGATACCGTTGGCGCGCAGGTCGGCGATGCAGTCGCGCGCATCCTCGCGGGTGACGAAGCGGCGATGCTCGATGTCCAGCCCGAAGCTCTGCTGGAAGTTGCTGAACACCGGCACGTCGCTGGCGTGGGTGACCAGGCCGATACGGCTGGCGATGCGCCGTGCCCGCGCCAGCGCCTCCATCAGGTCGAAGCCGTTGGCCTGGATCGGCACAAGTGGCAGTTCCAGCCGGCTGCGCAGCCAGGCGGCGTTGGAGCCACCGGCAATCACCACGTCGCAATGCTCGCGGCGCAGGCGCTGGCCGATCACCGACACCGCGTCCTCGAATCCGAGATTGATCTGCTCGATGCGCGCGCGGCGGTCGAATTCGGGAATGACATCGCCGAGCAGACCGGTCAGGCGCGAGACGCTGACCGTCCAGATCACCGGACGGCCCGGGTCGGCATCGGCGTGGCGCAGCGGGGAGCGGGGCAGGTACATGGCGGCGGGGAGGGGGGGCGGGAGCGATGTTTCATGATACATCTGTTTCAATGTTTCATTCGTTTCAGTGCTGTAGTCCGGTCATCCCCGTGAAATCAACGGCTTGCAGCTTGGCATGGTGTTTGCACCCACCTACCCGTTCTCCAAACTGGATTGCCGCATGACTGCTTCCACTCCATTCTCTGCCGGTGCCCGCTTCCGTGAGGCGCTGGCTGCCGAATCGCCGCTGCAGGTGATCGGCGCGATCAACGCCAACCACGCGCTGCTGGCCAAGCGCGCCGGGTTCCGCGCCATCTACCTGTCCGGCGGCGGTGTCGCTGCCGGTTCGCTGGGCCTGCCGGACCTGGGCATCAACACCCTGGAAGACGTGCTGATCGACGTGCGCCGCATCACCGATGTCTGCGACCTGCCGCTGATGGTGGACATCGACACCGGCTTCGGCCCGAGCGCGTTCAACATCACGCGCACCGTGAAGTCGCTGATCAAGGCCGGCGCGGCCGCCTGCCACATCGAAGACCAGGTCGGCGCCAAGCGCTGCGGTCACCGCCCGGGCAAGGAAATCGTCTCGCAGGGTGAAATGGTCGATCGCGTGAAGGCCGCTGCCGATGCCAAGACCGATCCGGACTTCTTCCTGATCGCGCGCACCGACGCCATCCAGGTGGACGGCGTGGACAAGGCCATCGAGCGTGCCATCGCCTGCGTCGAGGCCGGCGCCGACGGCATCTTCGCCGAGGCCGCCTACGACCTGGACACCTACCGTCGCTTTGTCGACGCGGTGAAGGTGCCGGTGCTGGCGAACATCACCGAATTCGGTGCCACCCCGCTGTTCAGCCGCGATGAACTGGCCTCGGCCGGCGTCGCCATCCAGCTGTTCCCGCTGTCGGCGTTCCGCGCCGCCAACAAGGCCGCAGAGAACGTCTACCAGGCGGTGCGCCGCGATGGCCACCAGCGCAACGTGGTGGAGACCATGCAGACCCGCGAAGAACTCTACGACCGCATCGGCTACCACGCCTTCGAGCAGCAGCTTGATGCACTGTTCGCCGCCAAGAAATAAGCAGTACCCTGCACCATCAAGTTTTCGGAGGGAAACATGAACGATACGACCGCAACCCCGACCTTCAAGCCGAAGAAGTCCGTCGCCCTGTCCGGCACCGCTGCCGGCAACACCGCGCTGTGCAGCGTGGGCCGCAGTGGCAACGACCTGCACTACCGCGGCTATGACATCCTGGACCTGGCCAACACCAGCGAATTCGAGGAAATCGCCTACCTGCTGGTGCACGGCAAGCTGCCGACCCGAGCCGAGCTGGTCTCGTACAAGGCCAAGCTGAAGTCGCTGCGTGGCATTCCGGCCGCAGTGAAGGCCGCACTGGAAGAACTGCCGCCGTCGGCGCACCCGATGGACGTGATGCGCACCGGCGTATCCGTGCTCGGCTGCGTGGCACCGGAGAAGGATGACCACAACCATCCGGGCGCGCGCGACATCGCCGACAAGCTGATGGCCTGCCTCGGCTCGATGCTGCTGTACTGGTACCACTGGAGCCACAACGGCCGCGCCATCGACGTGGAAACCGACGACGACTCGATCGGTGGCCACTTCCTGCACCTGCTGCACGGCGAAAAGCCGCAGGATTCGTGGGTGAAGGCGATGCACACCTCGCTGATCCTGTACGCCGAGCACGAGTTCAACGCCTCCACCTTCACCTGCCGCGTCATCGCCGGCACCGGCAGCGACATGTACAGCGCGATCTGCGGTGGCATCGGCGCACTGCGTGGCCCGAAGCACGGCGGCGCCAACGAAGTGGCGTTCGAAGTGCAGAAGCGCTACGACAACCCGGATGAGGCCGAGGAAGACATCAAGGCCCGCGTCGAGCGCAAGGAAGTGGTGATCGGTTTCGGTCACCCGGTCTACACCGTCTCTGACCCGCGCAACAAGGTGATCAAGGACGTGGCCCGCGAGCTGTCCGAAGAACAGTCCAGCATGAAGATGTACGACATTGCCGAGCGCCTGGAGTCGGTGATGTGGGACATCAAGAAGATGTTCCCGAACCTGGACTGGTTCAGCGCCGTCAGCTACCACATGATGGGCGTGCCGACCGCGATGTTCACCCCGCTGTTCGTGATCGCACGCACCGCCGGCTGGAGCGCGCACATCGTCGAGCAGCGCATCGACGGCAAGATCATCCGCCCGAGCGCCAACTACATCGGCCCGGAAGACCGCGACTTCGTCGCCATCGACAAGCGCGTCTGATCCACCCGCTGTACCCATCCGGCCGGCTCTGCGCCGGCCGGATGCATTCGCCGCCGCATTGCCGGCACCCGGCCCGCCCCAAGTACTCCGCCAGCCCATGAATACCGATTACCGCAAGAACCTCCCCGGCAGCACGCTGGACTATTTCGATGCGCGTGCCGCCGTCGATGCGATCCAGCCCGGCGCCTATGCCGCGCTGCCGTACACCTCGCGCGTGCTGGCCGAGAACCTGGTACGCCGCTGCGATCCGGCCACGTTGGCCGCTTCGCTGACGCAGCTGATCGAGCGCCGTCGCGACCTCGATTTCCCGTGGTTCCCGGCACGCGTGGTCTGCCACGACATCCTGGGCCAGACTGCGCTGGTGGACCTGGCCGGCCTGCGTGATGCGATCGCCGACAAGGGCGGCGACCCGGCCAAGGTCAATCCGGTGGTGCCGGTACAGCTGATCGTCGATCACTCGCTGGCGGTGGAGTGCGGTGGTTTCGATCCGCAGGCGTTCGAGAAGAACCGCGCCATTGAAGACCGCCGCAACGAAGACCGCTTCCACTTCATCGACTGGACCAAGCTGGCGTTCCAGAACGTGGATGTGATTCCGCCGGGCAACGGTATCATGCACCAGATCAACCTGGAGAAGATGTCGCCGGTGGTCTACGTGCAGGACGGCGTGGCGTTCCCGGATACCTGCGTCGGTACCGACAGCCATACCCCGCACGTGGACGCGCTGGGCGTGATCGCCATTGGCGTGGGCGGCCTGGAAGCGGAGAACGTGATGCTCGGCCGCGCCTCGTGGATGCGCCTTCCGGACATCATCGGTGTCGAGCTGAGCGGCCGGCCGCAGCCGGGCATCACGGCCACCGACGTGGTGCTGGCGCTGACCGAGTTCCTGCGCAAGGAACGCGTGGTCGGTGCGTACCTTGAATTCTTCGGCGAGGGTGCCGCGGCACTGACCATCGGTGACCGCGCCACCATCTCCAACATGTGTCCGGAATACGGTGCCACTGCGGCGATGTTCTACATCGATCAGCAGACCATCGACTATCTGCGCCTGACCGGCCGCGAAGAGTCGCAGGTGGCGCTGGTGGAGAAATACGCGCGCAGCACCGGCCTGTGGGCCGATGCGCTGGCCACCGCGCAGTACGAGCGCGTGCTGCGCTTCGACCTGTCCAGCGTGGTGCGCAACATGGCCGGGCCGAGCAATCCGCATCGCCGTCTGCCGGTGTCCGAGCTGGCCGAGCGCGGCATTGCCGATGAAGCCAAGCTGGAAGCCGGCAAGGCCGAACAGGCCCAGGGCCTGATGCCCGATGGCGCGGTGATCATCGCCGCCATCACCAGCTGCACCAACACCTCCAACCCGCGCAACGTGATCGCTGCCGGCCTGCTGGCGCGCAAGGCCAATGAACGCGGCCTGCTGCGCAAGCCGTGGGTGAAGTCGTCGCTGGCACCGGGCTCGAAGGCAGTGCAGCTGTACCTGGAAGAGGCCGGCCTGCTGCCGGACCTGGAGAAGCTCGGCTTCGGCATCGTCGCCTTCGCCTGCACCACCTGCAACGGCATGAGCGGCGCGCTGGACCCGGCAATCCAGCAGGAGATCATCGACCGCGATCTGTATTCGACGGCCGTGCTGTCGGGCAACCGCAACTTCGACGGCCGCATCCACCCGTACGCGAAGCAGGCCTTCCTGGCCTCGCCGCCGCTGGTGATCGCCTACGCCATTGCCGGCACCGTGCGTTTCGACATCGAGAAGGACGTGCTGGGTGTGGACGTCGATGGCAACGAGGTGCGCCTGAAGGACATCTGGCCGAGCGATGCGGAGATCGACGCCGTGGTCAAGGCGGCGGTGAAGCCGGAGCAGTTCCGCAAGGTCTACAACCCGATGTTCAACGTGCGCGTGGAGCATGGCGCGGCGGTCAGCCCGCTGTACGACTGGCGCCCGCAGAGCACCTACATCCGCCGCCCGCCGTACTGGGAGGGAGCACTGGCCGGTGAACGCACGTTGGCCGGCATGCGCGCGCTGGCGGTACTGCCGGACAACATCACCACCGATCACCTGTCGCCGTCCAACGCGATCCTGGCTTCCAGCGCCGCCGGCGAATACCTGGCGAAGATGGGCCTGCCGGAAGAAGACTTCAATTCCTACGCCACCCACCGCGGTGACCACCTGACTGCGCAGCGCGCCACCTTCGCCAATCCGAAACTGTTCAACGAGATGGTGCGCAACGACGACGGCAGTGTGAAGCAGGGCTCGCTGGCGCGCGTGGAGCCGGAAGGCAAGGTGATGCGCATGTGGGAGGCGATCGAGACCTACATGGAGCGCAAGCAGCCGCTGATCATCATCGCCGGTGCCGACTACGGTCAGGGCAGCTCGCGTGACTGGGCCGCCAAGGGCGTGCGCCTGGCCGGCGTGGAAGCGATCGTGGCCGAGGGCTTCGAACGCATCCACCGCACCAACCTGATCGGCATGGGCGTGCTGCCGCTGGAGTTCAAGCCGGGCACCACCCGCCTGACTCTGGGCATCGACGGCACCGAGACCTTCGACGTGGTCGGCGAGCGTACCCCGCGCGCCGACCTGACCCTGGTCATCCACCGCCGCGACGGCCAGGACGTGATCGTGCCGGTCACCTGCCGCCTGGACAGCGACGAGGAAGTAGCGATCTACGAAGCCGGCGGCGTGCTGCAGCGCTTCGCCCAGGACTTCCTGGAAGGCGCCAAGGTGGCGTAAGGCAGCTGGTGTCTACCTTGTGTCGAGTTGCCGCCATGCTGGCTTCGGCCCGCATGGCGGTGGTCACAGAGGAGAGGGGCGTTGCCCCATCTGCATGGGAACGGCGTTCTACAACATCGCAGGCACGGTCAACACGGCCTTCATTTTTCTGAGCCTGTTGGGTGTGGGCGCGCAGTTGCGACTGGTGCGCAGCCGCCGGGAACGTGCGGGCGCGAATGACAGCGCCACTTCAGTGCTGTCGCTGAACCAGTTCACGGTCAGCTTCCTGGCGTACCTTTCGTTCTTCATCTACGGCTACAGCGTCACACCATTCAATCACTTCATTGTCTGGCCGCGCTTGCTCGCATCGATACTGGTCATGAGCATCCTGGTGGAGATCTGGCGTGACCGCCGAAGTGGCTCCGCCACGATCAGCCTGCTGGCAGCCGTGCTGCTGTTGATCTGCGCGCTGGCCGGTCTGGCTTGGGGCAACCGTCACGTGGATGAGGGCAGGGTAGTGGCCGGCGCGATGATTGTGGTGATCACCGCCTTGCTGGCGCAGGGCTACGTGCACCAGATTCTGCTGATCCTGCGCAATGGCCACACCGGTGCCGTGTCGCTGCGGATGAGTCAGTTGATTCTGCTGATGGACCTGTCCACGATCGTATTTGCCTTCGCCATGGGCCTGCGGATGGGATGGCCTTTGCTGCTGCTGGCCGTGGTGAGCGGAAGTACCAAACTGGCCATCCTGTATCTGTTCCGTTGGCAGCAAGGGACGTCAGCGCGGGCGCGGCGAAGTCATGCTGAGGCGCCTGCCTGATGGCAAAGACTTCTTCATGCAAAGGCTCGCGCTTTCTGTACTTGTCGTTGCCTTTGGTGCCTCGCAGACTGTCGCGTGACAGTTCCGCAGTGGATGTTTGCATGGTCAATATCAAAGTGGTACTGACAGATGAGCTCAGACAATTCGTGGACCAGGAAGTTCGTGAAGGCGACTATGCCAGCGCTTCCGAGTACGTTCGTGACCTTGTCCATCAGCGGCGGCGAAGCAAGGCTGAAGACCTGCTGCGCCAGTTGATCGCGGAAGGCGTCGCTTCGGGGCTTCCTGCCCCTCTGCCCCCGGGGCACTTCCAGAATCTGCTTGAACGCGCATCGAATCGAGAATGAAGCCAGTACATCCGGCCCACCGCAAGTCGGTGCACGGCTCCCCAGGAATTGTTTCACTGTACACAGGAACCCGATCCATGACCTTCCTCCCGCAACTCCGTATTCCCGCAACCTACATGCGTGGTGGCACCAGCAAGGGCGTGTTCTTCCGCCTGCAGGACCTGCCCGAAGCCGCGCAGGTGCCGGGCGCTGCTCGCGATGCGCTGCTGATGCGCGTGATCGGTTCGCCCGATCCGTATGGCAAGCACACCGACGGCATGGGTGGTGCAACGTCCAGCACCAGCAAGTGCGTGATCATCTCCACCGCTTCTGTGCCGGACCACGATGTGGACTACCTGTACGGCCAGGTCTCGATCGATACCGCCTTCGTCGACTGGAGCGGCAACTGTGGCAACCTCAGCACTGCGGTCGGCCCGTTCGCCATCGCCAATGGTCTGATCGATCCCGCGCGCGTGCCGCGCGATGGCCTGTGCACCGTACGCATCTGGCAGGCCAACATCGGCAAGACCATCATCGCCCACGTGCCGATGCGCGATGGCGAAGTGCAGGAGATCGGCGATTTCGAGCTGGACGGCGTGACCTTCCCGGCCGCCGAGATCCAGCTCGAGTTCATCGATCCGTCCGATGATGGCGACGCTGGCGCGATGTTCCCGACGGGCAATCTGGTGGACACCCTGGAGGTGCCCGGCGTCGGCAACTTCGAAGTGACCATGATCACCGCCGGCATCCCGACCATCTTCCTCAATGCCGCCGACCTGGGCTACACCGGTACCGAGCTGCAGCCGGCGATCAACGAGGACAAGGCAGCGCTGGAGCGCTTCGAGACGATCCGCGCCTACGGCGCCTTGCGCATGGGCCTGATCAAGAACCTGGAAGACGCGGCGACCCGCCAGCACACGCCGAAAGTGGCCTTCGTGGCACCGGCACAGGACTACGTATCGTCCAGCGGCAAGGCCATCCCGGCCTCGGCCATCGACCTGCATGCGCGTGCGCTGTCGATGGGCAAGCTGCACCACGCGATGATGGGTACCGCCGCCGTGGCGATCGGCACCGCAGCAGCGATTCCGGGCACGCTGGTCAATCGCGCGGCCGGTGGCGGCGAACGCGAAGCAGTCACCTTCGGCCATCCCTCCGGCACGCTGCGCGTAGGTGCGCAGGCCGGGCTCGTTGACGGCCAGTGGACGGTGACCAAGGCGATCATGAGCCGCAGCGCCCGTGTGCTGATGGAAGGCAAGGTGCGGGTGCCGGCCGAATGATGCATTGGTAAACGCCAACCAAGGTTGGCGACTACCTGGCCGCAGAGACCGATTGCTTTGGTAGATGCCAACCTTGGTTGGCAGGGCGCACGGGCAACCGTGCACCGCAACGAGGAGATCGATGATGTCCGACAGCCACACCCCATCCAACGAGCGTGCAGCGTGGGATGCGCTGCTGGTGGACATCGTCGATTACGTGCGTGATGCCCGCATCGACTCGCCGCTGGCGTTCCAGACCGCACACCACTGCCTGCTCGACACGCTCGGGTGCGGGCTGGAGGCACTGTCCTTCCCGGCCTGCAGCAAGCTGCTCGGGCCGCTGGTCCCTGGCATCAGCGTGGTGAACGGCGCGCGGGTGCCGGGCACGCACTACGTGCTGGATCCGGTGCAGGCTGCCTTCAACCTGGGCGCGATGGTGCGCTGGCTGGATTTCAACGACACCTGGCTGGCCGCCGAGTGGGGCCATCCTTCCGATAATCTCGGCGGCATCCTGGCCGTCTGCGATTGGCTGGGGCGCAACGCGCAGGCGCTGCGCCGCCCGCCCCCGACCGTGCACGAGGTGCTGCTGGCGATGATCAAGGCTCACGAGATCCAGGGCGTGCTGGCGCTGCGCAATGCCTTCAACCGGGTCGGGCTGGACCATGTGCTGCTGGTCAAGGTGGCCACCACGGCGGTGGTGGCGCAGCTGCTCGGGCTGGATCGCGAACGCATGCTCAATGCACTGTCGCTGGCCTGGGTCGATGGCCAGGCGTTGCGCACCTACCGGCACGCGCCCAACACCGGCTCGCGCAAGAGCTGGGCGGCGGGCGATGCGACCAGTCGGGGCGTGCGCCTGGCGCTGATGGCGGCCAGCGGCGAAATGGGCTACCCCAGCGTGTTGAGTGCGCCCACCTGGGGTTTTGAAGCCGTATCCATGCATGGTGAGCGTGTGACGTTGGGGCGTCCGCTGGGCAGCTACGTCATGGAGAACGTGCTGTTCAAGATCAGCTATCCGGCCGAATTCCATGGCCAGACCGCGGTGGAGGCGGCGATCACGCTGCACCAGCAGCTGCGCGCGATGGGGCGGCGGGTCGAGGACATCGCGCATATCACCATCCGCACCCAGGAAGCCTGCATCCGCATCATCGACAAGCAGGGGCCGCTGCATAACCCGGCCGACCGCGACCACTGCGTGCAGTACATGGTCGCCATCGCGTTGCTGCACGGGCGGCTGGTGGCCGAGGACTACGAGGATGACGTGGCCGCCGATCCACGCATCGACGCACTGCGCGCGAAGATGGCCTGCCACGAAGACCCGCAGCTCAGCGCCGACTACCTGGACCCGGACAAGCGCAGCATCGGCAACGGCCTGAGCGTGCGCTTCACCGATGGCACTGAACTGCCCGAGGTGCGGGTGGAGTATCCGCTCGGCCACGCCCGTCGCCGCGCCGAAGGCATTCCGCTGCTGATGGACAAGTTCCGCCGGCACCTGGCCCATCGCTTCCCGACCGTGCAGCAGCAGCGCATCCTGGCCGCATCGCTGGACCCGGTGGCGCTGGCGGCAATGCCGGTAACCGACTACGTGGACCTGTACCTGCCGGGGTAGGGCGCGCCTGGGTGGGTGCCAACCTTGGTTGGCACGGCCGACGCCAACCAAGGTTGGCCACTACCGGGTCCCGGGCGGAACCGGGTTTCCGACCGCCGGGGCGTCAACACCTTGACGCGGCGCGCCTATAATGGCCGCCTCGATCAAGGAGTGACGACATGAGCGGTCCGGCACGGCGGAAGCGGTGGGGATGGGCGGCGGCTGTACTGGCAGGAGGCCTGTTGCTGGGCCTGGCCGGCTGCCGCAATGACAGCGGGCAGCTGCCCAAGGCCAGCGGTGAAGCCATCACCACCCAGGCCGAGCAGGTGAAGGAGTTCACCCTGCTGCGCGCCTACCCGGACCAGAAGAATGACGGCCTGTCGCTGGCGCTGGAGTTCTCGCGCCCGCTGGTCGGCACCCAGGACTTCGACAAACTGGTGCGCTTCGAAGAGAAGGTCGGTACCGACGACAGCAGCTGGACCCTGTCCGATGACGGCCTGACCCTGCGCTACCCGTTCGTCGAGGCCGGCAAGGAGTTCAGCCTGGTGGTCTCGGCCGACCTGCTGGCCGCCGATGGCAGCCGCCTGGGCAAGGAGCTGAAGCAGAAGGTGTTCAGCGGCGAGCTGAAGCCGGTGGTCGGTTTCGCCTCGCAGGGCAGTGTGCTGCCGGCCAAGGACAGCCGCGGCCTGCCGGTGGTCTCGGTGAACGTGCCGGAGGTCGACGTCGAGTTCCTGCGCGTGCGCGAGAAGGACCTGCCGACCTTCTTCAGCCAGTACCAGCGCGGCGGCCGCCGCGGCAGCTGGGAACTGAGCAGCGATTACGAGCGCAGCCCGATCAACAAGCTGGCCGAGCCGGTCTACGTCAACCGCTTCATCCTCGGCGGCAAGCAGAACGAGCGGGTGCTGACCTACCTGCCGACCCAGGACATCAAGGAACTGCAGGAGCCGGGCCTGTACTTCGCCCTGCTCAAGCGCACCGGCGACTACGAGGGCGAGTTCGATACCGCGTTCTTCTCGGTCAGCGACATCGGCCTGCACACCCGGGCGTACAAGGACAAGCTGTTCGTGCACACCGCCGGCCTGAAGGACGGTGCGCCGCTGAAGGGTATCGACCTGCGCGTGCTCGATGCCAAGGGCGAGGTGGTACTGAAGGGCAGCACCGACGGCAACGGCAATGCGCTGCTGAACTACACCCTGGATGCCACCCACGTGCTGGTCGCCAGCAGTGGCAAGGACACCAGCTTCCTGCCGTTCAACCAGCCGGCGCTGGACCTGAGCGAATTCGCCGTTGCCGGCCGTGACAACGCCTGGTTCGATGTCTATGCCTGGTCCGGCCGCGACCTGTACCGCCCCGGCGAGACCGTGCGCCTGTCCGCGCTGCTGCGCGACAACGATGGCAAGCCGGTCAAGGCGCAGCCGGTGTTCCTGCGCCTGAAGCAGCCCGACGGCAAGACCTTCCGCGAGACTCGCCTGCAACCGGGCGAGCAGGGCTACATCAACTTCGAGCAGGTCATCCCCGCCGAGGCGCCGACCGGGCGCTGGCAGGTGGAATTCCGTACCGACCCGGCCAGCAAGGAAGCGATCCAGGGCATGACCCTGCGTATCGAAGAGTTCCTGCCCGAGCGCATGAAGCTGGACCTGGACAGTGCGCAGAAGACGCTGAAGCCGGGCGAGGAACTGCGCCTGCAGGCCAATGGCGCCTATCTGTATGGTGCGCCGGCCGATGGCAACCGCTTTACCGCGCGCATGGCAGTGGCGGCCGAGCAGCAGCCGGTGGAAGGCCTGCCGGGCTACTTCTTCGGTGACCCGACCCTGCAGCTGCCGCGCGAAGCCAAGGACGTGATCGATACCACGCTGCCGGCCAACGGCCAGCTGCGCGAGGACGTGGCATTGCCGGAAGAGGCGGCCAAGGCCAAGGCACCGATTGCCGTGGTGCTGTCCGGCAGCCTGTACGAAACCGGTGGCCGCACCGTCACCCGCACCCTGAAGCGGGTGATGTGGCCGGCCAATGCATTGGTGGGCGTGCGTCCGCTGTTCAACCCTGAAGACGGTGCCGATGCCAACGGCAATGCGCGCTTCGAGCTGATGCGCGTGGATGCGGCGGGCAAGCCGCAGCCGGCCAAGGGCCTGAAGATCACCCTGGTGCGCGAACTGCGCGATTACCACTGGACCTTCAACGACAACCGTTGGGACTACGATTTCACCCGCCGCTTCGAGAACAAGGAAACCCGCACGGTCGATGCTGGCAGCAGTGCGGTGGCCTTCGATGTGCCGGTGGAGTGGGGCGAGTACCGGGTGGACGTGTTCGATCCGTCCACCGGCCTGACCAGCCGCTATCCGTTCCGCGCCGGCTGGAGCTGGGGCGATGACAACCGCGGCCTGGACGCACGCCCGGACAAGGTCAAGCTGGGCCTGGACAAGACCGGCTACAGGGCCGGTGACACGCTTGAGGTGACGGTGACCCCGCCGCACGCCGGCAAGGGCATCCTGATGGTCGAGACCGACCGCATGCTGTACGTGCAGGACATCGACGCCAAGCCGGGTTCGACCTTCAAGATCCCGGTCACCGCCGACTGGGAACGCCACGACGTCTACATCACCGCGCTGGTGTTCCGTGGCGGCAGTGCGCCGAGCAAGATCACCCCGGCCCGTGCCGTGGGTGTGGTGCATGTGCCGATGGACCGCAAGGGCCGCACCGTGGCGGTCGGCCTGGCGGCGCCCAAGCAGATGCGCCCCGAGCAGGACCTGCCGGTGACGGTCAGCGCGCCGCAGCTGGCCGGCAAGATGGCACACGTCACCGTCTCGGCGGTGGACGTGGGCATCCTCAACATCACCCGCTTCCCGGTGCCCGATGCCGGCGCGCACTTCTTCGCCCAGCGTCGTCTCGGCATCGATGCCTACGACATCTACAGCCGGGTGATCGAGAGCTTCGACGGCGGCGCCGGCAAGCTCAAGTTCGGTGGCGACATGGCCCTGCAGGCGCTGCCGCAGGCCAAGCGCCCGACCGCGCGCGTGCAGACCGTGGACCTGTTCTCCGGCCCGGTGCAGCTCGATGCCAAGGGCATCGCCCGGATCCGCCTGAAGGTGCCGGACTTCAACGGCACCCTGCGCGTGTCGGCGCTGGTCTACAGCGATGACCAGTACGGCAAGCGCGATGTGGAAACCGTGGTGCGCGCCCCGATCCTGGCCGAAGCCAGCATGCCGCGCGTGCTCGCCCCTGGCGACCGCAGCACCGTCACCCTGGACGTGCAGAACTTCACCGGCAAGCCGGGTGCGTTCAACGTGCGGGTGGAAACCGAGGGCCCGCTGGCACTGGCCGAAGGCACGCGCAGCGTGCAGTTGAATGCCGATGCCAAGAGCACGCTCAGCTTCCCGCTGTCGGCGCGCGAGGGCCACAGCGTGGCCAAGGTACGGGTGCGGGTGGACGGCAACGGCTTCAAGGCCGACCGTCGCTATGATCTGCCGGTGCGCGCGGCGTGGCCGCAGGTGCTGCGTTCGCAGGTGCGCACGCTTGACCCGCTGGCTGCGGTCAGCCTCGACAACAGCCTCACCGAGGGCCTGATGGCCGAGTCGGTGAATGCCCGGCTGCTGGTCAGCCCGCTGCCGCCGATCCCGTTCGCCAGTGCACTGCAGGGCGCGTTGAACTATCCGTATGGCTGTGCCGAGCAGACCACCAGCAAGGGCTACGCCGCGCTGATCCTGGACCAGGCGACGTCGTCGATGCTCGGCGCCGACGGCCTGGATGCCAAGACCCGCCGTGAACGCATGGAAGGCGCGTTCGGCCGCCTGGCGTCGATGCAGGTGGCCAACGGCAACTTCTCGATGTGGGGTGACGACGGCTACGTGAACCCGTGGCTGACCCCGTACATCACCGAGTTCCTGCTTGATGCCAAGGACGCTGGTTTTGCAGTGCCCGACAATGTGCTGCAGAAGGCGCTCAACCGCCTCAGCGAGGACTTGCTGTCCGGTGGCAATCAGTTCTACGGCCAGGATGACCGCGAGAAGCTGAAGTTCGCCAACCAGGCCTACTCCGGCTACGTGCTGGCGCGGGTCAACCGAGCACCGCTGGGCACCCTGCGCACGCTGTACGACAACGAGCGCAGCAAGGCGGTCGGTGGCCTGTCGCTGGTCCACCTGGGTGT
The DNA here is from genome assembly GCF_023518235.1 of Stenotrophomonas maltophilia. NCBI lineage: Bacteria > Pseudomonadati > Pseudomonadota > Gammaproteobacteria > Lysobacterales > Lysobacteraceae > Stenotrophomonas > Stenotrophomonas maltophilia. The sequence continues at coordinate 4,541,499 of NZ_CP090423.1, forward strand.
GGCGTTGTCGCTGCAGGGCGATGCCAAGCGTGGCCAGGCGGCGCTGGCAGCGGCCTTCGCCAAGTCCAGCAGTGAACGCCCGTCGTACTTTGGCGATTACGGCAGCGCGATCCGCGATGACGCGCTGATGATCGCGCTGACCCATGAGAACAAGCTGGCCAAGCCGGCCTGGGACGCGCGCGCGGTCGATCTCGGCCGTGGCCTGGATGCGCGCCGCAATGCCGGCTGGATGTGGCTGAGCACGCAGGAGCAGGTGGCCATCGCCCGCCTTGGCAAGGCACTGGCCGCCAACCAGAAGGCGCTGGTGTCCGGTGAACTGGTGATCGGTGGCAGCACTGAAGCGATCGGCGAGCGCAAGCTGTTCGGCCGCAACTTCAGCGCCAGCGAACTGGCCAGCGGCGTGCGCTTCACCCCGCAGGGCCAGCCGCCGATGTTCGCCAGCATCGATGTGGCCGGCATCCCGCGCAGCGCACCGGCACCGGACAACAGCGTGCTCGGGGTCGAACGCAGCTACTACGGCACCGACGGCAAGCCGTGGACGCCGCGTCCGCTGAAGGAAGGCGAGGCGCTGATCGTGCGCGTCACCGTCACCGCCGACACCCCGATGCCCGATGCACTGCTGACCGACCTGCTGCCGGCCGGCCTGGAGATTGAGAACTTCAACCTGGGCGATGCCAAGCAGTGGGCCGACGTGGTGGTCGATGGCATCACCATCAGCGACCGGGGTGAAGCGGCCGACACCAAGCACGAGGAGTTCCGCGACGACCGCTATGTGGCCGCGCTCAAACTCTCGCGCGGCAGCAAAGCCAACGTGTTCTACCTGGTGCGTGCGGTGACCCCGGGCACCTACTCGGTACCGCCGCCGCTGGTGGAGGACATGTACCGCCCGCAGCTGCGGGGCGTCGGCCGCAGCAACCCGACCACGATCACGGTGGTGCAGCCGTGATAGCACGGATGGGCCGCGACGGCGCGGCCCGTCCTGCGGGCAATGTGCAATGAATGACGTAATGAAAAACCGGCTGGCGGCCCTGCGCCGCCGGCTGCGGCCGCTGTGGCCGTGGCTGCGCTGGGGCACCGCAGCGCTGCTGGCGCTGCTGCTGGTGCTGGATTTCGCCTTCCCGCCACCGCTGCCGAAGCAGCGTGACACCAGCACCTTGGTCGTGGCTGCAGACGGCACGCCGCTGCGCGCGTTTGCCGATGCCGAGGGCGTGTGGCGCTATCCGGCCTCGATCGACAGCGTCTCGCCGCTGTACCTGCAGGCGCTTCTGACCTACGAAGACCGCTGGTTCTGGAACCACCCAGGCATCAATCCGCTGGCGATCCTGCGGGCCAGCGGCCAGCTGCTGCGCGGCGGCCGTATCGTGTCCGGTGGCTCGACCCTGACCATGCAGGTCGCGCGCATCCTCGATCCGCACTCGCGCACACCGTGGGGCAAGCTCAAACAGATGCTGCGCGCGGTGCAGCTGGAAGTACACCTGAGCAAGCCGCAGATCCTGGCCCTGTATCTGGAGCGCGCGCCCTACGGTGGCACCATCGAAGGCGTGGAAGCGGCCAGCTGGGCCTATCTGGGCAAGCCGGCGGCGCAGCTGTCGCATGCCGAGGCCGCGTTGCTGGCGGTGCTGCCGCAGGCACCGAGCCGGCTGCGCCCGGATCGTCATCCGGAAGCGGCGCAGAAGGCGCGCGACAAGGTGCTGACCCGCATGGCCGAACTGGGTGCGTGGACGCCAGAAGAAGTGGAAGACGCGCGCATCGAGAACGTAGTGGCGCGCTCGCTGCGGCCGCCGCTGCATGCCGCGCTGCTGGCGCAGCGCCTGCATTCGGCGCATCCGGGCCAGGTGCGCATCCAGAGCAGCATCGACATCGGCCTGCAGCGTACGCTGGAAGAGCGCGTGGCCAGTTACTTCTCCACACTGCCCGAGCGTACCTCGGCAGCGCTGCTGGTGGTCGACAACCAGACCCTGCAGGCACGTGCCTACGTCGGCACGCTGGCGTTCGGCGACCGCCAGCGGCTGGGTCATGTCGACATGGTGCAGGCCTGGCGTTCACCCGGCTCCACGCTCAAGCCGTTCCTGTATGCCATGGCCCTCGATGATGGGCTGATCCATTCCGAAAGCCTGCTGGTGGATGCGCCGCAGAGTTTCGGCAGCTACCGGCCCGGCAATTTCGACATGGCGTTCAACGGACCGGTGGGCGCCTCCAGTGCGCTGCGGCTGTCACTCAACGTGCCGTCGGTGGACCTGTTGCAGCGGGTCGGTGCGGCGCGCTTTGCCGCGCGCCTGTCGCATGCCGGCATCCAGCTGCGCTTTCCGCCGGGCAGCACGCCCAACCTGTCGTTGATACTGGGCGGTACCGGCGCGCGGCTGGAAGATCTGGTCGGCGCGTTCGCCGCGCTCAACCGCAACGGCATCGCCGGCCGCGTGCGTTACACCGGCGACGAACCGATGATCGAACGGCGATTGGCCTCGCCCGGTGCCAGCTGGATCGTGCGCGAGATGCTGGAGTCGAATCCGCGGCCGGGCTACGGCATCGGCACCTTCGACGTCGGCGGGCGACCGCGCGTGGCCTGGAAGACCGGCACCAGCTATGGCTACCGCGACGCCTGGGCGATCGGCAGCACCCGCCACTACACGGTGGGGGTGTGGGTGGGGCGCCCGGATGGCACGCCGTTACCGGGGCAGTACGGCGCGGTCACCGCGCTGCCGCTGATGTTCGAGGTGGTGGACAGCCTGCCGCGCCAGCGTGGTGACTCGGCGGCTGCGCCGATGCCGGCCAGCGTCAGCCAGGAAGACATCTGCTGGCCAACCGGCGAGCGTGCCGAGGGCCTGCCGGCTGCGCTCTGCCAGCGCAGGATGCCGGCCTACCTGCTTGATGGCGCGGCACCGCCGACCTTCCCCGAGCGCGAAGCGCGGCGCTGGCAGCCGGGCCGGCAACGCTATCTGGCCGATGCCAGCAGCGGATTGCGGGTGTCTGCCGATTGCCGCTCGCCGCATGAGGAAGTGGCGCGCGAGATCGCGCGCTGGCCGGCGTTGCTGTCGCCGTGGCTGCCCAAGGCCACGCGCGAGGCCTCGCAGCTGCCGCCACTGTCGCCGGACTGCCGTGACGATGGCCGCGAGGCCAGCGTCGCACTGCACATCGATGGGCTCAACGATGGCGCCGCACTGGCGCGTGCACCCAACGCCGAACATGGCGTACGCCTGCAGTTGCGCGCGCTGGGCAGTGAGCAACGCGTGGACTGGTTGCTGGATGGTCGCTGGATCGCGCAGACCCATGGCGCGCAGCTGATGCAGCGCGAGTTTGCCGATCCCGGCACGCACACCCTGACCGCGCTGGCCGCTGATGGCGCGTGGACGCAGGTGCGCTTCACCGTCCTCCGGTAGGTGCCAACCTTGGTTGGCACGTCCCGTATGTTTGCCACGCTGTTGTAGAGCCGAGCCCATGCTCGGCTGCTCTTGCGACGCGTGTGCAGCGCTCAGCCGAGCATGGGCTCGGCTCTACAGGGAGCGTCAGACCGTCACTCCCCGATCCAGCCATCCAGCAGGTCGGCGAACTCGTCGGCGTGTTCCTCTTCCTGCGCCAGGATTTCCTCAAGGATGCGCTTGGTGGTGGTATCGCGGTCGCCGATGACGTTGATCATCTCGCGATAGCTGTCGATGGCGATGCGCTCGGCCACCAGGTTCTCGCGGACCATGTCGCGCAGGTCGCTGCCTTCCTTGTATTCGGCATGCGAGCGCGCGGTCAGCGTATCGGGGTTGAAGTCGGGTTCGCCACCGAGTTGCACGATGCGCTCGGCCAGCTTGCCGGCGTGCGCCTGTTCCTGCTGTGCATGCTCCAGGAACTCGGCTTTCACCGCGTCGGCCAGCATGCCCTTGGCCATGAAGTAGTGCCGGTAGTAGCGCAGCACGCAGACGTACTCGGTGGCCAGGGCGTCGTTGAGCAGCTTGATCACCACCTTGCGGTCGGCGCTGTAGCTGTCGGTGATCGCACCGTCCTCGATGTTGCGCCGGGCACGCTCGCGCAGGGTCTTGCGGTCGCTGATGCCGGGAATCTTCGCTACGGGTTTGGGGGCTTTGGCTGGCTTGCTGGACATGGCGGGCCGTTTCCTCTTGCGGTGGACAATCAGGTGGGCAGGTGCTCCAGCACGTACTCGGCCGAAGACACTTCGAACTGGCCGGGCTGTTCGACCCACGCCGCGCGCACCACGCCATCGACCACGTACAGGGCGAAGCGGCGCGAGCGGATGCCCATGCCCGAGGCGCTGGCGTCGAGTTCCAGGCCGAGCGCGCGGGTCAGTTCGGCGTTGCCGTCGGACAGCATCAGCAGGCCGTCGGGCACGTTCTGTTCGGCGGCCCAGGCCTTCATCACGAACGGATCGTTGACGGCCATGCAATAGACGTCGATGCCGCGCTCGCGGAAGTCATGGAATTTTTCGACGAAGCCGGGCAGATGGCGCGCCGAGCAGGTGGGGGTGAACGCACCGGGCACGGCGAACAGCACCACCTTGCGCGCATCGAACAGCGAATGCGTATCGAGCGTTTCGATGCCCTCGCGGATGCGCTTGAGGGTCACTTCAGGAATGCGGTCGCCGACGTGGATGGTCATGGGGAACTCCTTGCAGGGGCAGGCTAGGGGACCGGATGGGACAGGGGCGTCAAGACATTGGAAACCCGGTGTGCAGGCCCCATCTTCAGGCTTCGCGGCGCAGGCATCCAGCCACAGTCTGGGGCAGGGCGATGGCCGCCGCATTGCGCAGGATCAGTCGGCCTCACCGGGGCCGCACGAGGGGCGGCGTAGCATCGCCGGCGCGTAGAATGAACCCGGGGCGGCGCCACCGGCGCGGCCGAAGCGAATCGAGGTAGCTGGATGGAATTCAAGGATTACTACGCCACCCTGGGGGTGGAACCGAGCGCGGGCGAGGCGGAGATCAAGACCGCCTACCGCCGGCTGGCACGCAAGTACCACCCGGACGTCAGCAAGGAGGCCGGGGCCGAGGACAAGTTCAAGGCGGTCAATGAGGCCTACGAGGCACTGCGTGACCCGGAGAAGCGCGCGGCCTACGACCAGTTGCGCGCACAGGGCTACCGCCCGGGCGAGGAGTTCAACGTGCCGCCGAACTACGGCGGTGCCGGCGGCTTCAACTTCGAGGAAGTGTTCGGCGGCGGTGGCGCCAATGGCGGCTTCAGCGACTTCTTCGAGAGCCTGTTCGCCCGCCAGCGCGGCGGTGCCGGCCCGGGTCCGGGCTTCAGCAGCCAGGGCCATGCGCCCAATCGCGATACCCGCGCCAAGCTGTCGGTACCGCTGGAGGCGGCCTACAGCGGCGACAGCCTGCGCATCACCGTCAACGGCAAGCAGCTGGACGTGCGCGTGCCCAAGGGCATCCGTCCGGGCCAGGTGATCCGGCTGGCCGGGCAGGGCAACCATGGCGGCAACCTGCTGCTGGAAGTGGAGTACGCCGCACACCCCCAGTTCGAGGTCGATGGCCGCAACATCCTCTACACGCTGCCGGTCACTCCATGGCAGGCGGCGCTGGGCACCAGCATCAGCGTGCCGACCCTGGGCGGGGCGGTGGAGCTGAAGATCCCGGCCGACTCCGATGCCGGCCGCAAGCTGCGCCTGCGCGGGCGCGGCCTGCCGGGCAGCCCGGACGGCGATCAGATCGTTGAACTCGAGATCGTGGCTCCGGCAGCGACCGACGAGGCGCAGAAGAAGGCCTACCGCAATCTGGCCAAGGCGTTCGGCGAGACGATCTGAGACCTGGGTCCGCACGCCTTCCGGTAGTGCCGGCCGCTGGCCGGCAGAACAAAAGCGTGCCAACCAAGGTTGGCACCTACCGGAGCAGCCTCAGCCCTGGCCGGCGAACACCCGCTCCAGCACCTCGGACAGCTCGTCTTCCGAGAACGGCTTGGTGATGTAGGCCTTGGCGCCCTGGCGCATGCCCCACATGCGGTCGGTGTCCTGGTCCTTGGTGGTCACCAGGATCACCGGGATATGCCGGGTCGCCTCATCGCGGGCCAGCGTGCGGGTGGCCTGGAAGCCGTTGAGATTCGGCATCACCACGTCCATCAGGACCAGGTCGGGCAGCTCGGCCTTGGCGGTCTCGACCCCGGCGGCGCCATCGGTGGCGGTCAGGATCTGGTGCCCGAGCTTCTCGACGATGCGCTGTATCCCCAACAGCTGCGACGGTGAGTCGTCGACGATCAGAATGCGTGCCATGTTGTTCCCCAGGTAATGCCCGCAGTGTAGTGCGGGCACATTACCGGCGGGAGGGGCACGCGTGCCGTCCGTCGCCTGCCTGCGACGTTCAGTCGATCCGCACCACGGTACGGCCCAGCGAACCGCCGGCCAGCATCCGCTCGAAGACGGCCGGCAGGCCATCCAGGCCGACTTCGGCGGTGCAGATGCGGTCCAGGTGCTGCGGCTTCCATTGGTTGCCCAACCGCGCCCAGACTTCTTCGCGCAGTCCGCGCGGCGCATTGGCCGAGGACACACCCAGCAGCGACACGCCGCGCAGGATGAACGGCATCACCGTCATGTCCAGCGTCGGGCTGGCGGCCAGGCCCGCACTGACCACGCTGCCGTAGGGCACGGTCTGCGCCAGCAGGCTGGCCAGCATGTCGCCGCCGGCATTGTCCAGGCCACCGCCGAAACGCGCCGACTGCAGCGGACCGGTATCGGCCAGCGCTTCGCGCGGCAGCACCTCGGTGGCACCGATGGCGCGCAGGAAGTCGGCCTGGTCGGGCTTGCCGCTGACTGCATGCACCGTGTAGCCGGCACGGCTGAAGATCGACAGTGCCAGCGCACCGACGCCGCCGCTGGCGCCGGTGACCGCCAGCGGGCCCAGTTCCGGGGTCTGCCGGTTGTCCTGCATGCGCAGCAGGGCCAGCGCCGCAGTGAAGCCGGCGGTACCCAGCACCATCGCTTCGCGCGGGCTCAGCCCGGCCGGCTGCGCGATCACCGCGCTCGATTCCAGCCGCACGTACTGGCTGTAGCCGCCATCACGGGTCTCGCTGAGGCCGCAGCCGGTGGCCAGCACCGCGTCGCCTTCACGCCAGGCCGGGTCGGTGCTGGCAACCACGGTACCGGCCACGTCGATGCCCCCCACCAGCGGAAAGCGGCGCAGGATCCGGCCCTTGCCGGTACCGGCCAGCGCGTCCTTGTAATTGACCGAAGACCACTGCGCGCGGATCAGCACCTGCCCCGGGTTGAGATCGTCGACATTGAGCTGGGCCAGGCCGCTGCGGTAGCCGGCGTCGTCGTTTTCAATACGGAAGGCGGTGAACGGGGTGGTGGGGGCCATCGGCGCTGCCTGACTTCGAGGAAAACGCCACCTTACCCCGCCGGGCCCCTTTCGATCCTGCCGATCCGCCCCATCTTGTATGATCGGTAATGGTTTCACGGCTGGTGGTGCGGGAAGGGCCCGCGCCGCAGCCCAAATCTTGACGGAGCGTGCATGGCCTGGAATACACCCGGCGGCAACAAGGGCGGACAAGGCCCCGAGGACAATCGACGCGGGCCGTTCGGCTCCCGCGGCGGTGGCAATGGTGGTGGCTGGGGCGGACTGCCCGGGCCGCTGAAAGACCTGTTCGACGGCGGCATCGTGCGTTGGGTGGTGGCGGCCGTGGTGCTGCTGGTGCTGTTCTCCAGCTTCCAGCTGATCGGCGAACAGCAGCGTGGCGTGGTGCTGCGCTTTGGCCAGTTCTCGCGCATCCTGCAGCCCGGACCGAACTTCAAGCTGCCGTGGCCGATCGAATCGGTTACCAAGGTCAACGCCACCGAGATCAAGACCTTCTCGATCCAGGTGCCGGTGCTGACCCGTGACGAGAACATCGTCAACGTCTCGCTGAACGTCCAGTACCGCATCGACGACCCGCAGCAGTACCTGTTCGGCACCGTGGATGCCAACCAGGTGCTGGAACAGTCGGCGCAGAGCGCGGTGCGTGAGGAAGTCGGCCGCGCCGACCTCAACGCCGTGCTGAACAACCGTGGCCCGCTGGCCGTGGCCGCCGAAGAGCGCCTGCAGGCGCTGCTGAAGGCGTTCAAGACCGGCCTGACCGTGACCGGCCTGACCCTGCAGGACGCCCGTCCGCCGGAAGAAGTGAAGCCGGCCTTTGACGAGGTCAACGGCGCCCAGCAGGTCAAGGAACGCCTGATCAACGAAGCCCAGGCCTACGCCGCCAAGGTCGTGCCGGAAGCCCGTGGCCAGGCCTCGCGTGCCCGTACCACCGCCGAAGGCTACAAGCAGGCCGTGGTGTCCAAGGCCGAGGGTGACGCGCAGCGCTTCAGCCTGTTGCAGGCCCAGTACAAGGACGCCCCGGAAGTGACCCGCAAGCGCCTGTGGCTGGAGACGGTGCAGCAGGTGCTGAGCGAGAACCGCAAGGTGATCGGTGGCGATGGCCGCCAGCTGATCTACGTGCCGATGACCGGCGATACCCGTCCCACCACCTCGGCCCCGCCGGGGGTCACCAACCCGGAGGTGGTGATGCCGTCGCTGCCGGGTACGGCGGTGGAACAGTCCCGTGATCCGGGTCGGCCGGTGGGCCGCCCGACCGGGCGACCGAGCGGCCGTGAGGAGGGCAGCCGATGAAGAGTCCAATCTGGATCGCCGTGATCGTGGCGGTGGTGCTGGGCCTGCTCGGCTCGGTGTACGTGGTCCGTGAGGACCAGACCGCCATGGTGCTGAACCTGGGCAAGGTGGTGCGTTCGGACATCAAGCCAGGCCTGCACTTCAAGGTGCCGGTGGTGGAAACGGTGAAGGTCTTCGACCGCCGCTTCCAGGTGCTCGATACTGCCCCGGCGCGCTACTTCACCGCCGAGCAGAAGGACGTCAGCGTCGACTTCTTCGCGATCGGTTACATCTCCAACGTGGGTGACTACTTCCGTGCCACCGGCGGCGATCCGCGCATCGCCAATGCCCGCCTGGCACCGATCATCACCGACTCGCTGCGCAACCAGATCAACTCGCGCACCCTGCAGCAGCTGGTCTCCGGCGACCGCAGCGAGCTGATCGCCGAGCAGCTGAAGGGAATCAACGAAGCTGTGGCCGGGCTGGGCATGCAGATGATCGACCTGCGCATCAAGCAGGTGGACCTGCCGACCGACAGCCAGGTGATCAACGACGTGTACGAGCGCATGCGCGCCCAGCGCAAGCAGGAAGCCGCCAAGCTGCGTGCGGAGGGCGAGGAGCAGTCGCTGACCATCCGCGCCCAGGCCGACCGTGACAGCACCGTGCTGATCGCCGAAGCCGAGCGTGATGCGCAGCGCCTGCGCGGTGAAGGCGATGCCGATGCCGCCCGCATCTACGGCAAGGCCGGCTCGGCCGACCCGTCGTTCTACGCGTTCTACCGCAGCCTGGAGGCCTACCGTGGCTCCATGACCGACGGCAACGGGGTGATCGTGCTGGACAAGAACGACCCGTTCCTGCAGTACCTGAAGAACGACCGCTGAGGTCGCAGGGCATTACCCCACGGGGCCCGGCCAGATGCCGGGCCCCGTGCTTTTTCCGGAGTCCCCCATGAAAGATCTGTTCGCTGCCGTCTGCCTGGTGGCGGTGCTGGAAGGCCTGTTCCTGTTCGTTGCGCCGATCGCCTGGAAACGCATGGCAGAGCGCCTGCTGGATCTGCCCAGCCCGGCCCTGCGCAGCTTCGGTGGGCTGGTGCTGCTGGCCGGCCTTAGCCTGCTGTGGTGGGCCCGCCACTAGACGCCCCGGGGCGGCGGCCTGCGTTCACATGTGTGGCCCGGCTCTGGTAGATGCCAACCTTGGTTGGCGTTGCCGGCCAGCGGCCGGCACTACCAGGCGGGGCGCCTGACCGGCCGGTGAAGCCGCCCGTCGGAAAGGTGGCACCCGACCCCGGAAACCCGGATAATGCACAAAAGCCGGACGGGCCTCCCCCGTTCGGCTTTTTCCGTGTCTGGGCCATCCATCGCCGGCCGCTCCCCGTTTGGAGCCGCCTTGCAGGTGCTGGCCAGCCCCGCCACGGTTTACCCGTCCGCGGCCCCGATGGCCGCAACAAATCGAGGAGCCCGTCATGGGTCAGTCTGTCGTAGTGTTGGGTGCCCAGTGGGGCGATGAGGGCAAGGGCAAGATCGTCGATCTGCTCACTGAGGAAATCGGCGCCGTCGTGCGCTTCCAGGGCGGCCACAATGCCGGCCACACGCTGGTCATCAACGGCAAGAAGACCGTTCTGCACCTGATCCCGTCGGGCATCCTGCGTGATGATGCGCTGTGCCTGATCGGCAACGGCGTGGTGATCTCGCCGGCCGCGCTGCAGAAGGAAATCGCCGAGCTGGAAGCCTCCGGCGTGGAAGTGCGTTCGCGCCTGAAGATCTCCCCGGCCGCGCCGCTGATCATGCCGTACCACATCGCCCTGGACCAGGCGCGCGAGCGCGCTGCCGGCGGCAAGGCGATCGGCACCACCGGCCGTGGCATCGGCCCGGCCTACGAAGACAAGGTGGCGCGCCGCGGCATCCGCATCGCCGACCTGCACTACCCCAAGCAGCTGGAAGAACTCCTGCGCACCGCGCTGGATTACCACAACTTCGTGCTGACCAAGTACCTCAACACCGATGCGGTCGACTTCCAGAAGACCTTCGACGAAGCACTGGCCTTCGGTGAGTACGTGCAGCCGATGAAGTCCGACGTGGCCGGCATCCTGCACGACCTGCGCAAGCAGGGCAAGCGCGTGCTGTTCGAAGGCGCGCAGGGTGCGCTGCTGGACATCGACCACGGCACCTACCCGTACGTCACCAGCTCCAACACCACCGTCGGTGGCGCGCTGGCCGGTTCTGGCGTCGGCGCCGATTCGATCGACTACGTGCTGGGCATCGCCAAGGCCTACGCCACCCGCGTTGGCGGTGGCCCGTTCCCGACCGAGCTGGATGATGAAATCGGCCAAGGCATTCGTGACCGCGGCGCCGAGTACGGTGCCTCGACCGGTCGCCCGCGTCGTTGCGGCTGGATGGACATCGTTGCGCTGAAGCGCGCCGTGGCCATCAACGGCATCAGCGGCCTGTGCATCACCAAGCTGGACGTGCTCGATGGCATGGAAAAGCTGAAGGTCTGCATCGCCTACGAATACAACGGCAAGCGCACCGAGTACGCGCCGCTGGACGCGCAGGGCTGGGAAGACTGCACCCCGGTGTACCTGGAGTTCCCGGGCTGGAGCGAGAACACCCACGGCATCACCCAGTGGGACGAGCTGCCGCCGGCCGCACGCGCCTACCTGCGTTCGCTGGAAGAGCTGGCCGGCTGCCCGATCAGCATCGTCTCCACCGGCCCGGACCGCGATCACACCATGGTCCTGCAGGACCCGTTCGCCTGAGGTAGCGCCGGGCCATGCCCGGCGAAGCGACCATCCGGTAGTGCCGGGCGCTGCCCGGCGTCGCTGAAAGAAGAAGCCCCGCGAAAGCGGGGCTTTTTCGTTACTGTGTCGACAAGACCAGCAGGGAAGCGCCGTGATGACCCGGATGTCAGCGTGAAAGGCGAGACCGTGGTGCGCATCGCCCTGTGGGTGTTGTGGAGCCTGTGGGGCATTGCCTGCATGGTGTTGGCGCTGGGCGCCGCTGCCAATGCCCTGGCCTCGCGTACGCAGACGGTGCCGCTGGTGCTGAGTCCTGGCGCAACCGCCCAGATCACCGTCTACCGCCTCATCGATGACCAACTGCGGCTGCGCCTGCGCTATGCCGCGGACGGTACAGAGACTGACCCCGAGGTGCTGCTGCGCATCGATACTCCCACCGATCATGGAGACTTCCGCGCGGGAGAGCGTTCGGGTGTGGCCGGGCAGGGCATCGACCGCAGGCTGGCATCGGTTGAATCCAGCGGCCTCACGGCGTCCTACTTCGGCTATGGCCGCGGCGATGCATTGCCGCGCGGCCGTTCATGGCTGCGGGCAACCGTGCTGGAGGTGGACCCTGCGCTCGCGGGGCGCGCGGCAGACATCGAGCTGCAGCCACCGTTGGATCTGCTGAAGCTGACCAACCTGGATTACATCTGGTTGTGGCCGTTCTTCTTCTGGAAAGTAGCGGCGCTGTTCCTGCTGATTCCAGGGGCTGCGTTGGCAGTGTTCACTTTTACCTTGTGGCGCTGGCGGCGCCTGCCGTCGAAGCTGCCGGCTTCAGCAGCGGATACGGATTGATCGATTCGCCCTTCCACCACTGTTTTTCAGGGCCCAGTACGTGCACTTCGAAATGCAGGTGCGGGGCCTCGGCGCTGGCGTTGCCGGTGCTGCCCACGTAACCGATCACCTCGCCGCGCCTGATCACCTGCTTTTCAGCAAGGCCATCGGCATAGCCCTGCAGATGCGCGTAGTAGTAGCACCAGCGTCCGCTGGGCTCGAACTGGTAGATCGTCAGCCCGCCGCGCTTGCTATCGAACAGTTTCTCCACCGTGCCGTCGGCCGCGGCCAGCACGGGCGTTCCGGCATCGGCCATGATGTCGATCGCATCATGCACGCGTCCTTCGCTGCGGGCATCGGTGAAGGTATCGCGCAGCTGCGAGGGCAGTACGCCCTGCACCGGCAACAGCAGGCCGCCCGGTGCTGCATCCAGGCTGGCCGGCAGCGGCGCGCTCGCTGTGGTCGCTTCCGCCGTCGGCGTTGCCGCCACGGTGAGGGGCATTGCCGGCGAGGACGCCGCCGTGAGTCCAGCGGCATCGCGGCGCAGCCACCAGCCCAGTCCCACACCCAGCAGCACGCCCAGCACGATCAGCTGCGAAAGACGCATCGGCTCACTCCTGCATCAGCACGGGTACGGAGGTGTCCACCGCATCGGCCACTCGCAGCGCATCCCAGTTGGTCATGCGCACGCAGCCATGCGATTCGGTCTTGCCGACATGGCCCGGCACCGGCGTTCCGTGCAGGCCATAGTGGGGCTTGGACAGATCGATCCAGACCCGGCCGACCGGATTGTTCGGGCCGGGCGGCAGCGTGGCCTTCCTGTCGCCCTTGCGCGCATCCCAGAACAGCTTGGGGTTGTAGTGGAAGGGTGGGTCACGATACACGCCGAGAATCTTCCATTCGCCGATCGGCAGCGGATCGTGCTGGCTGCCTGACGAGACCGGCACCTGCGCGATCACCTTGCCCTGCGCATCCAGCAACTGCAGGGTGGAATCGGATTTGTCGACCACGATCTTCGCCGCCTTCGGCAACGCCCCCGCTGCGATGTTGGGCACCTGGATGCGGTTACCGGCCCTGGCCAGATCGACGCCAGGATTGAGTGCCTTCAGCAGCTCGGGCGAGGCATGGAATCGCTCGCCCAGTGATTCCTCCACGCTGCTGTAGCCCAGCGCCTTCAGCTTTGCCTGCGCAGCGGGCGTCTTCGGAACGGCGACGAATGGCCCGGCCACGTCCTCGGCGGTCAGCGTGTAGCTGGCCAGTGGCACGACCGTATCGGCCTGCAGGGCCTTCCAGGTGCTGTCGTCCAGCTCTCCGCTCACTGCCAGGCCGTGGGCGGCCTGGAAGCCGGCCACGGCGCGACGCTGGTTGCTGCCGACTTCACCGTCGATCTCGCCTGGGGAGAAATTGGCGCGATCCAGCAGCACCTGGGCGTGCAGCGGTGAGCGCGCCGCGATATCGGGTCCGGCCTTCTCGGCAATGCGCTCCGGCAACGGGGCCGGCGGCGGCACCTGCGCGAAGGCGGGCGACACCAGCAGGGAAAGGGCGAGCAGGGCGGGGCGGTGTACGGGCATGGGCGTCTCCGGCAGATGGCCGCTCCACCCTGCCCGCAGAGGCTGCGCAGCCCCCGTGAAAGCAACCTGATGCCGGCATGAGCGGGTCCGTCTCTGCGCGGTGCAGGCCCTTGTCGCAGAAGCGCGTCGCGCGGCCTCACCAAGGTGAACGGCTGCCGACAGGTGTGCGTGTGGCCGATCAAGAATGCCGGTGGGCCGGCCGATACGGGCGCATCCCCCCGTTTTGGATGTACCGATGAATTTCTTGAGGAATGTCAGGGTTGCCTGGCGTCTTGGGCTGGGCTTTGGCCTGTTGCTGCTGCTGGTTGCCGCCGTGGTGGCCACCGGGGCCACCGCCAGCGTGGTGCAGAAGCGCGCGATGCAGCAGGTGGTCGATGTCAGTGTGGCCAAAGTGCGGCTGCTGTCGCAGATGCTCGATGCCAACAACCAGATGATGGTGGTGCGCCGCGAGATGCTGATCCGCCAGGGCGAAGACCGTGGCCACGACGAGCAGCGCATCGCCGACCTGGTCAAGCGCTACGAAGCCAGCTGGAGTGCCTACCAGGCGTTGCCCAGCGATGCCGAAGGCAAGGCGTTCGCTGAAACCATTGCCGCCAAGCGTGCCATCGCACGCCCGCTGAACAAGCAGACCAGCGACCTGATGGAGCATGGCGACTATCCGGGCGCAGTGGCGCTGACCCTGGGCCCGGTGCAGGAAGCGGCCAACGGCTGGAACAAGGCGCTGTCCGATGGCGTGGACTTCGAAGAGAAGGAAAGCCGTACTGCCGCCGCCGAGGCGATCCGCCTGGGCGAGCGCAGCCTGCTGCAGCTGCTGGTGCTGGGCGGTGTTGCACTGCTGGTCGGCATCGCGGCGTCGGTGATGATCGGGCGCAGCCTGACCGGCCCGCTGGCACGCGCGGTGAACCTGGCCGAACGCCTGTCCAAGGGCCAGCTGGACCAGGAATTCCGTCTGGGTGGGCGTGACGAACTGACCCAGCTGGGTGAGGCGATGGCCAGCGTGCGGCAGAGTGTGCAGGCGGCAATCGGCGCGCAGCTGCAGATGGCCGAACAGCACGAGGCCGGCGCGATCCGCTACCGCATGGATGCCAGCGCCTTCCCCGGTGACTTCGGGCGCATGGTGCAGGCCACCAACAGCCTGGTCGAATCGCACGTGCAGGTGGAGCTGCTGATGGCCGAGGTGATGCAGCGCTACGCCATCGGTGATCTCAGTCGTGACCTGCCCGAGTACCCGGGTGAGAAGGGCGCGCTGACCCGCACCCTGGCCGCGGTGAAGCAGAGCCTGATGGCGATCAACGCGCAGATCGATGAACTGGCCCGCGCCGCACGTGCCGGCGACTTCAGCATGCGTGGCGATGCCGCTGCGTTCCAGTTCCAGTTCAAGGCGATGGTCGAGCACCTCAACGGCATGATGGCCAGTTCGCAGGCCAGCATCGCCGATGTCTCCGACGTGCTGCGCGCGATTTCGCATGGCGACCTGACCGCACGCATGGACGGCGACTACGAGGGCGTGTTTGCGCGCATGCGCGATGATGCCAACACCACCACCGCACAGCTGACCGGTATCGTGCGTGGCATCCAGGTGGCTGCCGACAGCATCAACAACGCGGCACAGGAGCTGGCCGCCGGCAACAATGACCTGTCGCGCCGCACCGAGCAGCAGGCCGCCAATCTGGAAGAAGCTGCTGCATCGATGGAAGAGCTGACCTCCACCGTGCGCCAGAATGCCGAGCTGGCCCGCCAGGCTGACAGCGAAGCGCATGCGGCCGGTGCCGCGGTGCGCGAGACCGAGCAGGCGATGTCACAGATGGCCTCGGTCATGGGTGAGATCGATCAGTCCTCGGCACGCATCTCGGAAATCTCCACGGTGATCGACGGCATTGCGTTCCAGACCAACATCCTGGCGCTGAACGCCGCAGTGGAAGCCGCACGTGCCGGTGAGCAGGGCCGTGGCTTTGCCGTGGTTGCCAGCGAAGTGCGCACGCTCGCACAACGTGCCGGTGTGGCCGCCAAGGAGATCAAGGAACTGATCGAAGATGCCGCTGCGAAGGTGAAAAGTGGCCTGGCGGTGACCGTTGAATCCGAAGCGGCGATCGCCCGCGTGGCCCAGGCCAGTTCGCGCACTACCCAGCTGATGAGCGATATCGCCGCGGCCAGCAAGGAACAGGCGGCTGGCATCGAGCAGGTCAACCAGGTGGTGGTGCAGATGGATCAGGTGACCCAGCAGAACGCTGCGCTGGTGGAAGAAGCCACCGCCGCCAGCCGCGCGCTGGAAGAGCAGGCGCATGCGCTGACCACCTCGGTGTCGGTGTTTCAGCTGGAGCAGGGCGCTGCTGCACGCGCCGCGGTGGCGCGCGCGGCCTGACCGGTAGGCAACGGTAGAGTCGAGCTTGCTCGACTGCCTGTGTACGGAGATCGAGAGCAGTCGAGCGAGCTCGACTCTACCGCACGCCCCCTTTTTCGGCGATGCTCGCAGGAAAAAGGGGGTGGCATGGACAGCAGGGAACCAGAAGGCGCCTATGGCGACGTGCCGAGGGTGCAGGGCATGGAGGTGGCCGCCGTCGCGCCACCGGAAGGACCGACCGACTGGTCGATGCTGCCGCTGACCGGCGGCGATGATGATTCGGCGGTGATGCAGATGGTGCGCCGCATGCGCCGCGAACCGGCGCTGCTGTTCAGCGTGGCCTATCTGCTGGTGTCAGCACTGGGCCTGTGGTGCAGCTTCTGGTTCTACCGCGGGTTCGAGCTGTCGATCCTGGACTACATGCAGCCCAGTGATTTCCTGGTTGCCGGTATCCGCGACCCCGCCTATGTGCTGCTGCTGGCGCTGGGGCTGCTGGTGGTGCTGGTGGTGCTGGTGGCGAGCTGGCCGGAAACGCTGCGCATGCGCAATGCCGCCAAGCTGGAGCAGCTGCGTGGACGCAGCTGGATCTGGAGGGTGCTGCTCCGGCGTTCGTTCCTGACCAGCTGGGAGGGCATCGGGCTGCGGCCCCTGACGGCGATGACCCTGGCCGTGGCCGCTTTCATGGCCATCGGCGCGGCCAACTACGTGCAGGTGCGCGGGCAGCAGATCCGAAGTCATGGCAAGGGCGAGGTGATCCGCCTGCAACTCAACGGCGACCCGGCGCCGCTGCCGGGCAGTGCCCGCCTTCTGGGCTCCAGCAGCGCTTTCCTGTTCGTCTGGTGGCCGCAGCAGCGGCGTGCCGAAGCCATTCCAATCGCAGCGGTGCGCACGCTGCAGGCGCTGCCGGTGGCGGTGCGCACGCCCGCGCCGGCCGCACCCGCGTCTGGGGCGCCACGTTGACCGGCGCGGTGCCGCCCTGCCTGGTCATGCTGCCGGGGCTGGACGGCACCGGCCAGCTGTCTGTCGCCTTCCTGGCCGCCGTGCGGGCGCACGGTGTGCCCACCCGCGCGCTGGCCTTGCCCAGCAACGGCCCGCAGGACTACGCCAGCCTGCTGCAACTGCTGCGCCCGCAGCTGCCCAGCCAGCCGTTCGTGCTGCTGGGTGAATCGTTCGCCGGCCCGCTGGCCATGCAGTTGGCGGCCGAGGCGCCACCCGCGCTGCGCGGACTGGCGCTGTGCACCACGTTCGCGCGCAGGCCTTTGCCGGTTCCGGCTGCAGGTGCGGCGTTGCTCGCGCCCGCCTGGCCGATGCCACCGTTGCTGCTGCTGTCGCAGCTGCTGCTGGGGCGCTGGCGCAGCCGGCAGACCCTGCGTGAGCTGCGCCTCGCGCTGGCCCAGGTGCCTGCAGCCACACTGCGCCAGCGCGCCGCAGCCACCCTGCGCGTGGATGCGCGCCAGGCGCTGCCACGCATCGCGGTGCCGACGTTGTGTCTGCAGGCCCGCCAGGACCGCCTGCTGTGGCCGCCCAGTGTGGCCGAACTGCAGGCGCTGCTGCCGGACGCCCGGCATGTCACCCTGGAAGGGCCGCACTTCCTGTTGCAGGCGCGCACCGACGCGGCCGCCACCGTGGTGTCCAGCTGGGTGAGGGCGCTGCCGGGCTGACGCGCCGTTGGCTAGCGTTTGCTCTTGCGGCCACTGCCACTGCGCTTGCCACCGCCATCCTGCTTGTTGACGGTGGCCCAGGCGATGCGCTCGGCGGTGCTTTCACTCGCGCCGCGCGCGCGCTCGCTTTCCTCGATATGTTCGGCCTGGCGCTTCTGCTTGTCGGTGTAGGCAGATTTATCACCCTGGGACATGTCGTTTCTCCGGGAAGGATGATTCAGGCCAGCAGGCGCAGCTTGGGTTCGCGCGCCCACTGGCGGGTGGCCGCGGCAGCCAGGAAACCCTTGGCGTCCTCGGCCTCGACGATGCCGGCATCGTTGCCCACGCGCGCGGCCTTCAACAGCGCCTGGCCACCCGCATCGCAGGCGATCGCCTTGAGATGGGCCCAGGCATGGCTGACGAACTCCACCGCGGCCGCTTCCTTGACCAGCCCTTTGGCGGCGTCTGCGCTGAGCACCACCGCCACCGCATCGAACAGCACCGACGGCGTGCCGGCCAACTGGCCGTCGGCGGCCTGCACCTTGCCATCGCTCAGGCGCGCGCCGCCCACCTTCGGCGCGACCAGCTTCACCTCGGCGCCGGCCTTCTGCGCGGCCTTGCGCAGGCTGGCGATCAACCCCGCATCCGAGCCTTCGTCGAACAGGATGCCGATGCAGCGCCCCTGCAGCGTGTCCTTGGTACGGCCGATGATGCGCACTTCGGGAATGGCGGGCATGTCGCGTGCCGGCGTTGCGGTCGGCGCGGGTTCGGGCAGGTCTGCCAGCGCCAGTCCGTCGGCCACGCGCTTGGCCAGCGATTCATCGATGTTGCGCAGATGGCTGATCGTACGCACGCGCACCTTCAGCGTTTCCACCTTCGACAATTCGAACACCAGCGCCGAGGCGAGGTGTGCCTGCTCGGGCTTTTCCAGGCTGCGGAAGAACGCGCGCGCCTGGCTGTAATGGTCGGCGAAGCTCTCTGCACGGGTGCGCCCCTTGCGTCCGTCGTCGGCCGTGGCGTGGCTGCGGAAACCAGCCTGCGTCTCGCGCGGGCTGTCGTCTTCCAACGAACTGGGGTCATATGCCACGCGCCCCTTCGGCACCTGCATCTGCATGTGCCCATCGCGCTGGTGGTTGGCGAAGGGGCACTTGGGCGCATTGACCGGAATCTGGTGGAAGTTCGGGCCGCCCAGCCGGATCAGCTGCGTATCCAGATACGAGAACAGGCGCCCCTGCAGCAGCGGGTCGTTGCTGAAGTCGATGCCCGGCGGCACGTTGGCCGGGCAGAATGCCACCTGCTCGGTTTCGGCGAAGAAATTGTCCGGCCAGCGGTCCAGCACCATCCTGCCGATCACCTGCAGCGGCACCAGCGATTCGGGAATGATCTTGGTCGGGTCCAGGTGGTCGAACGGGAACGCTTCGGCGTCTTCCTCGCTGAACAGCTGCACGGCCAGTTCCCATTCGGGGAAGTCGCCGCGCTGGATGGCCTCGAACAGGTCGCGACGGTGGAAGTCATTGTCGGCGGCCTGCAGCTTCAGCGCTTCGTCCCAGACGGTGGACTGGATGCCCAGTTTCGGCCGCCAGTGGAACTTGACGAAGGTGGAATCGCCGGCCTCGTTCAACAGGCGGAAGCTGTGCACGCCGAAGCCTTCTATCATGCGCAGGGACCGCGGAATGGCGCGGTCGCTCATCGCCCACATGATCATGTGCATCGATTCGGGCATCAGCGAAATGAAATCCCAGAACGTGTCGTGCGCGCTGGCCGCTTGGGGGAAGGCGCGGTCCGGTTCCATCTTCACCGCGTGCACCAGGTCGGGGAATTTCATCGCGTCCTGGATGAAGAACACCGGGATGTTGTTGCCCACCAGGTCCCAGTTGCCTTCCGGCGTGTAGAACTTCACCGCGAAGCCGCGCACGTCACGCGGGGTGTCGACCGAACCGGCGCCGCCGGCCACGGTGGAAAAGCGGGTGAACACAGGCGTCTTCGTGCCCACCTCGGTGAGCACGCGGGCGCGGGTGTACTTGCCCAGCGACCGGGTCAACTGAAAGTAGCCATGGGCGGCGCTGCCGCGCGCGTGCACGATGCGCTCGGGAATGCGCTCATGGTCGAAGTGGGTGATCTTCTCGCGCAGGATGAAATCTTCCAGCAGGGTGGGGCCGCGTGGCCCCTGGCGCAGCGAATTCTGGTTGTCGGCAACCGGGATGCCCTGGGCGGTGGTCATGGGCGGGTGCGTGCCGCCGGCGTGCAGATGCAGTTCGTCGCCTTCGCCGCGGCGCTGGCTGGGGGACGGGGTGGGTGCACGCTTGCCGGTCTGCTTGCTGGCGGCCATCGGGAGCTCCGGGATCGAAGGACAAAGAAAGACTGACAGTCGCCCCATGGCCGTTAACCCAGGGTCCGCCGCGGGTGAACGTACGGGCAAAAGCAGGCTCGGGTATGCTTGCCGCATGCGAGTCGAGCCCACCGACATCGAAGCCCTGTTCGACGCCATCCCGGACGTGCTGTTCTTCATGAAGGACCGCCAGGGGCGTTACACCCACGTCAACCAGACCATGCTGCGGCGGCTGGGCCTGCGCGCGCGCAAGGACGTGATCGGGCGCACTGCGGCAGAGATCTACCCGACCGGGTTGAGCGCGGACTACGTGGACCAGGACGCCCGCGTGTTGTCCGGCGAGGTCATCGAGAACCTGATGGAACTGCATCTGTTCGCCAACCGCGAACCGGGCTGGTGCCTGACCTGCAAGCGCCCGCTGGTGGTCGATGGGGCCATCGAGGGCTTGATCGGCATTTCCCGCGACCTCGGCCAGAAGGACAGCCTGGGCAGCCAGTACGAGCAGCTGCGGCTGGCGCTGGCCCATCTCAACGCGCACTACGCCGAGAACGTGCGGATGCAGACCCTGCTGGACATCACCGGCTTTTCGCTGTCCAAGCTTGAGCGCAGCTTCCGCAAGGTGTTCCAGATGACCCCGCAGCAGGTGCTGACCCGGCTGCGGATCCAGATGGCGATGCACCTGCTGCATGGCGACGACAGCATCGCCTGCATCGGCCAGGCCTGCGGTTTCAGTGACCAGAGCGCCTTCACCCGTAAGTTCAAGGCTGAAACCGGTTTCTCGCCCCGTGCCTACCGGGCCCGTATCGGTGGCAACGTCGGCGAGCCTGCGCTGGCCTGAGCCACCTGCTGCGCTGCGCCTATCCGTGCAGGCGTGGGACAGGGTAAGGTGTCGCCCCTGTAGCCGCCGCCAGCCCCGCCGATGCCCAATTCGACTCCGTCCGCTTCATCGTCCCGCCTCGGGCATTCGCTCAAGCCGCGCCAGCTGATCATGATGGGGCTGGGCAGCGCCATCGGCGCCGGCCTGTTTCTCGGCTCGGGCGTGGGTGTGCAGGCGGCCGGTCCGGCGGTATTGGTCTCCTATCTGGTCGCCGGCGCGCTGGTGATCATCGTGATGAACGCCCTGGGCGAGATGGCGGCGGCCAAACCCACCAGCGGCGCGTTCTCGGTGTATGCCGCCGATGCCATGGGCGCCACTGCGGGCGCTACCGTCGGCTGGTTGTGGTGGGTGCAACTGGTGATCGTGATCGCCGCCGAGGCGGTGGGGGCGGCCGGGCTGCTGGCCACCGTCTGGCCGGCCATACCGGTGCCGATGGCGGCGTTGGCCTTCATGCTGTTCTTCACCGCCATCAACCTGCTCGGGGTGAAGAACTTCGGCGAGTTCGAATTCTGGTTCGCCATCCTCAAGGTGGCGGCGATCCTGGCCTTCATTGCCATCGGCGTGGCGCTGCTGATGGGCTGGCTGCCGCAGGTCACCTCACCGGGCCTGAGCAACTTCACCGAACACGGCGGTTTCGCGCCGAAGGGCCTGGCCGGTATCGGCGCGGCGCTGCTGGTGGTGGTGTTCGCCTTCGGCGGCACCGAGATCGTGGCGGTGGCGGCAGCCGAGACCGAAGATCCCGAACGCAGCATCGCCCGTGCCATCCGCACTGTGGCCTGGCGCATCCTGGTGTTCTACATCGGCTCGCTGAGCGTGATCATCGCGGTGGTGCCGTGGACCAGCGAGGCGCTGAAGTCGCCGTTCGCCGCGGTGCTGGATATCGCCCGCATCCCGGGCGCCGGTACCGCCATCACGCTGATTGCGGTGATCGCGCTGCTGTCGGCGCTCAACGCCAACCTCTACGGCGCCTCGCGGATGATGTACTCGCTGGCCCAGCGCCGCGAAGCGCCGGCGGTGCTGGGCTGGACCGATCCGCGCCAGGTGCCGGTGATCGCCGTGCTGGCCAGCGTGCTGTTCGGTTTCGCCGCCACCGTGATGGAACTGTTGTTCCCGGACCGGGTGCTGCCGGTCCTGCTCAACATCGTCGGTTCCACCTGCCTGCTGGTGTGGACGCTGTCGCTGGTCTCGCAGCTGGTGCTGCGTCGCCGTGCCGACCGCCTTGGCACCCGCCTGCCGTTCCGCATGGCCGGTTTCCCGTGGCTGACGGTGTGCGCGCTGGGCATCCTGGCGCTGATCTTCGGCCTGCTGCTGAGCGAGGCGCATACCCGCCTGCAGTTCCTGTCGATGGTGGCGCTGACGGCCACGATCGCCGCTGGCAGTGCCATCGCACGGCGCATGCGCGAGGCGTGATTGCCGTTGTAGAGCCGACCCCACGGTCGGCTGCGGTCGCCGAATTTCCTGTAGAGCCGACCCTATGGTCGGCTGCTGTTTGCGTGGTCGCCAGCCGAGCATGGGCTCGGCTCTACAGCAGGCATACATGGGCCGTGCGATGCTGATCGCGTAGGCCGTCATCGGCCCGTCGACCGGGAGTACCGCATGCTGCGCAGCCGTCCGTTCCTGATGTTCACCGGCCAGGCCGAGGCCGCTCTGGCCCTGTACGCCGAGGCCTTTGCCGATTTCCGCCTGCTGGCCCTGCAACGGCACCCGGAGGGGCTCGGTGCCGGCGTACCCGGGCAGGTGCGCCAGGCCATCTTCCTGCTCGGTGGCACCCACTACCTGTGCTTCGACAGCCTGGATGTGCACGACTTCACTTTCAGCCCGTCGATCTCGTTGTTCGTCGAGTGCTCCGGCGCCGAACAGTTCGAACGCGCCGCGCGCGTGCTGGGCGAGGGCGGGCACTGGCTGATGCCGGTGGGCGACTACGATTTCAGCAACCGCTATGGCTGGGTGCAGGACCGCTACGGCGTGTCGTGGCAGTTGAGCCTGGGACAGATGCCGGACCCGTGATCGACCTGTTGTGGGTGTGGACCTTGGTCCACACGCCCTTATGAAAACGGCCCGCTCGCGCGGGCCGTTTTCATTTCCGATGGGTCGAAGGATTACGCCTCGACTTCATCATCCTTGTAGGCATCGACCGGGATGCAGGCGCACATCACATTCTTGTCGCCGTACACGTTGTCCACGCGTGCCACCGGCGGCCAGTACTTGCTCTGCTTCAGGCTGGCCAGCGGGAAGGCGGCCAGTTCGCGCGGGTAAGCGTGGGTCCACTCGCTGGCGGTCACTGCGGTAGCAGTGTGCGGCGCGTTCTTCAGCGGGTTGTCCTCGCGGTCCAGGCGGCCGTCTTCGATCGCGCTGATTTCCTCGCGGATCTGGATCATCGCGTCGATGAAGCGGTCCAGCTCGTGCAGCGATTCGCTCTCGGTCGGCTCGACCATCAGCGTGCCGGCCACCGGGAAGCTCAGGGTCGGGGCGTGGAAGCCGAAGTCGATCAGGCGCTTGGCCACGTCTTCGGCGCCGATGCCGCTGGTCTTCTCCAGCGGGCGCACGTCCAGGATGCACTCATGCGCGACCAGACCGTTGCGGCCGGTGTACAGGGTCTTGAAGTGCGGGGCCAGGCGCTTGGCGATGTAGTTGGCATTGAGCTGCGCGACCTGGGTGGCCTTGCGCAGGCCTTCGCTGCCCATCATGGCGATGTACATCCAGCTGATCGGCAGGATCGAGGCGCTGCCGAAGCTGGCCGCACTGACCATGCCGACGGGGCCGTTGTCGCCCAGCTTGCCCGGCAGGAACGGTGCCAGGTGCTCCTTGACCGCGCACGGGCCCACGCCCGGACCGCCGCCGCCGTGCGGAATGCAGAAGGTCTTGTGCAGGTTCAGGTGCGAAACGTCCGAACCCCATTTGCCCGGCTTGGCCACGCCGACCAGGGCGTTCATGTTGGCGCCGTCGGTGTACACCTGGCCGCCGTGCTGGTGGATAATCTCGCAGATCTCGACCACTTCTTCCTCGAACACGCCGTGCGTGGACGGGTAGGTGATCATGATCGCGGCCAGACGGTCGCTGTACTTCTCGGCATTGACGCGGATGTCTTCGACGTCGACGTTGCCGTTGGCATCGGTCTTGGTCACCACCACCTTCATGCCGCACATCTGTGCCGAAGCCGGGTTGGTGCCGTGCGCCGAATCGGGAATCAGACAGATGTCGCGGTGGCCTTCGCCGCGCGAGCGGTGGTAGGCGCGGATCGCCAGCAGGCCGGCGTACTCGCCCTGCGCGCCGGAGTTCGGCTGCAGGCTCACCGCGTCGTAGCCGGTGCATTCGACCAGCATCGCTTCCAGCGTGTCGATCAGTTCCTTGTAACCCAGCGCCTGGTCGGCCGGCACCAGCGGATGGATCTGCGAGAACTCCGGCCAGGTCACCGGGATCATCTCGGCGGTGGCGTTGAGCTTCATGGTGCACGAACCCAGCGGGATCATCGTGCGGTCCATCGCCAGGTCCTTGTCGGCCAGCGAACGCAGGTAGCGCAGCAGTTCGTGTTCGCTGTGGTGGGTGTTGAACACCGGGTGGGTCAGGAACGCGGACTGGCGCAGCAGGCCGGCCGGCAGTGCATCGACGGTGCTGGCATCGAGCGCGTCGACGTCGGCCTGGGCACCGAACACCGCAGCCAGCGCAACCACGTCGGCGCGGGTGGTGGTCTCGTCCAGGCTGATGCCCACCGAGTCGCTGTCGATCGCACGCAGGTTGTAGCCGGCGGCGCGCGCCTTGGCGTGGATCTCATCGGCGTGCACGCCGGTGATGTGCAGGGTGTCGAAGAAGTCGCCACCGACCTGCACACCGGCATTGCGCAGCGCTGCGGCCAGGATCGAGGCCAGGCGGTGGGTGCGGCGGGCGATGCGGGTCAGGCCGTCCGGGCCGTGGTAGACGGCGTACATCGAGGCCATCACCGCCAGCAGCACCTGCGCGGTGCAGATGTTGGAGGTGGCCTTCTCGCGGCGGATGTGCTGCTCGCGGGTCTGCAGGGTCAGGCGGTAGGCCGGGTTGCCCTGCGCATCGATGGACACGCCGATCAGGCGGCCGGGCATCGAGCGCTTGTAGGCGTCACGGCAGGCCATGAAGGCGGCGTGCGGGCCACCGAAGCCGAACGGCACGCCGAAACGCTGGCTGTTGCCGACCACGATGTCCGCGCCCCATTCGCCCGGGGCGGCCAGCAGGGTCAGGGCCAGCAGGTCGGTGGCCACGGCCACCAGGCCGCCGCGTGCGTGCACGGCATCGACCAGCGCCTTGTAGTCGCCGACCTGGCCGAAGGTATCCGGGTACTGCAGCAGCAGGCCGAACGCTTCGGCTTCCAGGGCCTCGGCCGGGGTGCCGACGCGCAGCACGATGCCCATGGGCTCGGCGCGCGTGCGCAGCAGTTCCAGGGTCTGCGGGTGCACGGCATCGTGCACGAAGAAGGTGTCCGACTTCGACTTGGCCGAACGCTTGGCCAGGGTCATCGCTTCGGCGGCGGCGGTGGCTTCGTCCAGCAGCGAGGCGTTGGCGATCTCCATGCCGGTCAGGTCGGCGCACAGGGTCTGGAAGTTGATCAGCGCTTCCATGCGGCCCTGCGAGATTTCCGCCTGGTACGGGGTGTAGGCGGTGTACCAGGCCGGGTTTTCCAGGATGTTGCGCAGGATCACGTTCGGCGTGTGGGTACCGTAGTAGCCCTGGCCGATGAAGCTGCGCAGCACGGTGTTCTTGTCAGCGATCGCACGGATCCTGGCCAGTGCCTGCACTTCGGTCATCGACTGCGGCAGCGCCAGCGGCGCCGGTGACTTGATCTTGGCCGGCACGATGGCATCGGTCATCGCATCCAGCGACGCGTGGCCGACGACGTCGAGCATCTGCGCGATCTCGGCATCGTTGGGGCCGATGTGGCGCTCGACGAACGCGGAATGATGCTCGAGCTCACGCAGGGAAGGGGTGTTCTGGGACATGGCGAAGGATCCGTCAGGAAAGGGCACACGCACGGGCACAAGCCGCCGGTCGGCGGTCTGCGGGGCGCCCCTCTGTCCTTTTGCCTGAGAGTTTAAAAGCGCAGAAAACCGCAGCTTCGTGCCCCTTCGGCGCCGGATCGAACCGGTCTCTCCAGAGTTGTGTTACGGGTGGTATCGGGCCTGAGCGATTACGGGCGTTGCGCCTTCGGCAGCGGTGTTCCGCTTCTCCCACCGTGTTGCCCGGCGATTATAGCCCGTTGCGGGCCCGCCGGCGGCCGCCGGTCGGTGCCGCCGTGCCTGAATGGCCGATGGCCCGGTCGTGCGTTTTGTGCAGCGCTGCATGGCATCGCGTGCAATCCCCACCTATGATGGCCGGATTCTCGTATTCATCTGGCGCCGTCCCTGCCGCAAGGGGACCGGCGCCGGCCGTGCGTGCCGCGCATGGCCCTGCCGGACACCTTTTCCATGACCGCCGCTGTTGCTCCTTCCACCCGCCGCATGGCCCTGCTGCTCGCCGGCCTGGCCATGTTCGGTCCGTTCTCGATCGACACCATCTTCCCGGCCTTCCCGCAGCTGGCCCAGCGCCTGGCGGTGGACGAGGTGGCGGTGCAGCAGACCATCAGCGTGTACCTGTTGTTCTACGGCCTGATGAGCCTGGCGCACGGCCCGCTGTCCGACGCCTGGGGGCGCAAGCGGGTGATCCTCGGTGGCCTGGTGGTGTTTGTCGGCGCCTCGGTCGGTTGCGCGCTGTCCACCGACCTGAGCACGCTGCTGGCCTTCCGCGCGCTGCAGGGCCTGTCGGCGGGCGTGGGCATGATCGTCGGCCGCGCGGTGATCCGCGACCTGTACCACGGCCACGACGCGCAGCGACTGATGAGCCAGGTGTCGATGTTGTTCGGCATCGCGCCGGCGATCGCGCCGATCATCGGTGGCTGGATCCTGCTCAGCGGTGCCGGCTGGCCGCTGATCTTCTGGTTCCTGGTGGTGTTCGGGCTGGTGCTGCTGGCGGCCACCGCGCGCTTCCTTCCGGAAACCCATCCCGAGCACGCGCGGGTGCCGTTGTCGCCGCGCACCCTGCTGCGCGACTACGTGCGCATCGGTTTCAACCCGCGCTTCCTGCGCCTGGCGCTGGCCGGCAGCATCGGCTTCGGCGGCATCTTCCTGTACATCTCCTCGGCGCCGGTGTTCGTGATGCAGCACCTGCATCTGGGCGAGGGCGGTTTCGCCTGGCTGTTCATTCCCACCATTGGTGGCATGACCACCGGCTCGTTCCTGTCCGGGCGCATGGCCGGCCACACCACGCCGACGCGCCAGGTCGCCATCGGTTTCGGCCTGTGCGCGCTGTCGGTGCTGCTCAACGTCGGCTACGTGGCGCTGGCGCCGCAGTTCGTGCTGCCGTGGGCGGTACTGCCGATCTTCCTGGGCGGCATGGGCATGGCGTTGATCTTCCCGATCCTGGCGCTGGCGGTGCTGGACATGTACCCGCACCAGCGTGGCCTGGCCTCGTCGCTGCAGGCCTTCGTGCAGCTGATGATCAGCACCGTGGTGGCCGGCGTGGTGTCGCCGCTGCTCAGTGCCAGCCCGCTGCACCTGGCATTGGGCCAGGCCGCGTTCTTCGCCGCCGGCTTCGTGTTCTGGTTCTGGGAACACCAGCGTGAGCGCGCGGCACAGGCGGCCTGCACGGGCCATTGAGCAGCGCGCAGGGGTAGGGCAGGCCGCGCTGCCCGGATCGCTTGCGACGGGGAACGACCGGACTAGGCTGGAGACTCCAGCCAGCCAGTGCGTGGGTGCACGACCGCCAGCCGATCCGATGTCGTCGCATGAGGTTCCCCCATGGCTGCGCAGCAGACCTACCGCCTGTTCGAGGTGGCGCTGAAGGAGCGCCGCGTTCTTTCCCCTTCCCTGGACCGCATGGTGTTCACCGGTGCCGACGTGGCGCGGATGAAGACCGAAGGCCCGGACCAGCGCATCAAGGTGTTCTTCCCCTTGCCCGGCCAGGACGTACCGCAGGTGCCCAGCGGCGAAGACTGGTACCCGCGCTATCGGGCCCTGCCGGACGACCAGCGCCCGCCGATGCGCACCTACACCATCCGCCAGCTGCGCGCCGAGCAGGGCGAGGTCGACGTCGATTTCGTCATTCATGGCGAGACCGGGCCGGCCTCGCGCTGGGCCATTCATGCGCGGCCAGGCGACCGCGTGGTGCTGCTGGCGCCCGATGCCGATTGCGCCGAAAGCAGCGAAGGCTGGGAATGGAAGCCGCCGGCCGGTGTCGGCCAAGTGCTGCTGGTGGCCGATGAAACCGCGCTGCCGGCAGTGGCCGGCATCCTCGAGGAACTGGCCGCGCTGGCCGATCCGCCGCGCACGCTGGCGCTGCTGGAGGTCGCCCAGGCCGGCGATGCGGTGCCGTTGAAGGCGCCGGCCACGGCCGAGCTGGTCTGGTTGCCGCGTGGTCAGGCGGCCCACGGTCAGCCGCTGTTGCAGGCGGTGCAGGCGCGGCTGGCGGCGGCCTCGGCGGTGTCCGCCGATGACCAACTGGAGGAGATCGATGTCGACGCGCAGATCCTGTGGGAGCAGGCTGATGCCAGCGTCGCCGGGCCGCTGTATGCCTGGGTGGCAGGCGAGGCCGGGGCGGTGATGGCGATCCGTCGCCATCTGGTCCGCGACTGCGGCCTGGACCGTCGTGCGATCACCTTCATGGGCTATTGGCGGCACGGCAAAGTGCTGGACTGAGGGGTGTGAAGCGGCGTGGCGGGCGGGGTGCGCTATCCTTGCGCCCCCCTTTCGCAGCGGTACCGCACCATGTCCACCAGCTCCAAGACCCGCCGCGACCAACGCCGTCGCCAGGAAAAGCAGGCCGCCAACAAGGCCGCTGCGCAGGCGTCGCCGGTTGAACCGCATGCCGAACTGCGCGACGCGCAGCGCACCCTGCTGGCCGGTGTCGTGCGCCGCGACGGTGAATGGGTGCTGGGAATGGATGGGCGCATTGCCGGCCACAGCGGGAGCGCTGCGCAGGTACTGGCGCTGATCATGCAGGCCGGTGAGCTGCACGAACGCAATGGCACGCCGGTGCGCCTGATGTATTCGGACGCGTTGCGCGATGCCGCACAGGCCGAAGCCAAGGAGAAGGGCCAGACCTTCGAGGAATTCAAGGCCGAGCTGGCCGCGGCGATGGGGGCGAAGAAGAACAGCTGATCCACCTCGCGGTAGTGCCGGCCAGCGGCCGGCACTATCGGAAAGGGGCGGATCCTTGCGGATCCGCCCCTTCTTTCATTTCGCCGCCGGCGCCGCGTTGGCCTGCCAGCCGCACATCTGGCCTTCGTTCTGCTGCTTCAGCCACTCATTGACCGGGGTGAAGTACTCGATCATCGGGCCGGCATCGAGCTTGTCGGTGCCGGTCAGTTCCTTCAGCGTCGCCTGCCACGGCTGGCTGGCACCCTTGCTCAGCATCGCCCAGTACTTCTGGCCGGCTTCCTTGTTGCCGTAGAAGGTGCACTCATGCAGCGGGCCCTTGTAGCCGGACGCGTCGCACAGGCCCTTGTAGAACTGGAACTGCAGGATGCGCGCCAGGAAGTAGCGGGTGTACGGGGTGTTGCCCGGCACGTGGTACTTCGCGCCCGGGTCGAAGAATTCTTCGCCACGGGTGCTGGCCGGGGCCACGCCCTGGTACTTGGCCTTCAGGTCCCACCAGGCCTTGTTGTAGTTGTCGGCGGTGATCGAACCGTCGAACACGCCCCAGCGCCAGCGATCGATCATCAGCCCGAACGGCAGGAACGACACGCCCGACAGCGCCATGCGCATCTGGTTGTTGATCACCGCCTCACGGCTTTCGGTCGGTGCGTCGACCAGACCGATCGAGCTGAGGTACTTGGGCGTCATCGCCAGCACGATGGTGTCGCCGATCGCTTCGTGGAAGCCATCGTTGGCACCGCCCTGGAACAGCGGCGGCAGCGGGTTGTAGGCCAGGTCGTAATAGATGTGGCCCAGCTCGTGGTAGATGGTGGTGAAGTTTTCTTCGTTCGGCTTGATGCACATCTTGGTGCGCACGTCGCCTTCCATGTTCATGTCCCAGGCGCTGGCGTGGCAGACCACGTCGCGGTCATCGGGCTTGATGAACTGGGTCTTGTCCCAGTACGACTGCGGCAGCGACGGCATGCCCAGCGACACGTAGAAGTCCTGCGCGCGCTCGGTCATCTGCTTGGCGGTACGCAGTTCGGCCTCGCGCTGCGCCTTGTACTGCGCGGCGACGTTGGCGTCCTTGCCGGCCTTGGCCAGCGCGGCGCTCAAGTTGGTCTGGTACTGCTTCTCAAGTGCGGCGGTGATGTCCAGGCTGCCGGCACCCGGGTACGGTTCCAGCTGGTCCCACAGGTTCGACCAGTCCTGCTGCCACATGTTGCCGAGCAGGTGCGCGGCGATCAGGCCGTTGCCCACTTCGGCCTTGTCCTTGCCGTAGGTCTTGTCCAGCTTGCCGCGTGCGTAGCAGTGCAGCTGCTCGTACATCGGCTTGACCTGATCCCACAGGCGGTCGGTTTCCGGACCGATCTGCTCCGGCGGCATGTCGTAGCCACTGCGCCACATCTGCCCGGCATCGGTGAAGCCCATGCCCTTGGCGCCTTCGTTCACCAGGCTGACGAAGGTCTGGTAGTCGCCGCGCATGCTCTTGGTGGTGCTGTGCCAGCCCTGCCAGGCATCGAGCTGCTTGTCGTAGTCGCGGCTGCGCGCCAGCACCTGCTCCAGTTCGCCCAGCTGTCGGCAGGAGCTCGGATCGTTGGCGTCGGTGCAGTACTTGCCGGCACCGTAGCTGCCTTCCATGCGGGTGGCGATCTGGGTCAGCTGGGCCAGCTTGGCCGGGTCGCGCGGCGCCGGCATCGAGGACATCAGCTTCAGCAGGTGGATCGCTCGCTTGCTGTCCTCGCTCATCGGCTTGCCATCGAACCTGGCGGCCTGTTCGATCCAGCTGTTGAGCTGGGTCAGCGAGCGCTCGTTGGCCTTGGCCGCGATGCGTTCCGAATCACTGTTGATGTAGGTGGAGGACAGCCACTGGGCCGAGGTCATCTCCGGGTAGGCGGCCTTGAATTCGGCATTGATGCGGGCCACGAACTGGTCGGCGGTTTCGCCGGCCGGGGTGCTGCTGCTGGCGGTGTCGGTGCCTGGGCTGGGTTCCTTCTTGCAGGCGGCCAGGGCCAGCGTGGCGGCGGCGATTGCCGAGGCCAGCAGGAGATGACGGTGTTTCACGGGCGATCCTTGGGTGGTGAACGACGGCCGAAGGCTAGTGGGCAGGCGCTGCCACCGCAAGTGGCGGAAGTCGGCCGGGCCGCGCCCGGCACCCGCAGAGGCCTTCAAGCAAGGGCAAAGGCCGAAGCAACAGCAACAGCGGGCTATCCGTGGGATGGCGGGGCGGTGTGGGCTTGCAGGACACGCCGTAAACCCATCCATGGGGGCTCGATGGCGCCTTGCTCGTGTGCGCTGTCCTGCGCACACGGCAAGACCGGGGTTGGGGCGTCCTGCCCAACCCGCCCGAGGCATGCCTCGGGCCCATGGCGCCAACGGTCCTGCAAACCCACACCGCCCCACCTCCGACAGATTCCGTGTGCTGTGGGTAGGTGTCGACCTTGGTCGACACATCTGTCAGGTATCGACAATCAAAATGGGGTCAGATCCGTTTTCCTCCGGAAAACGGATCTGACCCCAAGGTCATTCCAACCGCTCGCGGAAAACCGTCGAAGGCGGGGTGGGTCCGGTGGCGGGAGTGTCCGCGGCATGGATGCCGCGGCCAAGCCCCCATGGATGGGTTTACGGCGTCTCCCGCCACCGGACCCACCCCGTCTACCCACAGGAAGCCAGCTTCTGCTGTTGCTTCGGCCGTTGCTTCGGCCGTTGCCTCTGCAGGTGCAGGGCTGCAAGCCCTGCCGAACAACCCTCAACGCTCGCAGTTGGCGAACACGTCGCGGTCGCGTTCGTACAGCGCCGTCTTCACCTCCATCAGCCCCAGCACCGACGGGAACAGGTTGTCGTGGTCGGTATACGCCGCCGAGCGCTTGCGCACGCACTGCAGATCCAGCCCGCGACTGCTGGCGAAGCCCGGCGAGAACCACATCGTCATCGGCACCCGGGTCTGCTCGGCCGGGGCGATCGCATACGGCACACCGTGCAGGAACAGGCCCTTCTCGCCCAGCGACTCGCCGTGGTCGGACAGGTAGATCATCGCCGTGTCGTAATCCTGCATACCCTGCAGCGTGCCGATGGTCTTGGTCAGGAAGTGATCGGTATACAGCACCGCGTTGTCGTAGCTGTTGGTGATCTCTTCGCGCGAGCAGCGGCCGATGTCACGGGTGTCGCAGGTTGGCTTGAAGCGGGCGAAGGCAGCCGGATAGCGCTCGAAATAGGCCGGGCCGTGGTTGCCCAGCTGGTGCAGCACCACCACGCGGTCACCGGGCCGGGCGCGCACCTGGGTGGCCAGATCCTGCAGCAGGATCTCGTCCATGCAACGACCGTCCGCGCACAGGCCCGGCGTGGTCGCATCGGACAGTGACTGGAAATCCAGGTTCTCGCACACGCCCTTGCAGCCGGACTGGTTGTCACGCCACAGCGGCACGATGCCGGCGCGGTTCAGTACGTGCAGCAGCGACTGGTGCGCACGGATCTTCTTCTCGTCGTAGTCGTGGCGGCCCCACGGTGAGAACAGGCACGGCAGCGAGACCTCGGTGCTGGTGCCGCAGGAATGCATGTCCGGGAAATTGATCACGCTGGCCTGGGCCAGCTCCGGCGTGGTGTTGCGGCCGCCATTGAGGCCCCAGTTCTGCGCACGCACGGTCTCGCCCATCACGATCACCAGCAGGCGCGGCTTGCTGGCCGGCGCACGCGGGGTGGCCTTGGCATCGATGCCGATCGGGAGCTTCGGCGCGCGCTGCACCGGGTTGTCGCCACGCAGTGCGCGCGGCATGCCCAGCAGCACGTTGGCCGGTGTAGCCAGATAACGCACTTCGCGCTGATTGCGCATCAGCGCCGAGACGTCCTGGAACGAGATCAGCGCACCCCCCAGTGCGGTTACTGCGGCCACCACCAGGAAGCCGAGGCGCCACAGCAGACTACGGCCCCAGCTGCGGCGGCGCAGCTGCACCCGCCACAGCACCGCCATCGGCAGTACCGCCACAAGCAGCACCGGCCATACCAGCGACACGGTCATCAGCTCGCGGCTTTCCTTGGGGTCGGTCGCCAGCACATTGCGCAGCATGTCCGCATCCAGATAGATGTGGTAGCGGCTCATGTAGTGCGCAGCGAATGCGGTCACCAGCAGCAACAGACTGATCACCACCTTGGCATTCCAGCGCCAGACCAGGATGCCGAGCAGCACGCCGTGCGCGCCCAGCAGCAGCAACAGCAGCGACAGCGCGTAGCGCAGGCTGCCCGGATGGCTGGCCATCGCGCTGTGCCAGAACAGACCGTTGCCGGCCACCGCAAAGAACAGGCTGGTCAGCGCGATCAGCGCTTCGGTGGACAACTGCGGCCGCCAGTGGCGGAGGTTGGCCAGCGCAGGAAAACGCGCGGGACGTTGGACCGATGCACTCATGCGTTTGCCTCCTGGCGGTGAGGACGGTCTGGCTGACGGTGGATCAGGACGCGTTTGACGATCAGGTACAGGCCCAGCGACAGCAGCCAACATATCAACACGGTGGCAACGTCATGCGAAAGGAAATGGGCGCCCCGCAGCTGCTGGCTGATGCCGAACACCAGGCCGGTGCCCAGGCCGATACACAGCCCGACCCAGCGCCAGGACGGCCGCCACAGCAGCGCGAAGAAGTACAGGCAGAGCCAGGCGTAACCGGCACTGGCATGGCCGGCCGGGAAGCAGGCCTGTGCCTGCATGCCGGCAGGACGTGCGGTGAACAGACCGATGAAAGGCTGATGCCCGCCGTAGCGCAGCAGGTCCCAGGGGCATTCCATCGGCACCAGCGACTTCAGCAGGGAGATCACGCCGGTGCCCAGGGCCATGGCAATCACGACATAAAGCAGCGCCCAGCGCAGCGTGGGATCGCGCCCCTTCCGCCAGTGATGGAAGCACAGCAGGATCGCCACCAGTGCGGCGGCGGTGCTGAGCCACTTGCCGGCCTTGTGCACCACCGTGCGGGTGAGCCACGCATCCTGCAGCGCCCAGCGGCCCCCTTCGAGGCGGAACAGGTGATCGGCCACCCATTGGTCGCCGCCGAAACCCATCAGCAGGGTGAACACCGGCAGGGCGATCGCGACAGGCAGCCAGAGGTGAGTTACGGCAAATTTTGACGCCAGTGGCGATGTTGCAAGTGGCGCTACCGAATCAATGGGACGGACGGGCATGCTGGGCAGGGGCGGTTCGGGAATCCGCGCCCATGCTCGTCACCGGCATGTCGGAGAAGGGTCGGACACGCGTTCGCGCCGGGTTAAGGATTGCCCGGCGCGTGCCAACGTTCAGTCTTCTTCGGCGTTCGCACCGGCCCGTTCGGCGTGGCACTGCGCGTCCCAGGCCGTACCGGGAAGCAGTTGCCAACGATTCCTGTTGGCAACACCGATATCGATCACCTTGGTCGGATCCACGCAGGGGCTCATTGCCTCGTCCAGCACCAGCAGCCAGCGCTTGTCAGGCGCCTCGGCCAGCCACGGGCCGGCGTCGTGCCATTGCTCGGCCCAGGGCCGCTTGAAACCGAACTCGCGTGCCGGGCGGTCGGCCTGCAGCAGGTTCTGCTCACGCCAGGCGACCAGCGCCAGCTCGGCGTCCGGGCCGATCCGCGCACCGACCCGGCGCATCAACGCCGAGGCCGAGGCATAGGGGTCCAGCGCCGGGATCAGCACCAGGCCGTAGAGCATCCACAGCAGGCCGTGGGTCAGCAGCACCAGCGTCGCCGCACGACGCACCCGCAGCCAGACGATCAGGGTGGCCAGGGCGATGGCGAAGGTCAGCAGCCCATCGCCCAGCACCGGCAGCAGCGTGTCAGGCATCGCCCGCCGCTCCAGCTGCGCCAGCGCCCAGGGGTGCTCGGTCAACAGCATCACGCCCAGTGTGCCGGTGGCCAGCATCAGCATCACGCTGTAGCCGAACAGGTAGCGGCGTACGCACAGCCGGCGCAGCAGTCCGGGCAGCAGCGGCGCCACGGCCAACGCCATCGCCGGCAGCATCGGCAGCAGGTACACCTCGCGCTTGCCCGGGCTGGCGCTGAAGAACACCAGCACCAGCAGCGCCCAGCCCAGCAGCAGCCACTGGCGGCGGTCGCCACGGCGCAGGCGGCGCCACCAGGGCCTGAACAGCATCGGCAGCAGCAGGCTGCCCGGCAGCCACAGCGTGAGGACCACCTGCAGGTAGTACCAGACCGGTTGCCGGTGATGCCAGGCGTTGGCATAACGGGTGCCGGTCTGCTTGAACAGCAGTTCATGCGCGTAGGCCTGCAGTTCGGCGCTGGGCGAGTGCAGCAGGGCCCAGCCCAGCGGCGCCAGCCACACACCTACGCCGAGCAGGAAGGCCGGGATCAGCCACAACAGGGTGGCTGGATGCGGGCCCGCCACCGTGTAGCCGCGACGGCGCTGGTACAGCCACCAGCCGAACCAGGGCAGCACCATCAGCAGCGGCAGGAAGCCCACGCCCTTGGTGACCGTGCCGAGGCCGGCGGCGAAGCCGGCCAACCACAGGGCCGGCAGGTTGCGACGCTCGCACAGGTGTCGCAACAGTCCCCACAGGGCCACGGTGGTCATGCCCACCAGCACCATGTCGATCTGCGCACGCTTGGCCATCAGCCCGAACTGCAGGGTGCAGAACAGTGCGGCCAGGGCATAGACCGCGTGTCGTGGCGACCACAGCCGGCGCGCCAGGTCCGATACCAGCCACAGGCTGAGCAGGGCGCCCAGCAGCGAGGGCAGCAGGAACGACCATTGCCAGCTGCCCACCACCTCGTAGGCGGCGGCCTGCAGCCACATGAACACCGGCGGCTTCTCCGCATACAGCTCGATGCCCCGGTGCGGCAGCAGCCATTGCCCGCTTTCGACCATGGTGCGGGCGGCCAGCACGAAACGCGGCTCGTCCGGCGGCTGCGGTTGGCGCAGGCCGATACCGGCTGCCAACGCAGCGATGATCAGCAGCCACAACAGGGGCAGGCGCCAGCGGTGGGGCAGGGCTACGGGCACGGCAGGCTCCGGGAGCAAAACGGCCACTCTGACGTGGCAGGGGTAGGAAAGGCGTCGGAACCGGCGCAGGGCGACCGCATTCCGACATGCGCAGCGCTACCATGGTACGAACTTCCGTGGATGTTTCGTGCATGCGTCTGTTGGTGATCGAG
Organism: Stenotrophomonas maltophilia; assembly: GCF_023518235.1. Classification (NCBI taxonomy): domain Bacteria; kingdom Pseudomonadati; phylum Pseudomonadota; class Gammaproteobacteria; order Lysobacterales; family Lysobacteraceae; genus Stenotrophomonas; species Stenotrophomonas maltophilia. The sequence goes on from NZ_CP090423.1 coordinate 4,577,632, forward strand.
GACAACCGCCAGCTGGTGGCCAACCTGTTCGACTATTTCGAGTCGCGCGGGCATGTGCTGGACGTGGCCCCGGATGGCATCACCGGCCTGCACCTGGCCGGCAGTCATCCATACGATGCGGTGATCCTGGACTGGATGCTGCCGCGCATGGAGGGCCCGGAGGTGCTGCGCCGGCTGCGCGCCGAGCATGCCTCGGAGGTGCCGGTGATCATGCTCACCGCGCGCGACGAACTGCCGGACAAGATCGCCGGTTTCCGCGCCGGCGCCGATGACTATCTGACCAAGCCGTTCGCCCTGCCGGAACTGGAAGTGCGGCTGGAGGCGCTGCTGTTGCGCGCGCAGGGCCGCAACCCGCGCAAGCGCCTGCAGGTGGGCGACCTGGTGCTGGACCTGGCAACCCTGGAAGCCCAGCGGGGCGGCCAGGTGCTGCACCTGTACCCGGCCTGCCGCAAGTTGCTGGAAGTGCTGATGCGCGCCAGCCCCGGCGCGGTCACCCGCCAGCAGCTGGAATTCGCCCTGTGGGGCGACGAACCGCCGGACGGCGATCTGCTGCGTTCGCATGTCTACGAGCTGCGCCGCAGTGTCGACGGTCCGTTCGGCGAAAAGCTGATCCATACCCTGCCGCGGGTCGGCTATCGCCTGGCCGAGGCCACCCCCGGCGGTGCCGGCAAGGACGATGATGAAGGCGCGTAAGCCGGGGCCGCTGTATCGGCGCGTGGTGTGGTGGTTGCTGGGCTACCTGGCGCTGATTTCGCTGGCCGTGTTCAGTGTCGGCAACTATGTGCACGAGCACGCCGAACACGCCGCCTGGCGCGCGCTGCTCAATTCCGAGCTGGACAGCATCGTTGAGCACGTCGAACACGAGCCGCACTACCGCTGGCAGGATTCGGACACGCTCAGCCTGTACCGCTTCGATGCAGTCAATCTGCCTGACAGCCTGCGCACGCTGCACCCGGGGCTGCATGACGGGGTGATGATCAAGGGACGGGAGACGGCGGTGATGGTGCGCGAGACCCGGTCCATGGGCCGCGTCGCGCTGGCGCTGGACATCTCCGACTTCCATGATCTGGAGCAGTTTGCCACGCGCTGGGTGATGCTGGCCGGGGTGATCATGATCTTCGTCACCGTGCTGATGGCGTCCTTCGGCATGGAACGCATGGTGCGCCCGTTGAGCCTGCTGGCACAGCGCATTGGGGCGCTGCGCCCCGGCGTGCAGGGGCAGCGCATCGAGGTCGATCCGCGTGGCAGTTCCGAGCTGCATACCATCGCCGATGCGCTGAACGACTATCTGGATCGCAACGAGCAGTTTGTCGAGCGCGAGCGGGTGTTCATCAGCACCGCCAGTCACGAACTGCGTACGCCGATCGCGGTGATGACCGGTGCGGCCGAGCTGGCACTGGAACAGCCGGGCCTGCCCGAGCGCGCGCGCCAGCAGGTGCAGCGGGTGCTGCGTACCGCGCAGAACGTGGAGCAGCTGATCGAGCTGCTGCTGGTGCTGGCACGTGATCCGGCGCGGCTGGCCGCACGCGCCGAGCGCATCGCACTGGACCAGCTGCTGCCGGAGATCGTCGACGACCATCGCCACCTGCTCGGCGACAAGGACCTGAGCATCGGCATCCACGCCGCGCCGGTGGATATCGTCGCACCGCTGGCGGTGGTGCAGGCGGCCATCGGCAACCTGCTGCGCAATGCCATCGAGAACAGCGGGCGTGGCCATATCGAACTGCGGCTGAGCGCGTCGGCGGTGCTGACCCTGCAGGATCCTGGGCATGGCATGAGCCCGGAGGAGATCGCCGCAATCCACGCGCGGATGGCCCGCGGCGAGCGCGCCGACCGTGGCGGCGGCATCGGCCTGGACCTGATCGCGCGGCTGTGCGAACACCTGGGCTGGACCCTGCAGCTGGATCCCTGCGAGCCGCGCGGCACGCGCGTTACCCTCGACTTCGGTGCTTCACGACCGGCCTGATCCGGCCGCCACCCCTGCCTGGAACGCTGCCCGTCGACCAAGGTCGACGCCTACCGGTAGATGGCCAGCTTGCTTGGCATGCCGAACGCGTCACTGCCCGTTGGGTCGTGCCACATGCTGGTCGATCAGGATCACATTGCCATCCGGATCGGCCAGCTGCACATACCCGGGGCTGTGGCCGTCAGGGTCGGTGCGCACCGCCAGCTCGATGCCCCGGGCATCGAGTTCGGCCTGCAGCTCACGCACGTCCTGGAACTGGGGCAGTTCCTGCTTGTGCTGGTCCCAGCCCGGGTTGAAGGTCAGAAGGTTGCCTTCAAACATGCCCTGGAACAGGCCGATGACGATGCCGTTGTTGCGCATCACCAGCCAGTTCTGTGCCGGCTCGCCACCGGTCACCGAAAACCCGAGGGCTTCGTAGAAGTCACGGGAGGCCTGGAGGTCCTTGACCGAGAGACTGACCGAGAAGGCACCAAGCTGCATGGGACGGGCTCCAGGAAGGACAGCCGGCACTGCAGCATGACCCGGCGTGAAGACAATGTTAATCTCGGGATGCGCCGCTTTAAGCGGCGCTTTTTTTTCTCCGCTCTTTCGATCGACAGAGGATCCCATGCCGACCGAACCCGCTACCGCCCTGATCAGCAACGACATCGTTGGCCTGGGCCTGATTGCCGCCACCTTGGCCCTGATCTTCTGGGCCGCCAGTGGCCCGACCCCCTTGCTGAAGAAGATCTTTGCCTGGGTGCCGGCGCTGCTGCTGTGCTACTTCATCCCAGCCATCTACAACACCGCCGGTGTCATCGATGGCCACAACACCTCGCTCTACAACCCGGTTGCACGCGACGTGCTGCTGCCGGCCGCGCTGGTCCTGCTGACCCTGTCGATCGACCTCAAAGGGGTCATCAAGCTCGGCCCGAAGCTGCTGATCGTGTTCTGCGCCGGTACCGCCGGCATCATGCTCGGCGCCATTGTCTCGTTCCAGCTGATGAAGCTGATCCACCCGGAAACCGTGGCCGGTGACACCTGGGCCGGCATGGCCGCATTGGCCGGCAGCTGGATCGGGGGTGGCGCCAACATGGTCGCGATGCGCGAAGTGTTCGGTACCGATGCGACCACCTTCGGCCAGTTCGCCGTGGTCGATGTGGCCTGCGCCAGCCTGTGGATGGCGATCCTGCTGTTCCTGGCCAACCGCGCGCAGCAGATCGATACCCGCAACGGGGCCGACACCCGTGCCATCGACGAGATGAAGGCGCGCATCAGTGCCTACGAGGCGCAGAACGCACGCATCCCCAGCATGACCGACCTGATGGTGATCGTCGGCGTGGCCCTGGGCGGTGTCGGTCTGGCGCATGCGATCGCCGCGCCGCTGTCGGGCTGGTTCAAGGCCAACATCAGCTGGGCCAGCCAGTTCAGCCTGGACAGCCAGTTCGTGTGGGTGATCCTGCTGTCCACCGCGATGGGCCTGGGCCTGAGCTTCACCCGCGCGCGCCGGCTGGAAGCGGCCGGTGCCTCGCGGCTGGGCACGGTGTTCCTGTACTTCCTGATCGCCTGCATCGGCATGCAGATGAATCTGTTGTCGCTGCTGGATCGGCCGTGGCTGTTCCTGCTCGGTGCGATCTGGATGGCCACCCACGTGCTGGTGCTGTGGATCGTCGCCAAGCTGCTGCGTGCGCCGCTGTTCTTCTTCGCGATCGGTTCGCAGGGCAACATCGGTGCGGCGGCGTCGGCACCGGTGGTGGCGGCGGCGTTCCATCCGACGCTGGCGCCGGTGGGCGTACTGCTCGGCACAGTGGGCTATGCCACCGGCACCGGGCTGGCCTATGTCACCGGCCTGATCCTGAAGTGGATGGCCGGCGCCTGAGGCCGTCGCCTTCGCGGAATCGCAGTCCGTGTAGAGCCGAGCCCACGCTCGGCTCTTTTTTTTGCCGGCCGCAGGTGGAACTGTGCGGTACATACCGGATCGTATGGTTTCCGCGTCGTAGCGTAGGCAGCTCCTGTCGCTCATCCGCAGCGACGTTGGCCTGGGGGCTGGGATGAGGCAACAACCGTTGATTCGAGGGGCTGCACTGCTGGCACTGCTGCTGGTCAGCGCGGCTGCGGCTGCACAGGGCGGTGTCGCCGCGCGGGCTGACCAGGTGCAGGCCGTGACCGAGGCCAGTGCGCGCGAGGTGGCGGTGCTGATCGCGCAGCCGGGCTTCGCCGAAGCCGTGCAACGCACGCTGGCAGCATCGCCCGGGCACGAGGTGGCGCTGGAGGCGGTGATCGAGCGCTTCGACCCGGGGGCGCGTACCCGGGCCAGTGCTGCCTTGGCCAGCAACGATCAACGGCTGCGCCAGGCCAAGGGCCTGCCGGAGCAGGGCGAGGGCCTGCTGCAGCTGCGTGCCTACGTACCTGAAGGCCAATCATTGGCCGATCCCGCTCCGCGCCAGTTGTGGGTGGCCAGCCTGCCGCGCGGTGATGACCGCCACTGGACCACGTTGACGGCCTACGACGCCCAGGGCCGCGCGCATGTGCTGGATGCGAAGCATGCGCCCTCATTCCCGGTGCTGATCGTCGATGTCGATACCCGTCGTTCGGTGCGCGAGGGCATGGCGCTGGTCAACGCCGGGTTGCGTGCACGCGGCCTGCAGTCGCCCGAGCGGATCCAGCTTTCGGCCGATGGCGCGCGTGCGTCGCTGGATATCACCCGTCTGGACCGCATTCGACTGGCCGATGACCAGGAGCCGTGGGCATTGGGTGCGGCCGAGGTGTTCGCGGTGGTGTCCGGACTGCAGATCGGCAAGGCCGAACCGGAGATGGCCACCGTCGACATGCCCTACCTGGACTACGACAAGACCGATTACACCCCGCAGCAGGCGCTGATCCTGTGGGGCAACTACCGCTTCAACGCTGCCAATGTTCAGCTGTTCGAGGATGACGGTGACACCAACTATCAGGACCTGCTGGTGGCGCTGAGCAATGGTGTGAAGGCGGCACTGGGCGCGTTCGCACCGGAGTACGCGGTCATCGCCGATATCGCCGGTGCGATTCTGAAGGCGATGCCGACATCGTGGTTCTCCAATGACATTGATTACGTGGACAGCTTCTATCTGGTGCAGCGCGGCCAGGCGTACACCGATCGCATGGGCGCGGCGAACAACGCCAGGGTCACGCTGACGCCGATCACACTGGTGGAGTAGGTCAGCAGGGCTTGCAGCCCTGCACCTGCAGAGGCTGAAGCCGAAGCCGAAGCAAGATCAGAGCGGCATTCCGCGGGATGGCGGGGTGGGTCCGGTTGCGGGGGACGGCGCAAGTACGTCCATGTAGCCTCGGTCGCCGCATCCATGCGGCTCACGCCCCCGCAACCGGACCCACCCCGCCTTCGACAGGTTCACGCGGCTGTGGGTAACGGCGACTGCTGGTACGCGCGGCTTTGGGTAGGTGTCGACCTTGGTCGACACGATTTTTCTGTCAGATATCGATAAACAGAATGGGGTCAGATCCGTTTTCCTTCGGAAAATGGATCTGACCCCGCATGTGTGTCGCCGTCACCGGCAATCTGTCGAAGGTGGGGCGGTGTGGGCTTGCAGGACCGTTGGCGCCATGGATGGCGCCATCGAGCCCCCATGGAGGGGTTTACGGCGTGTCCTGCAAGCCCACACCGCCCCGCCAAACCCACAGAAAGCCAGAGCAGACGCTCCCGCAGTTGCAGTTGCTCCGGCCTCTGCGGGCGCCGGGCTGCAAGCCCGGCACCCACACAGAACCTCAACAGCAGCGGCCGCCGTTGCGTCCGCCGTAGCGCGCTTCCTGGCGCTCGCGGAAGAACGTCTTGTAGTCCATCGGCTCCTGATCCGGATGCTTCTCCAGCATGTGCCGGACATAGTTGTCGTAATCAGGAATGCCACAGCACAGCCGTGCGGTCTGCACCAGGCGCCGCCAGATACGGCGGTGCGCCTGGTACTGCCCAACGGGAACCAGTTGCGTACTCATCACAGATCCACCATTTCATGCGGCTTCAGCGCCACGTACGGGGTCTCGCGGTCGCTGCGCTGCGGGTTGCGGCGAGCGGCCAGGATGGTCTTGATTGCATACACCAGCACCGAGGCCACCACCAGCAGGAACAGCGCGGTCAGGCCGGTGTTGACGTAGGCGTTGACCACGATCTGCTGCATCTGTGCCACCGACTTGGCCGGCGCGGTGATGGTGTCGCTGGCGATGGCGGCCTGGAACTTGTGCGCCTGTGCCAGGAAACCCTGCGCCGGGTTGCTGTCGAAGATCTTGATGAAGCCCGCATACGTGGTGCAGATCAGCAGCCACACGGCCGGCACGGCAGTCACCCACGCGTAGCGGTCACGCTTCATCTTGAACAGCACCACGGTACCGAGCATCAGCGCGATACCGGCCAGCATCTGGTTGGAAATGCCGAACAGCGGCCACAGCGTCTGGATGCCACCGAACGGATCGACCACGCCGGTGTACAGCAGGTAGCCCCACAAGGCCACGCAGCCGGCCGTGCCGATGATGTTGGCCGTCCACGATTCGGTCTTCTTCAGGGCCGGCACGAAGTTGCCCAGCAGGTCCTGCAGCATGAAGCGGCCAGCGCGGGTGCCGGCATCCACCGCGGTCAGGATGAACAGCGCTTCGAACAGGATCGCGAAGTGGTACCAGAATGCCATCATCGCGTCGCTGCCACTGGGAATCGCTTCATGCAGGATCTGCGCGATGCCGACCGCCAGCGTGGGCGCACCACCGGCACGATGCAGGATGGTCGGTTCACCAATCGCCGCTGCCGTTGCAGTCAACTGCTCGGGGGTGATGGTGAAGCCCCAGGTGTTGGTGATGTAGTGCGCGGCCGATGCGGCATCGGCACCGATCACCGCTGCCGGGCTGTTCATCGCGAAGTAGATGCCCGGATCGATGATCGAGGCCGCCACCAGTGCCATCACCGCCACGAACGATTCCATCAGCATGCCGCCGTAGCCGATGTAGCGCATGTGCGCTTCATTGGCCAGCAACTTGGGCGTGGTGCCCGAGGAAATCAATGCGTGGAAACCCGACACCGCACCACAGGCGATGGTGATGAACAGGAACGGGAACATGCCGCCTTTCCACACCGGGCCATCGCCACTGGCGGCGAACTGGGTCAGTGCCGGCATCTTCAGTTCCGGCATCACCACCAGGATGCCGATGGCCAGGGCGATGATGGTGCCGATCTTCAGGAAGGTCGACAGGTAGTCGCGCGGGGCCAGCAGCAGCCACACCGGCAGCACCGAGGCGACGAAGCCGTAGCCGATCAGCATCCAGGTGATCTGGGTGCCGGTGAAGGTGAACGCCGGGCCCCACACCGGATCGGCGGCGACCTTGCCGCCGTACCAGATCGCAGCCAGCAGCAGGATCAGGCCGACCACCGAGATCTCGCCGATCTTGCCGGGGCGGATGTAACGCATGTACACGCCCATCAGGATCGCGATGGGCATCGTCGCGATCACCGTGAACATGCCCCACGGGCTTTCGGCCAGCGCCTTGACCACCACCATCGCCAGCACCGCCAGGATGATGATCATGATCAGGAATGCGCCGAACAATGCGATCGTTCCGGGCACCTGGCCCATCTCCTCGCGCACCAGGTCACCCAGCGAGCGGCCGTTGCGGCGGCTGGACAGGAACAGGACCACGAAGTCCTGCACCGCACCGGCCAGCACCACGCCCACCACCAGCCACAGCAGGCCGGGCAGGTAGCCCATCTGCGCGGCCAGCACCGGCCCGACCAGCGGGCCAGCGCCGGCGATGGCGGCGAAGTGGTGGCCGAACAGCACGTGCTTGTTGGTGGGCACGTAGTCCAGGCCATCATTGTTGATCACCGCCGGGGTGGCCCGGGTCGGATCGAGCTGCATCACCTTGTTGGCGATGAACAGGCTGTAGAAGCGGTAGGCCACCAGATACAACGACACCGCGGCGACGACGATCCACAGCGCATTGATGTGTTCGCCACGGCGCAGGGCCACGGTGCCCAGACAGAACGCGCCGAGCAGCGCGAGTGCGGCCCAGCCTATTTTGGAAAACCCTTTCATGAGGTGCTCTCTCCCGGAAAGACAGGCAAAGAGTCCCGCGTGCCCCTGGCAGGGTCAATGTGCACGGGACCATTCTGCGGTAGTACTTTGGTCGTACGCAGGTTGCGTGGATGTGTGCGCCGGTGCGGGCGTGCGCCCTGCGTGCGCCGGACATGACGCGCGGCGAACACCGGCAATGGAACAATCGGTTGCGGCGCCGTCCATTGGCCAGACGCGGTATGGCGTCCATCTTCACTGGCATCCATCCAACAGGAGTCGCCATGAGCCTTCCCGAACCGGCGCGCGTGCTGCGCACCATCCGTGGCATGCCCACCTCCGACGGTGCCGGCGTGCGCCTGACCCGTGTCATCGGCGGCCCGTCGCTGCCCGACCTGGACCCGTTCCTGCTGCTCGACGAGTTCGGCACCGACCGCGCCGAGGACTACATCGCCGGCTTCCCGGAACATCCGCACCGGGGCTTTGAGACAGTCACCTACATGCTCGACGGGCGCATGCGCCATCGCGACAACCACGGCAACGAAGGGCTGTTGACTCCGGGCAGCGTGCAGTGGATGACCGCCGGCCGCGGCCTGGTGCATTCGGAGATGCCCGAGCAGGAAAGCGGGCAGATGCGCGGTTTCCAGCTGTGGGTGAACCTGCCGGCGAAGGAAAAGATGACCGACCCGAAGTACCAGGAATTCGCGCCCGAGCGCATTCCGGTGGTACGGCCGGAAACCGGCGTGGAAGTGAAGGAGATCGCCGGCACGGTCGACGGCACCCGTGGGCCGATCGTGCAGCCGGCCACCGATCCGTTGTACCTGGACATCACGCTGGCGCCCGATCGCGCCTGGACGTACCCGTTGCCGGACGGCCACAACGCGTTCGCCTATGTGTTCGAAGGGGCACTGACGGTGGGTGAGCAGGATGCCGCGCGTGATGTCGCCCGCCAGGAGCTGGCGGTGCTCGGCGGCGGCGAGCAGCTGCATCTGTCGGCCGGCAGCGACGGCGCGAGGCTGATCCTGGTGGCTGGCCGTCCGTTGCGCGAGCCGGTGATGCGGCACGGTCCGTTCGTGATGAACACGCGGCAGGAACTGATGCAGGCCTTCGTTGATTTCCAGGAAGGCAGATTCTGAGGGATTGCGCCGGGCCATGCCCGGCGAAAGAAACCGGTAGCGCCGGGCTATGCCCGGCGGACGTCCCGCGGGTTGGAGGCTGCGGGGACGCTGCCAGGCAGTCATCCCCGCCACCTTCAGCGACCGGCGGCCACGGCCGACGGGGTCAGGCTCATGCCCTGCGCCAGCTGCTGCAGCGAGCCCAGTTCCTGCGCGCTGTCCGGATACAGCGAAATCTGCGCGTAACGCCCTTTGTCGAGCTTGACCACGCTGATGCGGCGCTCGGCGTAGCCGGGCGGCTGCTGGCCGCCCAGATCGGGCTGATACCAGTACAGCGATTCACCGCCGAAGCTGCCTTTTTCCTGGCGCAGCGAACGGTTCAGTGGAATGGCCGGGTCACGTGAACTGAGCATCAGGCTCAGCACTTCACGGCCCTCTGCGGTGGCGGCGCGGCAGACCAGGAAATCGGCCTGCGCCTGCTGCTGCCATTGCAGGCCGCTGCTGGCCGGCAGCGAAGGGCATTCGGTGGGCGCCTGGGCGGCGGCCTGGGCCGCAGCGAACAGCAGGCTCGACAACACGACAGGCACGAACTTCATGCATCCCCCAAGGTGACGAGTAGGTTGGCTCGGCCCCCTGAGACCGGCGGCCATGGCATCCCATCCCCGGATGCCGCCCCGCCCGGCATGTGCACGGACGGTCAACTCAACCTTAACGGAACGTGAGCGATCGCACAATTCGCGGTTACAGACGTAACCATTGCGGCCGAGGTCGGCCGCAATGGTCAGGTTGCAGATCAGCGGTCGTTGCCGATCCACTTGTAGATGATGCCGCCGATCGCGCCGCCCAGCAGCGGGGCGACCCAGAACAGCCACAGCTGGCTGACCGCGCCGCTGCCGGCGAAGAAGGCCACGGCGGTGGAGCGGGCCGGGTTCACCGAGGTGTTGGTCACCGGGATGCTGATCAGGTGGATCAGTGTCAGCGACAGGCCGATGGCCAGCGGTGCGAAGCCCGCCGGCGCCTTGCCATGGGTAGCGCCCATGATCACGATCAGGAACACCGCGGTCAGCACCACTTCGCACAGGAAGGCCGCGGCCACGCTGTAGCCACCGGGCGACAGGGCGCCATAGCCGTTGCTGGCGAACGCGCCGGCCTGGCTGCCGTCGATGGCAAAACCACTGGCCCCCGACGCGATCTGCAGCAGGATGAAGCCGGCCAGCAGGCCGCCGGCGACCTGGGCAATGATGTACGGCACCAGGTCCTTGGTCGGGAAACGGCCGCCGGCCCACAGGCCGACGCTGACCGCCGGGTTGAAGTGGGCGCCGGAGATATGGCCGAACGCGTAGGCGCCGGTGACCACGGTCAGACCGAAGGCCAGCGCCACGCCGAGAAAACCAATACCCAGGGGATTGCTGTCACCGCCGAACTTGGCGGCCAGCACCGCGCTGCCACAACCGCCCAGAACCAGCCAGAACGTGCCGAGGAACTCGGCGGACAAGCGTTTACCCATGCTCATGTGTTGCACTCCTTTGACGGTGAAAGTGTGATTTATGTCACATTTCAGTGATCAGCGGGTGACTGTAGCGTCAACGCCGGGTGCAGGGATACACCTTCGGATGTGTGCAACACGCGATGTTCAGTACTGCGGCAGCGGGATGAACTCCTTGTCGTCGCCGGGGATGGTGCCGAAGCGGCCGGCTTCCCAGTCGTGCTTGGCCTGCTCGATGCGCTCTTTCGAGCTGGACACGAAGTTCCACCACAGGTGACGCGGGCCATCCAGCGGCTCGCCGCCGAACAGCATCGCCTTCACCGGCGTCTTCGCGCGCAGGCGGCCGACCGCGCCGGCTTCGGGAATGATCAGATGCTGGGCGGGCACATCCACGCCATCCAGCTGCGCCTGGCCTTCGAGGATGTACAGCGCACGCTCGCGATGACCGTTGTCGATGTCGATCTCCGCATCCGGGTCGAGGTCGATCGCCACGTTGAGGGTGTCGGCGAACACCTTCACCGGCGATTCCTCGCCATAGGCACGGCCGGCGATCACCCGCAGCCATGCGCCATTGCGGCGCTGCTCGGGCAGGGTGGCGGCGGCGTGGTGGTAGAACGCCGGTTCGATTTCCTCGTGCGATTTCGGCAGCGCCACCCAGGTCTGCATGCCGTGGATCGGGTTGTCATGGTCGCGGTCCGGCTGCGGGGTGCGCTCGGAATGGGCGATGCCACGGCCGGCGGTCATCCAGTTCACATCGCCGGGGCGGATCACCTGGTCCGAGCCGAGCGTATCGCGGTGGCCGATCGCACCGGACCACAGGTAGGTGACGGTGGCCAGGCCGATATGCGGATGCGGGCGCACGTCGATGGCCGTACCGGGGTGCATCAGGGCCGGGCCCATCTGGTCGACGAACACGAACGAGCCGATGCTGCGGGCCTGCAGGGTAGGGACGGCGCGACGGACTTCCAGGCCGCCGATGTCGTGCACGCGCGGGGCGATGATGGTGGTCATGCGGGCGTTCTCGCTGGCAGGGATCAGGCGATCAGCATCGCATGCAGCTGTGACGGGGACATGCCCCGTATGGGTAACAGGTTGTTCCAGCCAACGGCGCAGCCCCTCGTGGCTGTTGGTTGGTTGGTCGCGTAAAGCGGAAAGCCGCGCTTGGCCGGGCGGGTGGATTGCGCAGGACACGCCGTAAACCCATCCATGGGGGCTCGATGGCGCCATCCATGGCGCCAACGGTCCTGCGCAACCCACCCGCCCGGCCTCTGACGGTTTCCGTGTGCATCCAGCCACGGAGAAGAAAATCAAAATCAAAATCAAACGCCGGTCGCTTCGCTCGCATCCACGCATGGCGTGGATCAAGCGTGTCGACCAAGGTCGACACCTGCCAGTCATCGCCGTTCACCCACCGTCACCGGGAAGCTGTCAGGGGCGGGGCGGTGTCGGGTTGCGGGGTGTCCGCGGCATGGATGCGGCTGCCAAGCCCCCAAGGACGGGTTTACGGCGTCCCCGCAACCCGACACCGCCCCGCCCAACAAACAGAAAAGCCAGAGCCGGCTGTTGCTCCGGCTCTGGCTCTGGCTCTGGCTTTTGCTTCGGCAGTTGCCTCTGCGGGTGCCGGGCCGCAGGCCCGGCCGACAAACTCACACCACCGGTTCGCGCAGGGCCGGGTTGTCCCAGCCCGGGCGCGGGGCGAAGCGGTCGCCGTGGCGCTGCTGCAGTGCCTTCAATCGTTCGACGATGGCGTCGGCACCGACCGCACGGATGTGCTGGATCGGGCCGCCACGGAACGGGGCAAAGCCGGTGCCGAAGATCACGCCGGCATCCAGCAGGTCCGCATCGGCCACCACGCCTTCGTGCAGGCAGGCCACCGCTTCGTTCAGCAGCGGCAGGATCAGACGATCCTCCAGGTCGGCCGGGGCCTGGTAATCGCGGGCCACGTCCGGCTTCTTCGGCTTGCCGTTCTCCCAGGTGTAGATGCCCTGGCCATCCTTCTTGCCGCGCTTGTCCGGTTCCACCGTCTGCAGCGCGGCCGGAATCTGCAGGCCCAGGAACGGCGCCAGCTCGCGGCCGACGCCGGCGGCCACGTCCAGGCCCACGGTATCGATCAGTTCAATCGGCCCCATCGGCATGCCGAACTTCACCGCCGCCTTGTCGATCACCGGGCCCGGAATGCCTTCGGCATAGGCGGTGGCGGCCTCCAGCATGTATGGGAACAGCACGCGGTTGACCAGGAAGCCCGGGCTGCCCGCCACTGGAACCGGGAACTTGCCCAGTGCCTTGCAGAACGCGGCCAGGCGGCGCTCGGTCTCCGGCGCCATGCCGTCGTGGTGGATGATTTCCACCAGCGGCATCTGTGCCACCGGGTTGAAGTAGTGCAGGCCGGCGAACTGCGCCGGGCGCTGGATGTGGTCACGCAGTTCCACCAGCGGAATCGACGAGGTGTTGGTCGTCAGCAGTGCGTCCACCTTCATCTTCGGTTCCAGCGTCTGGTACAGCGCACGCTTGGCTTCCGGGTTCTCGATGATCGCTTCGATCACCAGGTCGGCCTCGGCCACGCCGTTGCCTTCCAGGTCGGCACGCAGGCGTGCGGCCACCGCCGGGCGCTTGCTCTCGTCGCGCACCTTCTTGGCGAACAGCGCCTGCGCGCGTTCCAAGGCCGGGTCGATGAAGCGCTGCTCGCGGTCCTGCAGGGTCACCTCGAAGCCCTTGTAGGCGGCCCAGGCGGCGATGTCGCCACCCATCACGCCGGCGCCGACCACGTGCACGTGGCGGATGCCCGAGTCACCGCCGCCCAGGCCCTTCAGGCGCTCGGTGAGGAAGAAGATGCGGATCAGGTTGCGTGCGGTCGGCGTGCTGGCCAGCTTCACCACCGCACGCCGCTCGGCATCCAGGCGGGCCTGGATCGGCTTGCCGCCGCTGCGCTGCCAGGTGCTGATCAGTGCGTACGGCGCCGGGTACTGGTCCTTCTTGGCCTTGCGCGCCACCTGCTTGACCATCTGCGGCGCCAACAGCGTGCGCGCCAGCCAGGTGTTGGTCGCCCAGGCCGTTGCGCGTTGCTTGAACGGGCGGGTGGTGCCGGACAGGGCCAGTGCCACGGCGGTGTCGAGCACCACCGCCGGTGCCACCACCTTGTCCACCAGGCCGATGCCACGCGCCGCCGAAGCGGAGAGGGTGCGGCCGGTCAGCATCATGTCCATCGCCGCCGGGGCGCCCACCAGCTGCGGCAGGCGCGCGCTGCCGCCCCAGCCCGGGAAGATGCCCAGCTGGGTCTCCGGCAGGCCGATGCGGGTGCTGCTGTCATTGGAAGCCACGCGGTAGCGGCAGGCCAGCGCCAGCTCGGTGCCGCCGCCCAGGCAGTGGCCGTGGATGGCCGCCACGGTGGGGCAGGGCAGCTCGGCCAGCTTCTGATAGGTGGACTGGCCACGGCGGATGGCGTCGTTGACGGTACCGCGGCGGTCGAACTCCTGGAACTCCTTCAGGTCGGCGCCGGCAATGAAGCCGGCCTTCTTCAGCGACTGGATCACCACGCCCCTGGGCGGGTCCAGCGCGATGCGTTCCAGCAGGTCCCCCAGTTCCAGCAGCACATCCTGCGACATCGCGTTGACGCTGCTGTCCTGACGATCCAGGGAGAGAACCACCACGCCGTCGTCGCGGATCTCGGGGTGCCAGTGGCTGAAGCGGAGACCATCGAAGCCTGAGAGCATGGACGTTCCATCCGGTTGTGTATGGAGAAGCAGCTATGATCCAGAGGTTGTTTCCCCCGCGTCAAATCCCAATAGCAGGGGAGTGGCGCCCCCGGATCCATGGCCGTGGACCGGGACGCTAACGGAACGGTGGTTAAAAGCTGGTGCGGCGCCAGGTGATCGGCGACTGAACTTTTCCCGGGATTGGCAGTCTCATTGCCCGACGTCGGTTGGGCTGACAGGAGTGCGGCCCCTCATGGCCGAGGTTGATACACCACAGGAGCTGGACCTGGAGCTGGTCCGGCGCGTGCAGCACGGCGAGAGCGCCGCGTTCGATGTCCTGGTGCGCAAGTACCAGCATCGCGTGGTGGCCCTTGTCGGTCGCTACATCGCCGACTGGAGTGAATGTCAGGACGTTGCCCAGGACACTTTCATCCGCGCCTACCGCGCGATCGGAAGTTTCCGTGGCGACGCCCAGTTCTCAACCTGGTTGCATCGAATCGCCGTGAATACCGCCAAAAACTACCTGGCTTCACACAATCGACGGCCGCCGACCGATGACATCGACATCGGTGATGCCGAACAGTTCGACAGCGGTACGCGCCTGCGCGACACCGACACGCCCGAACGCGAGTTGATGCGCCAGGAGCTGGAACAGACGGTGATGAAAGCCGTCAACGCGCTGCCGGAAGAACTCCGGTCAGCGATCACCCTGCGCGAGGTGGAAGGCCTGAGCTACGAGGATATCGCGCAGAAGATGGGGTGCCCGATCGGCACCGTGCGTTCACGGATCTTCCGGGCGCGCGAGGCGATCGACACCGAACTCCGGCCGCTGTTGGACATCGGCAGCGCCACCCGTGAGAAGAGCCGCGTATGACCAGCAAACCGTTCAACGAATCGCAGAACCATCAATCACCGGCCGGGCAGCGTCTGGACCAGCGCCACCGCGAGCAGCTGTCGGCCCTGGTCGATGGCGAGCTGGGCGCCGATGAAGCGCGCTTCCTGCTGCGCCGGATGGAACACGACCCCGAGCTGGCCGGCTGCCAGGAACGCTGGCAACTGCTGGGCGATGTGATGCGCGGCCAGGCCTCGCTACTGGCGCCCGCCGGCTTCAGTGCTGCCGTCGCCGCCGCCATTGCCAGCGAACCCGCACCGCAGGCCGAGCCGCGCCGGCAGGTGCGCCGCAGTGGCTGGCGGGCTTGGGGCGGCGGTGCCGCGTTGGCGGCATCGGTGGCCGCGGTGGCCCTGTTCATGGGCGCCGAGAAGCTCAGCGAAGCCCCCCCCGGCGAGCCGCTGGCACCGCAGGTGATCGCCAGCCAGGCCGAACTGCCGCCGGCACCGGGCAACCCGGCCACGGTCACCGAAGCCTCGGTGGATACCGCGGCGATGGCCGTGGCAGCCGCGCCGGCCGTGGCGATGGCCGCTGCCAGCCGCCGCCAGGAGACCCGTCGGGCCAGTGCGACCCGCAGCCAGCAGGCCGCCCGTGCTGCCCAGCGCGACGACGCCCCGCAACGCGCCATCGCCGCCGCGCAGGCGCCGTTGACCCCGACCGTGCCCGCCAATGCCAACCGCAACCTGCCGTTCGGTGAGGTCAGTGGGCTGCAGGCCCGGCCGTGGCCGCGCTCCAGCCTGGCCCCGGCCGCAGGCGGCGTGCTCAACGCCAGCTTCCCGGCCCACGCCGGAGGCGCTGCGTTCTACCCGTTCGAGCCGCGCCTGCAGGATGACCTGCCGGTGCCGCCGCGCCCGCGCGACTGAGCCGGGCGCCTTCACGCCCCGCCGTCGGCGGGGCCCGTATTCCTCTTTCCATCCGACCCGGAGGTTGCCGTCCGATGACTCCCCGACTCCGCACGCAGGCGATCGGCCTGCTGGCCCTGACCCTTCCCCTGATGGCCTGCGCACAGGCCCCGGCGCCTGCCGCCCCGGCCCAGCCTGCGCCGGCCGCCGCGCCGAGGGCGCCGGCACAGCCGCTGGTCAGTGGCCTGCCCGATTTCACCAACCTTGTCGAACAGGTCGGGCCGGGCGTGGTCAACGTCGACACCACCATCGTCCGCAACAACCGCCAGGCCGCGCGCGGCCCGATGGGCGACGATGACATGCCGGAGTTCTTCCGCCGCTTCTTCGGGCCGGACTTCCCGATGCCGGGGCAGGGCCCGGGCGGGCAGGATGGCGGCCCCAGCATCAAGGGCCGTGGCATGGGCTCGGGCTTCATCATTTCGCCTGATGGCTACGTGCTGACCAACTACCATGTGGTGGCCGACGCCAGCGATGTGAAGGTCAAGCTGGGCGACAGCCGCGAGTTCACCGCCAAGGTGGTGGGCAGTGACCAGCAGTACGACGTTGCCCTGTTGAAGATCGACGGCAAGAACCTGCCGACCGTGCGCGTGGGCGATTCCAACACGCTCAAGCCGGGCCAGTGGGTTGTCGCGATCGGCTCGCCGTTCGGCCTCGATCACTCGGTCACCGCCGGCATCGTCAGTGCGCTGGGCCGCAGCACCGGGGGCGCCGACCAGCGCTACGTGCCGTTCATCCAGACCGACGTGGCGATCAACCAGGGCAACTCCGGTGGCCCGCTGCTGAACACCCGCGGTGAGGTGGTCGGCATCAATTCGCAGATCTTCTCCGCGTCCGGCGGCTACATGGGCATCAGCTTCGCGATCCCGATCGACCTGGCGATGAGCGCGGTCGAGCAGATCAAGAAGAGTGGCAAGGTCACCCGTGGCCAGCTTGGCGCGGTGGTCGAACCGATCGATTCGCTGAAGGCGCAGGGCCTGGGTCTGCCGGACAGCCGTGGTGCGCTGGTCAACCAGATCGTGCCGGGCAGTGCGGCGGCCAAGGCCGGCGTGCAGGTGGGCGATGTCATCCGCTCGGTCAACGGCAACGCGGTCAACAGCTGGTCCGATCTGCCGCCGCTGATCGGTGCGATGGCGCCGGGCAGCAAGGTGAACCTGGTCGTCTACCGCGACGGCAAGCCGCGTGAACTGGGGGCGACCCTGACCGCGCTGAGCGAAGACGGACCGGGCAACGCCCGTGGTCCGGCCACGGCCAATGCCGATGCCGCGCCGCAGACCGGTGCGGTGGCCCTGCTGGGCCTGGACGTCAGCGACCTGACCGCGCCGCAGCGCAAGCAGTTCGGTCTGGACGGCAACGAAGGCGTGCGCATCACCGGGGTCAAGGGCCAGGCCGCGCGTGACGCCGGCCTGTCTCCGGGCATGGTGATCCTGCAGGTCGGCCGCACCCCGGTTGGCAGCGTGGACGCCCTCAACCGTGCGCTGTCCAGCTTCAGGAAGGACGATGTGGTGATGCTGCTGGTGCGTACCGGCAACGGCAACAGCGCCTTCGTGGCGGTGAAGGCCGGCCAGTAAGGCCGGCACGGGCCGCCGGGGCGGCTCCGTGGTGCCCCCGAAGCCCCGCCCTGGCGGGGCTTCGGCCATTCCGGGCCGGTCCGATGAGGCCATTTTCGCGGCCGGGCGCCGGGCATGCGATAATCGACCGTTACCCTGACGACGCCGCGCGCCGCCGCCACCTATGTCTTCTGATTCGATGCGGAACATCCGCAACTTCTCCATCATCGCCCATGTCGACCACGGCAAGTCCACGCTGGCCGACCGCATCATCCAGCTTTGTGGTGGCCTGCAGGCCCGCGAGATGGAAGCGCAGGTGCTCGACTCCAACCCGATCGAGCGCGAGCGTGGCATCACGATCAAGGCGCAGTCGGTGTCACTGCCGTACCTGGCCAAGGACGGGCAGACCTACCATCTGAACTTCATCGACACCCCCGGCCATGTCGACTTCTCCTATGAGGTCAGCCGTTCGCTGGCCGCCTGTGAAGGCGCGCTGCTGGTGGTCGATGCGGCCCAGGGCGTGGAAGCGCAGTCGGTGGCCAACTGCTACACCGCCGTCGAACAGGGCCTGGAAGTGGTGCCGGTGATCAACAAGATCGACCTGCCCACCGCCGACATCGAGCGCGCCAAGGCCGAGATCGAGGCCGTGATCGGCATCGACGCCGCCGACGCGGTGCCGGTCAGTGCCAAGACCGGCCTGAACGTGCAGGACGTGCTGGAAGCGATCGTGCACCGCATTCCGCCGCCGCAGCCGCGCGATACCGACAAGCTGCAGGCGCTGATCATCGACTCCTGGTTCGACAACTACCTGGGCGTGGTCTCGCTGGTGCGCGTGATGCAGGGCGAGATCAAGGCCGGCGACAAGCTGCAGGTGATGTCCACCGGCCGCAACCACCAGGTCGACAACGTCGGCGTGTTCACGCCGAAGCGGAAAGTGCTGCCGGCCCTGCGGGCCGGTGAAGTGGGCTGGGTGACGGCCAGCATCAAGGACGTGCACGGCGCCCCGGTCGGCGACACCCTGACCCTGGCCGGCGACCCGGCACCGAAGCCGCTGCCGGGCTTCCAGGAAATGCAGCCGCGCGTGTTCGCCGGCCTGTTCCCGGTCGATGCCGAAGACTACCCAGACCTGCGCGAAGCGCTGGACAAGCTGCGCCTGAACGATGCCGCGCTGCGTTTCGAGCCGGAAAGCTCCGAAGCCATGGGCTTCGGCTTCCGCTGCGGCTTCCTGGGCATGCTGCACATGGAAATCGTGCAGGAGCGCCTGGAGCGCGAATACAACCTGGACCTGATCAGCACCGCGCCGACGGTGGTGTACGAGGTCCTGAAGACCGACGGCTCGATCATCAACATGGACAACCCGGCCAAGCTGCCGGCGGTGAACCAGGTCGAGGAGATCCGCGAGCCGATCATCCGTGCCAACGTGCTCACCCCCGAGGAGTACATCGGCAACATCATCAAGCTGTGCGAAGAAAAGCGCGGCAGCCAGATCGGCATCAACTACCTGGGCAGCCAGGTGCAGATCAGCTACGAGCTGCCGATGGCCGAAGTGGTGCTGGACTTCTTCGACAAGCTGAAGTCGGTCAGCCGTGGCTATGCCTCGCTGGACTACCACTTCGTGCGCTTCGACGCCGGCCCGTTCGTGCGCGTGGATGTGCTGATCAACGGCGACAAGGTCGACGCGCTGTCGCTGATCGTGCACCGCAGCCATGCCGACCGCCGCGGCCGCGAACTGTGCGAGAAGATGAAGGACCTGATCCCGCGCCAGATGTTCGACGTGGCCATCCAGGCCGCCGTCGGCTCGCAGATCATCGCCCGCACCACGGTCAAGGCCATGCGCAAGAACGTGCTGGCCAAGTGCTATGGTGGCGACGTTTCGCGCAAGAAGAAGCTTCTGGAAAAGCAGAAGGAAGGCAAGAAGCGCATGAAGCAGGTCGGCCGCGTGGAGATTCCGCAGGAAGCGTTCCTGGCCGTGCTGCAGATGGACAACAAGTAAGCCCGCACCGGCCCTGCGCGGCCGGTCGTCTGGTGACGTTGCAAAGGACCCTGAATGAAACTGTTTGAGATCCTCCTGGTCGTGCTGACCCTGGCCTCGGGCCTGATCCTGCTTGCCGACAAGCTGTACCTGGCCAAGCGCCGCGCCCAGCGCGCCGGCCTGCTCGATTCCGAGCCGGTGCTGGTGGACTACTCGCGCGCCTTCTTCCCGGTGCTTGCGATCGTGCTGATCGTGCGCAGCTTCATCGCCGAGCCGTACAAGATCCCGTCCAGCTCGATGATGCCGAACCTGCTGATTGGCGATTTCATCCTGGTCAACAAGTTCTCCTACGGCCTGCGCCTGCCGATCAGCAACACCAAGATCGTGCCGTTCGGCGAGCCCTCGCGGGGCGACGTGGTGGTGTTCCACTTCCCCGGCCACGGCGACAACGATCCGGCCAAGGGCGAGAACTTCATCAAGCGCGTCATCGGCGTGCCCGGTGATACCGTGGTCTTCGAGGGCGACGGTGTGGTCCTCAACGGCGAGCCGCTGAAGTACGACAACAAGGGCATCTACGCCGGCCACAAGGGCCAAGGCGAGGGCGCCAACCTGCTGGTCGAGCACCTGCCGGGCCGCACCCACACCGTGCTGGAGACCGATTACCCGCGCGGCCAGGGCCAGTGGACCGTGCCGGCCGGCAAGTACCTGGTGATGGGCGACAATCGCGACAACAGCGACGACGGCCGATTCTGGGGCCTGCTGCCGGAAGAGAACCTGCGCGGCAAGGCATTCCTGATCTGGCTGAACTGCCAGGGCTGGTTCTGCAAGGATGGCTTCGAGCCGTCGCGGATCGGCTCGAGCATCAACTGAGCGGGCGTCAACCGAGTATTTTCACATCCAACGCGTATCTGGGGAGAACGCAATGAAGACGATGAACACGCAGCGTGGCATGACCCTGACCTCGTTCCTGATCGTCCTGATCGTGGTCGGCTTCTTCCTCTACATCGGCATGAAGCTGTTCCCGATGTACCAGGAGTACTACGCGGTGCGCTCGGCGATGAAGAGCCTGGCCAACGAGCCGGGCGTGGGCAGCATGGAGCCGGCGCGGATCCAGGAGCTGTTCTTCAAACGCCTGTACATCAACTACTC
This sequence comes from Stenotrophomonas maltophilia, assembly GCF_023518235.1. Taxonomy (NCBI): domain Bacteria; kingdom Pseudomonadati; phylum Pseudomonadota; class Gammaproteobacteria; order Lysobacterales; family Lysobacteraceae; genus Stenotrophomonas; species Stenotrophomonas maltophilia. Next base: position 4,598,373 of record NZ_CP090423.1, read on the forward strand.
GGACAACGTGAAGCCGGCCAACGTGAAGTTTGATCGGCGCGACAATGGCTGGACCCTCAAGGTCAACTACGAAGTGCGCCGTCCGCTGGTCGGCAACCTTGATGTGGTTGGCAAATTCGATTCAACCCAGGACCTGACCCGAAGCGGTGCCGAATAAACCTTTCCAACGTGGCGACCTGATCGGTCATCCCTTCCGCGACCCGGCGCTGCTGAAGCAGGCGTTGACCCATCGCAGTGCCGGTGCGCCGCACAACGAGCGGCTGGAATTCCTGGGCGACAGCATCGTCAACATGATGGTGGCCCAGGCCCTGTACCAGCGCTGGCCGAAGGCCGACGAAGGCGCGATGACCCGCGCCCGCGCCGAGCTGGTGCGTGAAGGCGCGCTGGCGGTGATCGCCCGCACCCTGGAACTGGGTGATCGGCTGATCCTGGGCGCGGGCGAGATGAAATCCGGCGGCCATCGCCGTGATTCGATCCTGGCCGATGCGGTGGAAGCGGTGGTGGCCGCGATCTATCTGGATGCCGGCTTCGAGACCTGCCGGGCAGTGGTGCTGCCCTGGTTCGGTGCCTCGATGGACGCGCTGCCGGCCACCGGCCGGCCGGAGAAGGACCCCAAGACCCGCCTGCAGGAATGGCTGCAGGCCCGACAGAAGGCGTTGCCGCAGTATGAACTGGTGTCAGAATCCGGTGACGACCACGCCAAGCACTTCCGGGTACGCTGCAACGTAGCCGACCCCGCCGCCAGCATCGAGGGCGAAGGCGCCTCGCGGCGGATTGCCGAACAACAGGCGGCTGCGGCCGTCCTTGAACAACTGGATTCCAAGTGAGCGAACAAACTCCCCATCACTGCGGCAGCGTGGCCGTCATCGGTCGCCCGAACGTGGGCAAGTCGACCCTGACCAATGCGCTGGTCGGCGCCAAGGTCAGCATCGTTTCCAACCGCCCGCAGACCACGCGTCATCGCCTGCTGGGCATCGCCACCTACCCGGAAGGCCAGCTGGTGCTGGTCGACACCCCCGGCCTGCACAAGGTGCAGAAGCGGGCGATGAACCGGGTGATGAACCGCGCCGCGCGCGGCTCGCTGGAAGGCGTCGACGCCGGCCTGCTGGTGATTGAAGCCGGCCGCTGGGACGAAGAGGACAGCCTGGCCTTCAACGTGCTGCGCGACGCCGGCATCCCGGTGGTGCTGGTGGTCAACAAGATCGACCGCCTGAAGGAAAAGGGCGCGCTGCTGCCGTTCCTGCAGCAGGTGACCGAAGGCCGCGATTTCGCCGCCGTGCATCCGATCTCGGCGCAGAAGCGCAATGGTCTGGAGGCGCTGGTGCGCGATGTGCTGAAGCTGCTGCCGGAAGCGCCGCCGATGTTCGGCGAAGACGAGATCACCGACCGCAGCCAGCGTTTCCTGGCCGGCGAGCTGGTGCGCGAGCAGCTGATGCGCCAGCTCGGCGAGGAACTGCCGTACGCCACCACCGTGGAGATCGAGCGCTTCACCGAGGACGGCAACCTGCTGCGCATCGGTGCGGTGATCTGGGTCGAACGCGAAGGCCAGAAGGCCATCGTGATCGGCAAGGGCGGCGCCCGCCTGAAGGAGATCGGCGCCAAGTCGCGCCTGCAGATGGAGCGTCTGTTCGGGGCCAAGGTGTTCCTGGAAACCTGGGTGCGCGTGCGTGAAGGCTGGTCCGACGACGAGGCCGCACTGAAGGCCTTCGGCTACGAGTAAGCCGGTGCAGTCGCTTCGATGCTGATCGAGGACGACACCGGGTTCGTGCTGCACGCACGGGCCTACCGCGAGACCAGCCTGCTGGTGGAGGTATTGAGCGCGCAGCATGGCCGCATCGGCCTGCTGGCGCGCGGTGTGTCCACCGCGAAAGGGCAGGTGCTGCGTGCTGCGCTGCAGCCGCTGCAATGGATCCGTTTCAGTGCGCAGCAGCGCGGCGAACTGGCGCAGCTGCGCGGTGCCGAGGCGCTGGATGCGGCGCCGCGGCTGGTCGGCCAGGCCATGCTGGCCGGCTTCTATCTGAGTGAACTGACCCTGCGCCTGGCACCGCGCCAGGACCCGCTGCCGGAGTTGTACCTGGCCTATGGCGAGGCGCGCGCGCGCCTGGCGGTGGGGGCCGGCCTGGCCTGGACGCTGCGTCGCTTCGAGCGCGAACTGCTGTCCGCGCTGGGCCTGGGCTTCGAGCTGGACAGCGCCAGCGACGGCCAGCCGATCGATCCGGCGGCGCGCTATGAACTGGACCCGCAGGAAGGCGCGCAACGGTTGCTGAGCGAGCGCGGCGGCGAACGCCGGGCGGCTGCAACCGGTTCGGCGCTGCTGGCGCTGGCCGCCGATGAAGAGCCCGGCGCGGCCGATCTGGCCAGCCTGCGCCTGCCGATGCGGCGGGTGCTGGCCCATCACCTTGGAGCCAAAGGCCTGAAGTCCTGGGAACTGCTGGAGCAGCTGGCCCCCCGACGGTAAGGGGTGTTCGGCAGGGCTTGCAGCCCTGCACCTGCCGAATCAACGTCAACGTCAACGTCAAAAGCAAAAGCTGGTTATCTGTGGGTAGGCGGGGTGGGTCCGGTTGCGGGAGACGCCGTAAACCCGTCCTTGGGGGCTTGGCCGCGGCATCCATGCCGCGGACACTCCCGCAACCGGACCCACCCCGCCTTCGACAGATTCTTGCGAGCTGTCGGACATGCCGACGGGGTCAGATCCGTTTTCCCTCGGAAAACGGATCCGACCCCAGTTTGAATTTCGATATCTGACAGAGATTCATCCACGCATGGCGTGGATCTACCAGACACCGGGAAATTGTCAGGGGCGGGGCGGTGTCGGCGTGCGGGGTGTCAGCCGCATGGATGCGGCTGCCAAGCCCCCAAGGACGGGTTTACGGCGTCCCCGCACGCCGACACCGCCTCGCCAAACCTCGGAATCCAGCTTTTGCTCTGGCTGTTGACCTGGCCTCTGCGGGTGCAGGGCTGCAAGCCCTGCCGAACCACCCCTCAGTGCAGGAGGGCTGCCACCGCGGCGCGGAACCCGTCCTGCGCCTGCCCGGACTCCGGCGCATGATGCAGCTGGCGTACCGCGCGCCCCAACCGCGCCGCGCCAACGAAGCCACAGCTGGCCTGCAACCGGTGCAGCTGGCTGCGCAGCTGGCGCTCGTCATGCTGGTCCACGGCCTGCTCAACCGCATCGCGGACGCCCGGCAGTTCGGCCAGGAACAGCTCGCGCAGCGCGATCAGGTGGTTGCGTTGGCCATTGAGCGCGGCCAGGGCCGCGGTTTCATCCCAGTCCTCCACCTGCAGCTCGACTGCCGCCGGTGCCTGGGCCACGAAGATACCCGCCGGGCTGTTGACCAGCGCCCGGCGCACCGCCTTCAGCAGCTGGTCGCGGCCGAGCGGCTTGACCAGCGTGTCACTGAAGCCGGCCTCGCGCAGGCGCGCGTGAATGGAGGTATCGCCGTCGGCGGTATGCGCCAGCGCGGGGGTGTCCGGATGTGAACGGCGCAGTTCGCGCAGCAGCTGGGCACCATTGCCATCGGGCAGATTGACGTCGATCAGCCACAGATCGTGGGCGCCCGGTTCGGCACTGGCCAGCGCGCTGGCCAGCGAATCTGCGGTATCCACGTCCGCCGGTAACGTTTCCAACGCCGCTTTGAAAAAACCGCGGCTGATGATGTCGTCCTCGACAAGCAGGAAGCGGGGCCGGCTGGCCCGCGGGGTCATCTGCATCAGGGCTGCCTCCATGTCAGCTGGCTCAATCATCAAGCACGGCGGCCACGGGCGCAAGCGGCTTCGGACCCTGCCGGTCAGGATCTGCGACAATACGCCCCCATTTTTGCCCGCAGCCTGTTGCCACGTGGCCCGATCCCGCTCCCGCATCGACCGTACCCCGTTCCAGACCGAGATCCTCGACCTCAGCCATGATGGTCGTGGCGTCGCCCGCCGTGAAGGCGAGGGCGGCAAGGTCACCTTCGTCAGCGGCGCCCTGCCCGGCGAGGTGGTGATGGCTGAACAGACGGCCCGCAGCCGCCATTTCGACGAGGCCCGCACCATCGAGGTGCTGCAGGCCTCGCCGCAGCGCGTGACCCCGAAGTGCCCGCACTTCGGCACCTGCGCCGGCTGCGTGCTGCAGCATCTGGACGAAGACCAGCAGATCGTCGCCAAGCAGCGGGTGCTGATGGACAACCTGGAGCGCATCGGCCATGTGAAGCCGGGCGCCGTGCTGCCGCCGCTGGTCGGCGAGAGCTGGGGCTACCGCCGCAAGGGCCGCTTCTCGGTGCGCCGGGTCGAAAAGAAGGACAAGACCCTGGTCGGCTTCCGTGAACAGGATCCCCGTTTCGTGGCTGACCTCAGCCAGTGCCTGACGGTGATTCCGGAAATCGGCACCAAGGTCGAGGCGCTGTCCCTGTTCATCGAGTCGCTCGATGGCAAGCGCGACATTCCGCAGATCGAGTTCATCGCCGGCGATCAGGCCGTGGTGCTGACCGTGCGTCACCTGCAGCCGCTCAGCGATGCCGACCGCGCCGCCTGGGCGGCCTTTGGCCAGCAGCATGGTTTCGTGATCTACCTGCAGTCCGGCGGCGTGGACACCGTGCAGCCGCTGGACGGGCAGGGCGTGCCGCTGTCGTTCCGGCTGGCGCCGTGGGATGTGGAACTGGCGTTCCGTCCTCTGGACTTCATCCAGGTCAACGCCAAGCTCAACGAGAAGATGATTGCCCACGCCCTGGACCTGCTGGAGCCGGGTGAGGACGAGCGCGTGCTGGACCTGTTCTGCGGCCTGGGCAACTTCACCCTGCCGCTGGCCCGCCGCGTGCGTGAAGTGGTGGGTGTGGAAGGCGACGCCGGGCTGGTGGCGCGTGCCCGCGAGAATGCCGAGCGCAACGGCCTGGCCAATGCGCAGTTCTTCAGCGCCGACCTGACCCAGGACCAGCGCAGCACCGCGTGGATGCGCCAGGGCTTTGACAAGCTGCTGCTGGACCCGCCGCGCTCGGGTGCGATCGAGGTGCTGCAGCAGCTGCCGTTGAAGCAGTTCAAGCGCATCGTCTACGTCAGCTGCCACCCGGGCTCGCTGGCACGCGATGCCGGTTATCTGGTCAACGAGCAGGGCTTCACCCTGGTCAGCGCCGGCGCCATGGACATGTTCCCGCACACCGCGCATGTGGAAAGCATCGCGGTGTTCGAGAAGCGCTGAGCGGCTGTCATGCCCATCGCGCATAATGGCGCGATGGGCATCGAAATCGAACGCAAATTCCTGGTCAGCAATGATGGCTGGCGTGCCGCCGCGCACCGGGTGATCCCGATGGCGCAGGGCTACATCAACGACATGGGCGCGCTGGATCGCGGCACCCAGAACGCCTCGGTGCGGGTGCGCATCGAGGGTGACCACGCCGCGCTGAACCTGAAGTCGCGCACCATCGGCCATACCCGCCAGGAGTTCGACTACCCGATCCCGGTAGATGACGCGCGCGCGCTGCTGGCATTGTGCGTGGGCGGCCTGATCGACAAGCGCCGGCATCTGGTCGAGCACGCCGGGCTGACCTGGGAAGTGGACGAGTTCCTGGGCGACAACGCCGGCCTGGTGGTCGCCGAGGTCGAACTGGACAGCGCCGACCAGGCCATCGAGCTGCCGGACTGGGTGGGCGCCGAAGTGACCGACGACCCCCGCTACTACAACGTCGCCCTCGCCAGTCACCCCTATTCACAATGGTGAAACCCCAGAAAGGGGACGGAGGGGATCAAGTCGTCTTTACCCCACCTGTGCGGAAAACGACTTGATCCCCTCCGTCCCCTTTTTTCGAGGGAGGCGGGCCCCATGTCGAGGGGATGAGAATCGACATCTATTCCGACGTAGTCTGCCCCTGGTGCTGGATCGGCAAGCATCGTTTCCAGCAGGGCGTGCAGTTGCTGGGCGCCGACGCGCCTGATCTGGACATCCACTGGCAGCCGTTCCAGCTGGATCCCGATGCGGACGCCACTCCGGTTCCGCTGCGCGAGGCCTATGTGCGCAAGTTCGGTGGCGTCGAGCGCACCGAGCAGATCCTCAGCCAGACCCAGACCACTGCGCGTGCCGAAGGCCTGCCGATGGACTTCAGCCAGGGCCAGGTACGGGTGACCACGCTGCCGGCCCACCGGGTGCTGTGGCTGGCCGGGGAGCATGGGGTGCAGGAGGCGGTCGGCGAGGCGCTGTTCCGCGCCCACTTCGAGCAGGGCCAGAACCTGGCTGACCCGGCGGTGCTGATCAAGGCCGGCGTGGCCGCCGGCCTGGACGCGGGCGAGATCGCGCAGATGCTGGCCTCCGACCGTGGCCTGGCCGAGGTCGAGGCCAGGCTGACGCAGGCCCATGCGCTGGGCATTTCCTCGGTACCGACCTTCGTCATCGATGGGAAATGGGCCATTTCCGGGGCGCAGCCGCCGGAGGCGTTCGCCAACGCCCTGCGCCAGATCGCCGCCGAGCAGGGCGCCCCGGCCGCTTCGGCCGACGGCGACGAGGCCTGCGGCGCGGACGGCTGCAAGGTCTGAGCAGATCGGGGTCAGAGCCCCTGCGGCTCTGACCCCACGCTTCCCATTTACCTTGACCACTGCGCCTGTCGGCCGGTTCTGCGACAATGCGGCACTGCGCCATGAGGGCGCGCGTTGTGGAGATCGACCATGCTGCTGATCGGCGTTGCCGGCACCGAACTGACCGCCCAGGAACGCGACTGGCTGCAGCACGATGCCGTGGCCGGGGTGGTGCTGTTCAAGCGCAACTTTGCTTCGCGCCAGCAGGTGACCGATCTGAGCGCGGCCATCCGCGCCGCTGCGCCGCGCCCGCAGCTGATCTGCGTGGACCAGGAAGGCGGCCGCGTGCAGCGCTTCCGCGAGGGCTACAGCGCGCTGCCGCCGCTGCAGGAGATCGGCGCGATGTACGCCACCGATCCGCAGCGGGCGCTGGCCATGGCCGAGCAGCACGCCTGGCTCATGGCCAGCGAGGTGCGAGCCAGCGGCGTGGACCTGAGCTTCGCGCCGGTGGTCGATCTGGGCCGCGGCAATCGCGCCATCGGCAACCGTGCCTTCAGTGAAGACCCGCAGGTGGTGGCCGCCTTCACCGCCGCCTACGTGCGTGGCATGCACGCGGTCGGCATGGCCGCCACGCTCAAGCATTTCCCCGGTCACGGCACCGTGCTGGAGGATACCCACGTCGATACCGCGATCGATCCGCGCGCGCTGGACGAACTGCGTGCGCAGGACCTGGTGCCGTTCCAGGCCGGCATCGCCGCCGGTGCCGACGCGGTGATGATGGCGCACGTGATCTATCCGCAGGTGGCGCCGGAGCCGGCAGGCTATTCGCCGCGCTGGATCCAGGACATCCTGCGTGGCGAACTCGGCTTCCGTGGCGTGGTGTTCTCCGACGACATCGGCATGGCCGCCTCGCACAGCGCCGGCGGTGTGCCCGCGCGCGTGCACGCGCACCTGGACGCCGGCTGCGACGTGGTGCTGGTCTGCCATCCCGAGCTGGTCGATGAAGCCCTGCACGCGGTGCAGGGGCGCTCCCTCAATACCGCTGCGCTGCTGGGCCTGATCGGCCGCGGCGCGCTTGGCTGGGATGGCCTGTTGGCCGATGCCCGCCATGGCGACACCCAATCCCGTCTGCTTGAAACCCTTGGAAGAACCGTCTGATGCCCAACCTCACCATTTCCCAGGCCCTGGCCCAGGCTGACCTGCTGGTCGACCGCCCCACCATCGACAAGGCCATCGCCGCTATCGCCGACGCCATTGCGCGCGATTACAAGGGCGAGGTGCCGCTGTTCCTGTCGATCATGCACGGCGCGCTGCCCTTCGCCGGCCAGCTGGCGCTGGAACTGGGCGCGCGCGGCCAGGACGTGCAGTTCGATTACCTGCACGCCACCCGCTACCGCGGTGAAACCACCGGTGGCGACCTGGTCTGGAAGCACAAGCCGGCCACCTCGCTGTTCGGCCGCCGCGTGCTGCTGGTCGACGACATCCTGGATGAGGGCTACACCCTGCAGGGCGTGCGCACCTGGTGCCTGGAGCAGGGCGCGACCGACGTGCGCATCGCCGCGATGACGGTGAAGAAGCACGATCGCGCGCTGCCGGACGTGACCGCCGACTACGCCGGCATCGAACTGCCGGATCGTTACGTGTTCGGCTTCGGCATGGACGTCAACGAAACCCTGCGCTGCGTGCCGGCCATCTACGCAATGAAGGAATAACGGCGCGGCCGCCCGCGGCGCACCGTTTCCACCGCCGGCATCCTCGGGTGCCGGCGTTCGTCTTTTCATGGAGTGCTTCGAATGCAACAGATCGCCCTGGCCGTGATCGGCGGTACCGGTGTCTACAACCTGGCCAAGCTCGACGACGTGCAGACCCACGAGGTCGACACCCGTTTCGGCCGTCCGTCCGGCCCGGTGCGGGTGGGCACGCTGCTCGGCCACCGCGTGGCGTTCCTGGCGCGCCATGGTGAAGGCCACTCGCTGCCACCGCACAAGATCAACTACCGCGCCAACCTGGCCGCGCTGCAGCAGCTGGGCGCGCAGCGGGTGCTGGCGTTGAACACCGTGGGCGGCATCACCGAACACTTTGGGCCGCGCGTGCTGGCCTGCCCGAACCAGATCATCGACTACACCTGGGGCCGCATCAGCACGATCTGTGAAGAAGAGGGCACCGACGTGGTTCACGTCGACTTCGGCCATCCGTACACGCCGATGCTGCGCAGCAAGATCCTGGCGGCGGCCAAAGTGACCGGTGTCACGGTCCATGACGGTGGCTGCTACGGCGCAACCCAGGGCCCGCGCCTGGAAACCATCGCTGAAATCGCCCGCATGCGCCGGGACGGCTGTGACCTGGTGGGCATGACCGGCATGCCCGAAGCCGCGCTGGCACGGGAGCTGGGCCTGGATTACGCCTGCCTGGCGATCATTGCCAACTGGGCCGCCGGCTGCGGGGAGGGCGAGGAGATCACGATGGCCGAAGTGCTGGCCAATGTGCAGGCCGCCAGCAACGGACTTCCGGAACTGGTGGGCGAATTGGCACGGGGGTGATTGTCTTCCCCGAGCAAGCTTTGCATACTCAGCTTGTGCGCGGGTTCAGCGTACACCACCCATTCATTGCATAAGGTCTCGCATCACCATGCCGAACGGTACCGTCAAGTGGTTCAACGACGCCAAGGGATTTGGCTTCATCTCGCCGGAGGATGGCAGCGCCGACGTGTTCGCGCACTTCTCCGCCATCAACTCCAAGGGCTTCCGCAGCCTGCAGGAAGGCCAGCGTGTCACCTATGACGTGACCCAGGGCCCGAAGGGTGCCCAGGCTTCGAACATCACGCCGGCCGAGTGATCCACTCGACAGTGCGTTGAAAACCCCGCTTCGGCGGGGTTTTTTTTGCGCCGCCGTTGCGGCCATGAAGTTGCCGCCTCGGGCACAATGGGGGCATGACGGAACGACTGCGCATCGCCGTGATCGGCTACGGCACCGCCGGCCAGGCATTGGCCATCCTGCTCACCCGTGACGGTCACGAGGTGGAGATCTTCGAACGGGTGCCGACGCCGGGGCCGGTCGGTGCCGGCTTCCTGCTGCAGCCCAGCGGCCTGCAGGTGCTGTGGCAGATGGGTCTGCTCGACGCAGTGCGCGCGCATGCCGCGCCGGTGCACCGCCTGTACGGCGACACGCCGTGCGAACGTGCGGTGATGGACATGCGCTATGACGGCCTGGACGCGCGGCTGCATGGCCTGGGCATGCAGCGCGGTGCCCTGTTCTCGCTGCTGGACCACGCACGTGGCGGTGCCGGCCAGCTGCACGCCGGCACCACCATCGTCGATGTGGACAGCGCGCAGGGCCGCGTGCGCGACAGCGAAGGTCGCCTGCACGGCCCGTTCGATCTGGTGGTGGCCGCCGACGGTGCAGCCTCGACCCTGCGCGGCACCCTTGGCGGTGGCGCTGCGCTGGACCGTGTGTATCCGTGGGGCGCGCTGTGGTGCCTGCTGCCGGCCGAAGACTGGCCGCACATGCAGGAACTGCGGCAGCGCTACGTAGCCGCGCGCAAGATGATCGGGCTGCTGCCGGTCGGCACCCGGCCCGGCGACGACACGCCGCGACTGAGCTTCTTCTGGAGCCTGCCACGCAGCGATTTCGAGCGTTGGCAGGCCGATGGCATGGCGCCGTGGCTGGACGAACTGCATGCGCTGTGGCCGCAGGCCAGCGCCCGCTTCGCGCATCTGCGCGAGGCCGGCCAGCTGGCGCGCGCGGTCTACCGCGATGCGGCGATGACGCGTTGGCATCACGGTCGCATGGTGCTGGCCGGTGATGCCGCCCATGCAATGAGCCCGCAGCTGGGGCAGGGCGTGAACATGGCGCTGCTGGATGCCGTGACGCTGCGCGATGCGCTGCGCAGGCACGGCGCAGGCGCCGAAGCATTGCAGGCCTACCAGGCGCAGCGGCGCGCGCACGTGGCGGTTTACCAGCGCTGGAGCCGTTGGCTCACGCCGCTGTTCCAGTCCGAGCGCGATGCCTGGGCGAAGGCGCGTGATGTGCTGCTGGGGCCGATGGGAAAGCTGCCGGGCGGTCGTGGCCACATGCTGCGGGTGCTCAGCGGCACCCAGCATGGCTGGTTCGGTTCGCTGGCGCTGGATCCGGCTTTCATCGCTGCGATGGCCTGCCGCGAGCAGGCGCCTGCAGGCATCGCGGCAACAGCTCGTGCGTGAAGCATTTCGTCACGTGAATTAACGGTTGCGTCACTGCGGTTATGCGAAAAGAAGTGAGCACGCGACAGTCGCGTCGCCCGTTTTCCTTTCCGTGATCAACATCGCGCGTGGCCCGGGCGGCACCGCCGTTGCGGCCTGTTGCGGCCCGGACGTGCCGCGTGATGTTGAAAGAGGAGGACGCCATGTTGTTCGCGGTCGAGGAGCTGGATTCGGAAATCTGCAAGCTGCGCGGTCTGCTGCAGATGCTGCACGAAGACCAGCCCGACGTACTGGAAGACGTGTTCGAGTTCCATGTCGGCAGCCTGATCAGCCATGCATCGCCGGAGCACCACGCGCGCATCCGCAGCTGTGCACAGGACATGCTCGCCGCAATCCGGGCACTGCCACGGCGGCGCGATGATGACACCGCCGATTTCCAGTTGATGCCGCAGCTGGGCGTGCGCCCGGCCTGATTCAGCGCGTCGACAGTGCCTCCAGCCCGCCCTCCACGCAGGCGATCATCTGCTCGCCAGGGGCGGGGACGGGCACGATTCCGGCGGTGAAGGCGGAGAAGGCGGGCAGGATCGTCATCCCCTCGCGCAGCCAGAACGCGGGAAAGCGCCGCCGCAACGCGGGCAGCGCGATCTGTGGGTGCAGATGTCCTGCAATCACATGCCTTGCCGGATCGGCCACAGGTTCATGGCGCAGCAGGAAGGGCCCGAGCGGGACATCGTCGTGGATCCGGACCTGCAGCTGTGCGTGGGCCAGGTGCCGGTCGTGGTTGCCACGCACGACATGCACTTCCAGCCCCGCATTGCGTTCGCGCCAGCCCTGCCAGTGCTGGTACCACGCCGCGCGATGCGCCGGCCCATGCAGGATGTCGCCGAGGATCCACAGTTCGCGGCAGGCATGTGCCTCGAGCAGCGCCTGCAGGCGCTGAAGGTCGCCAACGGTGCCGCCGCTGGGCAGTGCGATGCCGGCACGACGGAACACATCGGCCTTGCCCAGGTGCAGGTCGGCGATCAGCAACGCCTGTCGTGCCGGCCAATACAGCGCGCGGCTACCGAGCAATCGCATGGGCTCGCCGGCAAGCAGCAGATGCTCATCGACCATGGCGGCGCTCCAGCTGCTGCGCGGCGCGTTGCACCCGGGTGCGCCAGTCTTCGTTGCTGAACTGCCCGCGCAGGCGCTCGGCCCACAGCGGAAAACCCAGCGGCGTGAGTGATGCCGGCTGCTGCAGCGACAGTGCCTGGGTGCCAATCCGATCCAGTATCTGCTGCAGGCCCGGCAGGTCCAGGCTGTCGTGCAGGACTTCGCGCTCGGCCAGTGCCAGCAGCAGATGACCTGGGTCGTGCTCACGCAGGACGTCATAGAGCAATCCCGCCGAGGCCTGCAGCTGGCGCAGTGAACGCGGCATGCCGCCGGGCAGGCTGGGAACCAGCAGGCCGGCCACACGCGCGATGCCGCGGAACTGGCGGCGTGCCAGCTCGCCCAGATTCACCGCCTCACGCAGGTCTTCCAGCAGATGTTCACGGCTGAACAAGGCGCGCCACTGCGGCAGTTCGAGTTCGATGGCCTGCGCCGGTGCCAGCACCAGACCATGATCGTTCACCGCATAGCCGATGCTGTTGCGCTGCCGGCGGGCACAACGCAGCGCCAGCAGCGCCGCCAATGCCTCGTGCACGTGGCGGCCGGCAAAGGGATAGACGAACAGGAACTGGCCCTCGCGACGCCTCACATCTTCCACCAGCAGATGATCGGCACCGGGGCGCGCCGACAACTGTGCCTGCAGTGCCAGCAGCGGCGCCAGCCAGCCTGATTCGGCGCTGTCATCGGCACCGGACAATACCGCTTCCAGTTCGCGGCCCAGGGCCATCGACAGCGGCAGCTGCCCACCCTGCCAGCGTGGCACGACGCCGTCACCGCGTCCGCGCGCCAGCCGCACGAAGGCGGTCATGTCACGCAGCTGCACCAGCTCCAGCAGGCGCCCGGCGAACTGGAAGCGATCACCCCGGCGCAGGCGGCTGGCGAACTGTTCCTCCACTGCACCGAGCCCGCCACCACGCAGGAACTGTACGCGCACGCTGCCATCGCTACTGATGGTGCCGATTGACAAGCGGTGGCGCAGCGCCTGGCGGCGATCATGCATGCGGTAGCTGCCATCGGCATCGCGCACGACCTTGTGGAAGTCCGGGTACTGCGCCAGCGCCTGCCCGCCCTGCACGATGAACTCCAGCACGGCCTGCCATTGCGCGTCGCCCAGCGCGGCGAAGGCATGGGTACGCCGTACCTGGTCAAGCAGCGCCTGGCTGTCGAAGCCGCCGGCCAATGCGCGGCTTGCCGCGTGCTGGGCCAGCACATCCAACGACAGCGTGGGTGGCCGGCGGGCTTCGACCACGCCTTCGTGCAGTGCACGGCGCACGGCCGCATATTCGGCCAGTTCCAGTGCGTGGCTGGGGACGCACAGGATGGAGCCGCTGGCACCAGGGCGATGGCGTGCACGCCCGGCGCGCTGGCGCAGGCGCGCCACCCCTTTCGGGCTGCCCAGCTGCAGTACCTGTTCAACCTCGGGGAAATCCACGCCGAGATCGAGGCTGGAGGTCGCCACCACGCAGCGCAACGCGCCTGCGCGCAGGCCGTCTTCCACCTGCTGGCGCAGCGCCGGGTCCAGCGAGCCGTGATGAAGTGCCAGCGTATCGGCGTCTTCCGGCCATACCGCCGCCAGCGCCTGGTGCCACAACTCGGCCTGCGCGCGGGTGTTGGTGAACAGCAGGCTGCTGCGAGCGACCATCAGCGCATCCAGCACGCGTGGCAGCTGCGCCAGCCCGAGGTGACCGGCCCACGGAAAGCGTTCGCCGGGCGCCGGCAGCAGGCTGCGCACGGTGATCGGGCGCGAACGGACGCCCTGCACGATGGGAGCGTCCGGCCGGTCGGGCAGCAGCACCTGGCGGGCCTGCGCCAGGTTGCCCAGCGTCGCCGACAATCCCCACAGCTGCAGTGAAGGCGCAGCATCGCGCAGCACGGCCAGGTTCAACTGCAACAGCACGCCGCGCTTGTTGCCCAGCAGTTCGTGCCATTCGTCCACCACCACACAGCGCAGCTGGCGCATGCGTAGCAGCGTGTCGGGATAACTCAGCAGCAGCGCCAGCGATTCGGGCGTGGTCACCAGCACATCGACGCGGCCTTCGCGCGCCTGCCGTCGCTCGCGGTTGCTGGCATCAGCACTGCGCAGGCCGACCCGCCAACCCAGTCCCAGGCCGTCGATCACCGTCTGCAGCGCACGGGCGGTGTCGCTGGCCAGCGCGCGCAACGGCGTCACCCACAGCACCTGCAGCGGCCGCACCGCACTGGTACGGCGTGGTGCCGGCGGCGGATCAATCATCGCCTGCAGCAGCGGGCCGCCGAACATGGCCAGGGTCTTGCCGCTGCCGGTGGGCGTGTGCAGCAGCCCGGACTCACCGGCCAGGTAGTGTCGCCACATCGCGCGCTGGAACGGCAGCGAGCGCCAGCCGCGTGCCGCGAACCAGTCTTCCAGCCGGCGCAGCGCCTGGCTGCGCGTCATCGCGCCAGCGCCTGCAGAGCGGTCAGCCGGTCGGCTTCGCTGGCCGGCTTGTCGTGGCGCCAGCGCAGGATGCGCGGAAAACGCACGGCAATGCCCGACTTGTGCCGCGCACTGCGGTTGACCGCCTCGAAGCCCAGTTCGAACACCTGTTCGGCACGCACGCTGCGCACCGGGCCGAAGCGTTCGCGCGTATTGGCGCGGATCCAGCGGTCGAGCGTGAGGATTTCCTTGTCGTCCAATCCCGAATACGCCTTGGCCACCGGCACCAGCGTGTCGCCGTCCCACACCCCGAAGGTGTAGTCGGTGTACAGCGTGCTGCGCCGTCCATGCCCGGCCTGCGCGTACAGCAGCACCGCATCGATGGTGAGGGGATCGACCTTCCACTTCCACCAGTCGCCACGTCGTCGCCCCGATTGATAGACGGAGGCGCGGCGCTTGAGCATCAACCCTTCGACGCCGCGATCGCGTGCGCCATCGCGCAGTGCGGCGGCCTGCTGCCAGCCCTCGGCAGCAACCTCAGGCGACATCTGGATGCGCTTGTCATCCAGCGCGCCTATCAGCTCGGCCAACCGCGCACGCCGTTGCTGCAGCGGCAGTGCGCGCAGATCTTCGCCGTCCTGTTCAAGCAGGTCGTAGGTAAGTACGCGCACCGGCGTGTTGCGTAGCGTCGCCGCGCCGGGTTTTCGGCGCTGGATGCGGGTCTGCAATGCGGTGAAGGCACGCGGCAGGTCGCCGGTTTCATCCCAGGCCAGCAGCTCGCCATCCAGCACGCAGCCCTCGGGCAGCGCCATGGCGGCCTGTTCGATCTCGGGAAAGCGGCCATCGAGGCGTTCCTCGCCGCGCGACCATAGCGCCACTTCGCCGCGCCGGCGCAGCAGCTGAAGACGGATGCCATCCCATTTCCACTCCAGCAGCCAGTCTTCGATCGGACCCAGCCGTTCGCCCGGCTCGCCCTCCATCGGCGAGGCCAGGAAGAACGGGTAGGGCTGCTGCCGATCCTGCGGCAGTTCGTCGGCCGACAACAGCTGCGCCAGCAGTCCGGGCGAGGGTACCCACGCACCGAGCATGCGCTGGGCGATGCGCGCGATGTCCAGGCCGGACCATTCGGCCAGTGCCTGCTGCACCAGCCGCTGCGAGACACCCACGCGCAGGGCGCCGGTCAGCAGCTTGTTGAACACCAGGCGCTCGCCGCTGCGCAACTGCCGCCAGCCGGCGACGACCGCCGCGCGGCGCTCGCCCTCGGCACGGTTGGCCACGGCCAGCAGGTGCTGTTCGATCCAGTCCGACAACGGCCGGTCGGCGGCGGGATGCAATGGATCATCCAGCAGCAGGGTCAGTGTTTCGGCCAGATCGCCGACCTGGGCATAGCTGTCTTCCACCAGCCAGGCGGGCAGACCGGATTCTTCGGCGATCCAGCTGCGCAGCTCGCCACTGGTGGCGATCCTGCGGCGTGCGCCGCCGACCTTGCCGCCGCTGAGCAGGAACAGCGCCCACGCCGCATCGTGCGCCGCGGCGTGGCGGAAGTAGTCGATCAGCGCGGCACGCTTGTCCAGGGTGGCCGTGCTGCGGTCCAGGCGCTGGTAGAGCGCGGCGAAAGCCTTCATTCCTCGCTCCCGAAATCGGTGCGGAAGGCTTCGGCGGCGATGCCGCGCTCGCGCAGGAAGGGAATCAGCGCATCGGTATTGCCATGGGTGGCGATCACCCGCGAGGCGCGCGTCTGCTCGATGGTGTGCAGCAGCGCGGGCCAGTCGGCGTGGTCGGAGATGACGAAACCGCGATCGACATTGCGACGTCGGCGATTGCCACGCAGCTGCATCCAGCCCGAGGCGAATCCCAGCTGGTGGCGGCCGAAGCGGCGCATCCAGGGCGTGCCGGCCGCCGAGGGCGGGGCCAGGATCAGCTGACCGGCGGCATCGGGCTGTCGTCCCTGTTCGGCCACGGCCAGCGTTTCCAGCATCGGCACGCCGGCCTGCCGGTAGACCGCCACGCCATTGGCGATGGCGCCATGCAGCCAGGCGGGCCGGTCATCCAGCGGCAGCAGCTCGGCCAGTACCCGCTGCGCCTTGCCCAGCGCGTAGCACAGCAGGATGGCCGCTTCGCCGCGCTGCGCGCATTCGCGGCGCCAGGCCACGATCTCGGCGGCCACCGTGGCGGTGTCCGGCCAGCGGTAGATCGGCAACGCGAACGTCGCCTCGGTGATGAAGGTATCGCAGGGCACCACTTCGAACGGCGTGCAGGTCGGGTCGGGCTGGCGCTTGTAATCGCCGGAGGCAACCCAGACCTGCTCGCCGTCATCGATGCGCACCTGCGACGAGCCCAGCACATGGCCGGCGGGATGCAGCGACACCTGCACCCGGCCCATGCCGAAGGCCACCCCGTCGGCATGGCCGTGCACCTGCACATCGCCCAGTCGCCAGCGCAGGATTGGCAGGCTGCCCTGGCTGCAGTGATACTCGCCCATGCCCGGGCGGGCGTGATCGCCGTGGCCGTGGGTGATGACCGCGCGCGGCACCGGCCGCCAGGGATCGATATGGAAATCGCCGGCGGCGCAGTAGAGCCCCTCCGGGCGCAGCACCACCAGATCGTCGTTGCCTGTCATGCCACCACTGTGGCCGCGCCCTCGTGCACGGGGTGAGAACCGGCCTGAACGCGGGCTTGGCGGGCGATGCGGCACAATCGCAGCGCGCCTCTGTTGCCACCAGGACGGACCGGATGAGTGGACCCAGTTTCAGCAGCGTTGTTCCGTTTGAAACCCATGTGGTGCTGAACCAGCCACCGCCGTTCGCCGGCCACCCGCTGTGGACCGACGACGTGGCGCTGATGGACGCGGTGCAGCGCGAGGGCGCCGCGCATTTCTCGCCACGACTGAGCGTGTACGGTGCGCTGGCCGGCGATGAGCTGTACACCCTGGGCTTTGATGCCAATCGTGACCGCCCGCGCCTGCGCACGCATGACGCGCAGGGCCATCGCATCGACACCGTGGAGTTCCACCCGGCCTATCACCAGTTGATGGACGCGGCGAAGACGCATGGCGTGGCGGGGCTGTCCTGGCACGAGCCGCAGCCTGGCGCGCATGTTGCGCGTGCGGCGCTGAGCTACCTGCACCATCAGGCCGAAGCCGGCACCAGCTGTCCGTTGACCATGACCCATGCGGCGGTGGCGGTGCTGCAGTCGCAGCCGCACCTGGCCGACTGGGCGCGCAAGGCCGCCGCGCCGGTGTATGACCCGCGCGACGTGCCGGTGGCGGACAAGGCCGGCATCACCCTGGGCATGGGCATGACCGAGAAACAGGGCGGCTCGGACGTTCGCGCCAACAGCACGCGTGCCGAGCCGATCGACGGCGAGCGCTATCGCCTGGTAGGGCACAAATGGTTCTTTTCCGCCCCCATGTGCGATGGCTTCCTGGTGCTGGCGCAGGCGCCGGCGGGAATGACCTGCCTGCTGATGCCACGCCGGCTCGCCGATGGCGACCGCAACGCGTTCCGGCTGATGCGGCTGAAGGACAAGCTGGGCGACTGGGCCAATGCCTCCAGCGAGGTCGAGTTCTGCGGGGCACAGGCATGGCGCGTGGGCGAGGAGGGACGCGGCGTGGCCACCATCATCGGCATGGTGATGATGACCCGCCTGGACTGCATGCTCGGCGCAGCGGCAGAGATGCGCATGGCGCTGGCGCAGGCGCTGCACCATGCGCGGCACCGCCGCACCTTCGGCAAGCTGCTGGTGGAACATGCACTGATGGCCAACGTGTTGGCCGATCTGGCGCTGGAGTCTGAAGCGGCCACGGTGCTGGCGATGCGCATCGCCCGTGCGGTCGACCGTGCCGGCGTGGATGCCAATGAAGCAGCGCTGGCGCGGCTGGGGACCGCGCTGGGCAAGTACTGGGTGTGCAAGCGTGCGGCGGTGTTCGTCAACGAAGCGCAGGAATGCCTGGGCGGCGCCGGTTATGTGGAGGAGTCGATGTTGCCGCGGCTGTACCGGCAGGCACCGTTGAACTCGATCTGGGAGGGCAGCGGCAACATCCAGTGCCTGGACGTGCTGCGCACGCTGTCGCGCGAGCCGGAGGCGCTGGCAGCATTGCGCGGTGAGCTGGCGGCCGTGGCCGACCGGGATGCGCGTTATGCAGCGGCCTTGCAGCGCTGGGCAGCGGCGCCGCCGCCGGAAGAATCGCAGGCGCGGATCTTCTGCGAGCGCACCGCGCTGCTGTTGCAGGCGGCGTTGCTGCTGCGCGCGCGCAGCCCGATGGCCGAGGCGTTCGTGCGCAGCCGGCTGCACGGTGAGCATGGGCTGGCGTTCGGGACGCTGCCGGCGGGGGTGGATCTGGCGACGATGCTGGCGCGCGCGTTGCCGTAACCGGCGGCCAACGGCGGAGCCCCTCGGGGTGGGCGCTGATGCGTATGGATGGGCCGCGCGGGTAGGTTGCGCAGGGGGCGCCGTGAATACGTCCGTGTAGGCTCGGGCGCGCCATCCATGGCGCTTACGCCCCTGCGCAACCTACCCGCGCGGCCTTGGACACTTTCCGTGCGCGTCCACCACGGAATCAACAGAAGAAGCGAAAAGCAGAATGCAGAAAAGCCGCGCCAGTGCCGCGGCTTTTCCTGTAGCGCCGAGCCCATGCTCGGCTACCGGTAGGGCTTAGTGCTTGGCTTCTTCCTTGGCGGCATTCGCCTTTGCCTCGTTTGCGACATCGCGCGCCTTGTCGGCAACCTTCTGCGCGGCGTTGGCGGTGGTGTCGCTGGCGTGCGCGGCGGCATCGGTCGCTGCGTCCTTGGCCTTGTCGGCGGCATTGGCCGTGGCATCAGCGGCCTTGTCCAGGGCCTGCTGGGTGTCGGCGGCGGCCTGTTCAGAGGCAGCTGCGGTCTTGTCGGCGGCGTCGCGGGTGGCAGCGGCGGCCTTGTCTACGGCGTCGCGGGCGGCAGCACCGGCGCTGTCGGCGGCCTGCTGCGCGTCCTGCTTGGCCTGTTCGGCTTCCGGGCCCTTGCAGGCGGCCAGGGCCAGCAGCAGGGAGGCGGCCAGCACGGTGGTGGTGATCGGACGAATCTTCATGGCGGTCTCCGCTGCTGCAATGGATGGGGACGCCAGCCTATTCATGCCGTTGTGAAGACCGGGCAAAGAAAAAGCCGCTGGCGAACCAGCGGCTTTTCCAGAACAGCATGAAGAAAGAAGTGATTACTTCTTGGCTTCTTCAGCAGCGTCCTTGGCCTTCTCGGCGGTGCCTTCGGCAGCCTTGGCAGCGTCGGCAGCAGCGCCGGCAGCAGCGTCGGTGGCAGCAGCGCCAGCCTGGGCAGCGGCGTCGACCGAAGCGTCAGCAGCGGTGGCGGCGGTGTCAGCGGCCTGCTGGGCAGCGTCGGCGGTCTGGGCGCCGGCAGCGGCGGCCTGGTCGGCAGCAGCCTGGGCTTCGGTGGCGGCTTCGTTGGCCGAAGCAGCGGCGTCCTGGGCAGCTTCCTGCTTCGAGCAGGCGGCCAGGGCCAGAGCCAGGGACATCGCGACCAGCAGCTTGTTGATGCTCATTGTGTGAATCCTCGTCGTTAGATTAGGCAACGCGCAACTGCGCGCCGACAACATGATGACAAGCCAAGATTGGGTGTCAAGCGATCCCGCATTCATTTTTGCGAAATCATCGTTAAATCTTTTCAAATCAATTCGATGGCGATTGCCGTCGCTTCGCCGCCACCGATGCACAAGGTGGCAATGCCGCGCTTGCCACCGCGCGTGCGCAGGGCGTTGACCAGGGTCACCACCAGACGGGCACCGGACGCACCGATCGGATGGCCCAGTGCGCAGGCACCGCCATTCACGTTGAGCTTGTCATGCGGGATGCCCAGCTCGCGCATCGGGGCCATGGCGACCACGGCGAACGCTTCGTTGATTTCGAACAGATCGATCTGCTCCAGCGACCAGCCGGTCTTGGCCAGCAGCGCGTGGATCGCGCCGATCGGGGCGGTGGTGAACCACTCCGGTTCCTGCGAGTGGGTGGCATGGCCGACAATCCGCGCCAGCGGGGTGATGCCACGCGCAGCAGCGTCTTCCTCGGTCAGCAGCACCACGGCGGCGGCGCCGTCGGAAATGCTGGAGGAGCTGGCGGCCGTCACGCTGCCATCCTTCTTGAACGCCGGACGCAGGGTCGGAATCTTGGCGATGTCCGAACGGCCGGGCTGTTCGTCGGTGGCGAACTCGACCTCACCCTTGCGGGTGGCGACCTTCACCGCGACGATCTCGTCGGCGAAGGCGCCATTGGCCTGCGCGGCCTGTGCGCGCTTGACCGACTCGATGGCGTAGGCGTCCTGTTCCTCGCGGGTGAACTGGTACTTGTCCACCGCGCATTCGGCGAATTCGCCCATCGCCTTGCCGTCGTAGGCATTGACCAGGCCGTCGTGGGCCATGTGGTCGACCGCCTGGAAGTTGCCGAAGCGGTTGCCGGTGCGCGAATTGGGCAGCATGTGCGGGGCGTTGGACATCGATTCCATGCCGCCGGCGACCACGATGCTGGCCGAACCGGCCTTGATCAGGTCATGGCCGAGCATGATGGTCTTCATGCCCGAGCCGCACACCTTGTTGAGCGTGGTGGCACCGGCCGACAGCGGAATGCCGGCGGCAATCGCGGCCTGGCGGGCGGGCGCCTGGCCGAGGTTGGCCGGCAGCACGCAGCCCATGAGGACTTCAGAAACGTCGCCGGCAGGAACACCCGACTGTTCCAGGGCTGCAGCGATGGCGGCCGCGCCGAGGGTGGGGGTCGGCACGCCGGTGAACTGGCCGAGGAAGGAGCCGATGGCGGTGCGCTTGGCGGCGGCGATGACGATGTTGGACATGGCAATCTCGTTGATGCGTAAGCAAAGTTCGGAAAGGAGACCGCGGACGTTGGAAGCGCCCCGGTTTCCCGGCAGACTGCGTGGGGGTCGGCCCAAGTATAGAGGGTCGGGGAGGGCTGCCGCTGGGCAGCGCCGGTTACCTGCCGGGATGAAGGCAGGCCAACGTTCATGGGAAGGATTCGATGGAACGCACGACAACGGTCAAGACTGTCCTGGCAACCGCGCTGACGATGGCGCTCACGGCCTGTGGAGGTGGCGGGGGCGGCGGCAGCAATGTACGCGTCGACCCACCGCCGACCACGCCGACGCCACCGACCACACCCACGCCGACACCCCCGGCGCCGGCCAAGCCGCAGGAGCCCACCTTCGACGCGCATCTGGCAGTTACCAATGCACGGCCGGCACAGGCGGCAGGGCTGAACGGCCAGGGCGTGCGCATCGGCATCGTCGACTCGGGCGTGCAGCGCAACGCCGCTGCATTGAACGGCCGGGTGATCGGCAACCTCAACTACATCGACCCGGCCCGCAACAATCTCGGCGTCGATGACGTGGTCGGCCACGGCACCGCTGTGGCCAGTCTGGCCGCGGGTGCCGCCGTGGGTTCGTGGCCGGGCGGCATCGCGCCGGGGGCGCAGATCGTCTCGGCACGGATCATCTCCGACAAGCCGCCGGCCGATGATGGCAGCGGCAAGGGCAACGCGTTCAGCGGCCCGCTGGGCGTGGCCCAGGTCCACCAGGATCTGATCAACTACAACGTGAAGGTGATGAACAATTCGTGGGGCGGCCTGTACTGGACCGACCTGCCGACCACCGCGCAGGTGGCTGCCGAGTACCGCCCGTTCGTGATCAACCACGGTGGGCTGGTGGTATTTGCTGCCGGCAACGACGGCCGCAGCGAGCCGAGCAGCCTGGCCGCACTGCCCAGCCAGCAGGGTGTGGCCGGTTCGCTGCCGGCAGCCGACCTGGAGCGGGGCTGGCTGGTGGCGACTGCGGTGGACCCGTATTCGCCCGGCTCCCTGGCCAGCTACGCCAATGCCTGCGGACAGGCGGCACGCTACTGCCTGGCAGCACCGGGCAGTGCGGTCTATCCCGATGCCTCGGGGGGCTCCTACTACTGGAACTACGGCACCTCGTTCGCGGCGCCGCTGGTCTCCGGCGCGGCCGCACTGGTCTGGCAGCGCTTCCCGTACTTCGACAACAACCTGGTGCGGCAGACCCTGCTGGGCACGGCCAAGGACATCGGCGCGGCCGGTGTCGATCCGGTGTTCGGGTATGGCCTGCTGGACATCGGCCGTGCGATCAACGGCCCCGGCCGCTTCGACTGGGGTGACGTGGTGGCCGACGTGGACACCGCCTCGACCGGATCGGTGTGGAGCAACGACATCGCCGGCAGCGGTGGCCTGGTCAAGCGCGGCGGCGGAACGCTGGTACTGAGCGGCAACAATGGCTACACCGGCGCCACCCGCATCGAACGCGGCATCCTGTCGCTGCGCGATGGCGGTGTGATCCGCTCCAACGTGACCATCCTCGGCCAGCCTGACCCGGATTCCACCGGCCTGCAGTTCAACGGCGGCACGCCGCGCGTGGTCGGCAACGTGGTCAATGGCAGCAGCGTGTTCCTGACCACCGGCAACACCACCGGCACCATCGAGGGCAACTACACCCAGCAGGCCGGCGCGCAGCTGATGATCGCGCTCGGCGCCAGCGCGCTGCAGGTCACCGGCACGGCGGCGATCGATGGCGGCGTGCGCGTGCATGGTTTCGTGTCCGGCTATGTGCCGCAGGATGGCAGCCGGCAGGACCTGATCCATGCCGCGGGCGGGCTGTCAGGTACGTTCAGCGCCGCAGCCACCTCCACTGGGCTGCAGGGTCTGTCGTTGCTGCAGACCAGCTATGGCTATGACAGCACCAACGCCTGGTTGAACCTGACCCGGGTCAGCGTCACCGCCGCCGCCTCCGGGCTGGGGGCCTCGGCGCAGGCCACCGCGCAGCGGCTGGACAGCGCGTTCACTACGCTTGATGGCAACAGCGGCCTGCAGGCGACGCCGTTCGGTGCGGCCGCCGGTGCGTTGCAATGGACCGGTGGCGGCCGTGAGGGCCTGGCAGCCAGCCTGCAAAGCCTGTCCGGGCAGGCGCATGCGCGCGCCGAGGCCGCCACGTTCGACAGCATCGACATGTCGCGGCGCGCGATTGCCGAGCGCTTCGATCGCGTGCAGGCCACGCCGCAGCTGCGCGGTAGCTGGCAGAGCGCGCTGGGCGAAGCCGGGCAGGGCAGTTCTGCCGGTAACAGCGCCGACAGCCGTGGCTGGATGGCCGGCCAGGACCTGCCGCTGGGCAGCACCGGCCTGATGGGCGTGGCCTTCGGCGAGACCCGCAGCAACGGTGGCAGCCGCTTCGGCGGTGATCGTGGGCGTGATCGCCAGGCGCAGGCGCAGCTGTATGCCGGCTGGAACCTGGGGCGCGGCTATGCGCTGGCCCAGGTCGGCAGCGGCCAGTTCACCCGCGCGCTGGATCGCCAGCTGCTGCTGGGCGCCGGCGCCTATGGGGTCTCCGTGCGTTATGGCGGTCGTTTCAGCAGCGCCAGCGTGGAAAGCGGTTATCGCCTGGGCCGCGCCGGTGCTTCGATGACACCGTATCTGGGGGCCAGCACCACGCGCGTGGATACCGATGCGTTCAACGAGCTGGGTGGATTCGGCTTCGGTCTGCGCGGTGATGCCAACCGCGTGCAGCGCAGCCAGATGCTGGCCGGCATCCGTGGCGAGCGTGGCTGGGGGCGCTGGACGCTGCGTGGACATGCCGAGTGGCAGCAACGGCTGGACGGCGGTGACGCCGATTGGCAGGCCAGCTTTGTCGGCGTCGATGCCTGGGCGCCGCTGGCAGGCGGCAACGCGCCGCGTGGCAGTGCGCTGCTGGGCGTGGCGCTGGAGTCGTGGTGGGGCCGCAATGGCCGCCTGAGTGTGGGCTTCGACCAGCGCGTCGGCGGCGAGGGCGCGCGCCAGGCCGCATTGCGCTACAGCACCGGGTTCTGATGCAACGGTCGCGCCGGGTAATGCCCGGCGCGACGCCTTCAGCCTCAGCCGCCGCGCAGGTTACCGAGGCGCGGCGTGCTGCGGCCCAACGGCATCTTCAGCTTGCCGATGGACAGGATGCGGCTTTCGGCGATGCGGTCGGCGGCGCGCTGCGGTGCGATGTTCTCGCGCTGCGACAGTTCGAAGATGCGGGTGAGGTTGTGATAGATGCTGCGGATCAGGCGCATCGCGCGTTCGCGGTTGTAGCCGTCGATTTCCAGCGACACGTTCATCACGCCACCGGCGTTGACCGCATAGTCCGGTGCATACAGGATGCCGCGTGCGTGCAGCTGGTCGCCGATGTCCAGGCTCGACAGCTGGTTGTTGGCGGTGCCGCAGATGATCTTCGCCTTGATCCGCGGCACGGTGTCGGCATTGATCGCGCCTTCCAGCGCACACGGTGCGAACACGTCGGCGTTCACTTCGTGGATCTCATCGGGCTTGACCGCTTCGGCGCCGAAATCGCTGACCGCGCGATCGACCAGGGTGCTGTCCAGGTCGGTCACGTACAGCTTGGCACCGCGGTCGCGCAGCAGCTTCACCAGTTCCATGCCGATGTGGCCCAGGCCCTGCACGGCGATGCTGGTCTTGCCCACTTCCTCGTGGCCGAACTTGAAGCGCATCGAGGCCATCAGCGCCTGCAGCGCACCGTAGGCGGTGAACGGTGCCGGATCACCCGAGCCGCCGTGGACCTGGTGCACGCCGGTCACGAACTGGCTCTCCAGGTAGATGTTCTCCATGTCGTTGACGTCGGTGCCGACGTCCTCGGCGGTGATGTAGCGCCCGCCCAGCGAATCCACATAGCGGCCGAAGGCGCGGAACAGCACTTCGGTCTTGTCGGTCTTGGGGTCGCCGATGATCACCGCCTTGCCACCACCGACGTTGAGGCCGGCCAGCGCATTCTTGTAGGTCATCGTCCGGCTCAGCCGCAGCACGTCGGCCAGCGCCTCGTCGGTGCTGGCGTAGGGGCGCATGCGCACGCCGCCCAGGGCCGGGCCCAGGGTGGTGTTGTGGATGGCGATGATCGCCTTCAGGCCGGCATCGTGGTTGTGGCAGAACACCACTTGTTCGTGGCCGGTGGTGGCGAGGGTTTCGAATAGCATGGCGTCTCCGATGGCACGAACAGCGGCGAACTGCAGCGAACGGCCAATGAACGGTAGGGTCCCAAAACAAAAAAAGCGACGTCGTCGGTGCAGGGGGACGGGTCGCGCGGCGCCATTCTAGTCCATTCCCCCGGCACTTGCCGTCGACAGCGGCGGCGGTCCGGTTAAAGAAGATGAAAGTGCGGCCGATGCTGCGACGACGGCCGGTGGCCGGATCGGCGTGAAGAGGCAGGCGGTCAGTGACGGCAAGGGCACCACAACAACAGGGCAGGCAGCGATGAGAACGGCGTGGTGGCGACGCCTGCGCGGCTGGCTGGCGCGTTCGACCGGGGCCGCACCGTCGCGTCTGGCGGCCGTTTCGCGACAGGCGGTGGCCGCCGCAGCGGCCAGCCTGCAGGGCGAGGCCTTGCCTGCGGGCGAGATCGCCGGGCACCTGCAGCGTGGCCTGCACGCGCTGGCGTTGTACCCGCGGCTGGCCGGCGAGCCGGAACCGGCGCAGAACGCCGGGCTGGCCGATGCGGTGGCGCGCGCGCTGCAGGCCCGCGACTGGGCGGCCCGGCAGTTGCCACGCCGGCCGCAACTGCTGCCTCAGCTGATCCAGACCGTCAACGATGACGCTGCGTCTGCACGGGTGATGGCGGCGATCATCGGCCAGGACCCGGTGCTGACCGGCAACCTGCTGCGCATCGCCAACAGCCCGGCCTACAAGGTGCACGAACGTCCGGTGGAGAGCCTGCAGCGGGCGGTGACCCTGGTCGGCACCGAAGGCGTGCGCCAGATCATCAGCGCCGTGCTGGTACAGCCGGTGATGCAGGTGCAGTGCGAGGTGTTCCCGCAGTTCAGCGCGATCATCTGGGAGCACGCCCTGCTGGCCTCGCGCGCCGCCGCCGACCACGCGCGCACGGTCACCTTCGGCGATGCATTCGCCGCGCAATGGCTGGGCCTGGTGCAGGGGTTGGGTTCGGCACTGGTGATGCGCCAGCTGCTGCAGGAGGCACAGGCGCGCGGCGAAAGCGTGGAGCCGGCATTGGCCCTGCAGTTGCTGCAGCAATGGTCCTTGCCGCTGGCACAACGCGTGGCTGCGGCCTGGGAGCTGCCCGAACCGGTGCATCAGGCGCTGGCGCCGGAGGCCGAGGGGCCACTGGCCGACAGCCTGCGCCTGGCCAGTGCCGCCGCAGCGGCCAGCCTGCTGTGCCGCCATGGCCACGCCAGCCAGAGCCGCATGCTGGCCCTGCTGGAGCAACTGCCGTCGGCCCCGCCGCATGCACTGCGCTGGATCTGGCGGCGCCTGCACGGGCGCAGCGTGGAAACGCTGGATGAAGCCGGGCAGGAAGAGGCCGGCCCAACCCCCTGACACCCTACAGCTGCGATTCCACCGGCAGCCAGCTGATCACCCGCGCGGTCCAGCGCTTGCCCAGGCTGGCACCGGGTTCGGCCTCCACCCAGTGCGGTGGCGGCTGCCGTTCCAGCCAGCGCAGCCTGTCGTTGTGGCCCAGGGCCAGCCACCAGCTGTGGGCGGGGCCGGCCAAGCGCAGGTACTCCTCGCGCAGCTGCGCCCCGAGTACCGGATCATCGAACAGCACGCCCATCTCGGTGTTGAGGTAGGCCGAGCGCGGGTCGAGGTTGAACGAGCCGACGAAGCCGCGCCGGTCGTCGACCACGAATGCCTTGGTATGCAGGCTGGCGCCACTGCTGCCGAACAGGCTGGTATCGGGACGGCCGTGCGCCTTCAGTTCGTACAGCTGCACCCCGGCCTGCAGCAGCGGAACGCGGTAGCCCATGTAACCCCCATGCACGGCGGCCACATCGTTGGCGGCCAGCGAATTGGTGACCACACCGACCTGCGCGCCAGTGGCGGCCAGTGTCGACAGCGCACGTACGCCATCGTCGCCGGGCACGAAGTAGGGCGAGATCAGCAGCGCGCTGCGGCGGGTGCTGCGCAGTTCCTCGCTCAGCGTGCTGACCAGCCAGCTGCGGCGGTCATCGTCGCGATGCTTCATCGGCGGATCGGAGGCGATGCGGACCTCGGCGCTCCAGTGCAGTGGTTCCGGGCTGGGCCGCTGCAGCAGGCGCGAGGCTGCCACGCGCTGCAGGTAGGGCTGGGCCTTGGCCTGCATCGCATCCAGGTCCGATTGGCGCACCAGTTGCCGCAGCTGCGCATCGGTGTAGGACGCCAGTGCGGAAATCGGAATCGCCGCGCGGCTGTTCCAGTAGTCGTCGAAGATCCGGTTGGCCTGCTGTACCGCCGGCCCGGCCACCACCAGGTCCAGGTCCTGGAAGTTCACATCATCGCGCGCACTGAAGTATTCCTCGCCGATGTTGCGGCCGCCGACGATGGCGATGCGGCCATCGGCGATCCAGCTCTTGTTGTGCATGCGGTGGTTCACGCTGAAGGCGCGTTGCACCAGTTCCAGCGTGCGGGCGATGCCGCTGCGGTTGCGGAACGGGTTGTACAGGCGGATCTCGATGTTGGGGTGCGCATCGAGCGCCATCATCAGCGCGTCCTTGTCCTTGGCATTCATGTCATCCAGCAGGATGCGCACGCGTACACCGCGCTCGGCAGCGTCATACAGCGCCTTGGCCATCAGGTGGCCGATCAGGTCGTCGTGCCAGATGTAGTACTGCAGGTCCAGGCTGCGGCCGGCGTGTGCGGTGATCATCGCGCGCGCGGCGAACGCGTCCATGCCATCACTGAGGAAGGCCACGCCGGACTTGCCGGGATGGGCATCCTGCAGCGGCACGATCTCCCGGTCGATGCGGGTTTGCGCCGGCTGCAACGGCAGCACCTGCGAGGGCGCGCCCTGCGCCTGCGGCGTGAGATGGTCGGCCAGCAGCAGGCCGGACAACACCAGCAGCAACAGTGCGGCGAGGAGGAGTGCGGCGATGCGCAGCAGGCGTCGCCACAGGGGCTTGGGTAGGCTCATGCCCCGATGGTAGAGCCACGCAATGCGTGGAGGAATGTCTGCAGGATCGATCCGGGGTCAGAGCCCTTTCCGCAGGAAAGGGCTCTGACCCCGGCGCCTCAGAACCGCTCGTCGCTGCCCAGGTAACGCCACTGTCCCGGCGGCAGCGGCCCCAGCGCCACGCGGCCGATCCGCAGGCGGCGCACCGCCATGACCTGCAGGCCGGCAGCGGTCACCGCCACGCGCAGGCCTTTGGCGGTCAGCCCCTTGCCGGCAAAACGCAGGCGCAGCTCGCTCTGCCAGCTGACCTTGGCACCGCCGGATTCCTGCTGCAGGCGCGCCAGCAGCCACGGCCCGCGCTCGGGCCCGCCTTCGGCCACTTCGATCAGGTACTCCTGCTCGGTACGGCCCAGGTTGCGCTGCAGGTGCGCCAGCGTGGCCGGATCCTGGCTGACCACCACCAGCCCGCTGTCGCTGGCCGGAAGCGCGGCGGCCAGCTGCAGGCCATGGAAATGCCGTTGCAATGCGCGGGTGCCGCTGGCATCGAGTTCGCTGCGGCTGTCACTGCTGACCAGCGCGCACAGCGTTTCGGCGGCGACGCCGGCCGGCTTGTGCAGCAGCATGCTGACCCGTTCGGCCTTGTCGTCGCTGGCCTGCTCGGCCACCACGATCACCGCGCTGTCATCGACCGGCCGCTGCGGTTGCTCCACCACCTCGCCGTTGACCGAAACCCAGCCGCCCTCGATGTAGCGCCGCGCCTCGCCGCGCGGGATCCCGAGCAGGGCGGACAGGTGTTTGTCGAGACGGGTCGGTTCCATGGCGGGCAGGTCGGGCAGGGGGCGCGCAGTGTAGCTGCTGCGGCGGGTCAGCGCTGGCCGCGGTTGGCCAGCTCGGTCAGGTACAGGCGGGTATCGAACTCCAGCTGCAGGTAATCCGGTTCCATGTGCTGGCACAGCTGGTAGAAGGCCTTGTTGTGGTCGGCTTCCTTCAGGTGCGCCAGCTCGTGCACCACGATCATGCGCAGGAACGCGGCCGGTGCCTGGCGGAACACGGTGGCGATGCGGATTTCGCGGCTGGCCTTGAGGCGGCCGCCGTGCACGCGCGAAATGGCAGTGTGGGTGCCCAGCGCGTGCTTGATGACCTCCAGCGTGTTGTCGTAGCAGACCTTGTTCAGCGGCACCGATTTGCGCAGGTAGCGGTCCTTCAGGTCCTGGGTGTAGTCGTACAGCTGGCGATCGCTGCGCACCTGGTGCGGGTCGGGGTAGCGCTGCTGCAGCCAGGGGCCGAGCCTGCCCTGTGCCAGCAGTTCGCTGACCTGGGCGACCAGGGGGTCGGGATAGCCGGTGAGGTACTTCAGGACTGCCATGCAGGGGCGGCGGGGCGTCGGTAGAATGGGGCATCCAGATTACACGCGGTACGCATCGACCATGGCAAAGCCCAACGCGCTGCAGGAACAATTGCTCAAGGCCGGCCTGGCCAGGAAGTCGCAGGCCAGCGCCGCCGCGCGCGAGCAGGCCAAGGCCCGGCAGGGCAAGACCGAGTCGGCGTCGGCCGAGGTCCAGCGCGAGGCTGAACGTGCCCGCGCCGAGAAGGTCGAGCGTGACCGCACGCTGGCGGCCGAGCGCAACGCCCAGGTCCGCCAGGCTGAACAGAAGGCGCAGGCCCGGCAGATCATCAGCGCCCACGCCGTGCCTCACAAGGGCGATGACGAGTACCGCTTCAGCGACGGCGCGGCGATCCGCACCCTGTTGATCGACCCCAAGCTGCGCAAGGCGCTGTCGGTGGGGGTGCTGGTGATCGTGGCCCACGGTGACGGCTACGCGCTGCTGCCGCGCGCCGCCGCAGAGAAGGTGCGCGAGCGCGCCCCGGAGGCGATCATCGTTGACCACGGCCAGCCGGGCTCGAGCGCCGAGATCTCCACCGGCAACGCCGAGGACGACGCCTACTACGCCCAGTTCCAGGTACCCGACGACCTGGTCTGGTAAGGCGCGGCTGAACCGGCCGCTACGCCCGCCGGGCATGGCCCGGGGCTACCATTTGCGGCGCGGTGTATCGTCCCCATATCGGGCGACACACCTGCGGAGGATGGCCATGGCCACCGGTTGGGCGGGAGACGGCGCGGTCCAGGACCAGATCGACGCCACCGTTGACGATGCGATTGCCCGTGCGCGGCGCCAGCTGCGCCACGGTCCGGGTCTGGAACACTGTGAGGAATGCGACGCGCCGATCCCGTTGGCGCGGCGTCAGGCCGTGCCCGGCGTGCGCCTGTGCGTGGCCTGCCAGCAGGCACACGATGAAGCGGAACAGGCCCAGAGCGGCTACAACCGCCGCGGCAGCAAGGACAGCCAGCTGAGGTAAGGGGTGTCCGGCAGGGCTGCGCCCTGCACCTGCCGAAGCCTTCAAGCCAGAGCAACGGCAAGAGCTGGCGTTCCGTGGGGTGGCGGGGCGGTGTCGGAGTGCGGGGACGCCGCAAGTACGTCCTTGTAGGCTTGGCAGCCGCATCCATGCGGCTGACACCCCGCACTCCGACACCGCCCCACCTCCGACAGATTTCCGCGATCGGGTACATCCCGCCGTGCGTGGATAAATTTCCATCGAAATCGAAAATTTCGACATCGGAATGATTTGAGCCGAGCATGGCTCGGCTCTACAGAAGAACGGACAGCTCGCGGAAATCTGTCGAAGGCGGGGTGGGTCCGGTTGAGGGGGCGTGAGCCGCATGGATGCGGCGACCGAGCTTACATGGACGTACTTGCAGCGTCCCCCTCAACCGGACCCACCCCGCCATCCCACGGATGGCATGCTTTTGCCATTGCCGTTGCTCCGAGCAGGTGCAGGGCGCAGCCCTGCCGAAAACCCCACCCTCAGCCGTCGCCCTGGATGCCGCCGGGGGCCTGCGCCGGGTCGCGCCAGCGGCGCACCGTGCGTTGGAAGAACAGGTTGTTCGGCAACTGCAGCACCGTGCCTTCGTGGCCGTCGCCGGTCTCCTGCAGCGTGGTGTAGATCAGGTTGACGTCGATCACCCGGCCCTTCAGGCCCGGCTTTTCGCCGTTCTCCAGCACCTCGATGTAGTCGTGCAGGCGGAACGGGCGGGTGGTGAAGATCAGCAGCGTGCAGAAGATGTTGGACAGCACGCTCCAGGCTGCGAAGAAGGCCACCGCACCCACCGCGGCGAAGCCGGTGAAGGCGGTCCACAGCACTGACGGCGATGCCCCGAGCAGGCTGAGGATGTACAGCAGGGCACTGAAATAGACCACGAAGCTGATGATGCGGCGCGCGCCCATCACCATTTCCGGTGGCAGTGTGTAGTGCTCGGCGAAGCGCCGGATCAGGTGACGGGCGAGCACCCGCAGCAGCCAGGCCACCAGCAGCACCAGCACGATCTGCAGGGCGACGCCTGCGTAGTTCAGCCACGGGTGGGTCCAGGCCGGCAGGTGATCCTTCAGCGACAACATCATGGGGGCGACAACAGGTGGCGATAACGGCCCTCGATGTTACCCGCCGCGTGCCGGTGTTTCGACCATTGGTGTCCAGGCCAGGCAGACCAGCGCCTGGCGATGCTGGTGCAGGCAGGCGCGGCCGGCGTCGCTCCGCAGATGCAGCGACAGGCCCAGGGCCTGCAGCACGACGCAGGCCGCGATCACCAGCAGGGCGGCGCAGGTTGGGCTGGACATGACAGGACTCCACAGGAGGTTTTCAGCAGGGACTTCCCATGGATGCAGCAACCACCGGAAAGGTTGCATCGCTTCACGCGAGGATCGGCTCTAAACCTTTTCCCGGCTCGTTGCATCCAAGCGATATGCTCGACACCACCATGCCCGCGCCGCCTGCCGCCAACGATGCCGTCGATGAACCCGCTTTGGTGCGGGCGGCCGCCGCCGGCGATACGGCCGCCTATGAACTGCTGTACCGGCGCCACGCGCCACGCGTGTTCGCCGTGCTGTGGCGGCTGTGTGGCGGCCAGCAGGCACGTGCCGAGGATGCATTGCAGGAAGCCTTCCTGCAGGCGTGGAAGGCGCTGCCGGGGTTCCGTTTCGAGAGCAGCCTGTCGACCTGGCTGCACCGGCTGGGGGTCAACGCCGCACTGATGGAACTGCGCGGTCGCGCCGCCGGGCAGGACCACGACAGTCTGGAGGATGTCGACGGCGGCCTGCAGGAACTGGCGGTGCATGACCGTTGCGCGGGCACCGAGCGTGACCTGGAGCGCGCATTGTCGACACTGCCACCACGGGCGCGTGCGGTACTGGTGTTGCACGATATCGAAGGCTGGAAACACCAGGAAATCGCCGAGCAGCTGCAGATGGCTGTCGGCAGTTCCAAAGCACAGTTGCATCGTGCGCGCGGCCTGTTGCGCG
Organism: Stenotrophomonas maltophilia; assembly: GCF_023518235.1. Lineage (NCBI taxonomy): Bacteria > Pseudomonadati > Pseudomonadota > Gammaproteobacteria > Lysobacterales > Lysobacteraceae > Stenotrophomonas > Stenotrophomonas maltophilia. The sequence goes on from NZ_CP090423.1 coordinate 4,630,828, forward strand.
CACGGCTGGGAGACATGACATGAGTACGCACGACCACGATTCCGACTCCGACCTGCAGGCCCGGCTGCGCGCGCTGCCCAACGAGCGCGATGTGCCGGCCGATGGCTGGGCACGCCTGTCGGCCCGGCTGCCGCCACGCCAAGCGCAGGCGGCTCCGGTGACCACCGGCAACGTGGTGGCGCTGCCGCGACGTTCACCGCGCCGCGTGTGGTTGCCGTTGGGCGCAGCGCTGGCGGCCAGCCTGGCGCTGTATGCGGTGGCGCCGTGGCGCCATGCGCCGCCGGACGCGCCGGCGCCGTCCCCCCTGCAGCTGCAGGCGGCGGCGATGACCGAACAGTACCAGCAGGCCGTTGCGGCGCTGCCCGATGGGCGCGCACCGGAATGGCAGCCGGCGCTGCATGAACTGGATGAAAGTGCGGCGCAGATCCGGGCCGCGCTGGCGCAGGATCCGCGCGCCCCGCACCTGCTTGGCCAGCTCAAGCGCACCTATGCGCTGCGGCTGGAACTGACCCGGCAGGCGGCCTATGCCGTCGAGTCCGGCCTGACGACCTGAGGAGACCCCCCATGACCCGAACCCTGATGTCCTGCTGCGTCGCGCTGCTGCTGGTGCCTGCCGTGGCGCTGGCCGACACCCGCATCGATGAACGCCACACCCTGGCCACAGGAGGGCGCATTGAACTGAGCAACGTGGCCGGCAAGGTGACCGTGCGCGGCTGGGATCGCAATGACGTGCAGCTCACCGGCACGCTCAGTGACGGCCTGCAGCTGCGCCAGGAGAAGAGTGCCAACCGTGTGCGCTGGGAGATCGAGTACCCGCGTCGCAACAACAATGGAGGGGCGACGCTGGTGCTGAACGTGCCGCGTTCGGTGGAACTGCTGCTGAGCACGGTCAGTGCCAGCCAGGACATCGCGGGCATCGACGTACGCCGCCTGCAGGCCGACACGGTCAGCGGCAGCCTGTCCGCATCCGGGCGCAGTGGCGACAGCAAGCTCAATACGGTCAGCGGCAGCGTCAACGCGCGGTTGCAGACGCCGAAGCTGGACGTGAACACCGTCAGCGGCCGGATCGAGGCCGGGGGCGGCGTGTCGGGCGATATCGGGGCGCAGACGGTGTCCGGCCGGGTCGAGGTCGACGCCGGTCGCGTGCAGCGGCTGGCGGTGGAAACGGTGTCGGGCAGCATCGATCTGGCCGCGGCCGGATTGGCGCCGGGGGGCCGTATCAGCGTTGAATCGGTGAGTGCCTCGGTCAATCTGCGGCTGCCGCGCACGGTGTCGGCACAGCTGTCGGTGAACAGCTTCAGCGGTTCGATCAACAGCGATGCCGGCCAGGTGGAGCGGCCGCGCTATGGCCCGGGCAGCCATCTGGATACGCGGCTGGGCGGCGGTGATGGCGACATCCGCATCCAGTCGCATTCGGGCAGCGTGCAGGTTCGCCTGGACCGCTGAGCGCGATCGGGCAGGCCGCGGCGGCAGCGCCGCCGCGGTCGGAGCGGGGTCAGCTGGCTTTCTTCAGCGCCCAGGTGGTGCCGAGGACTTCGATCTTGCCACCGGCCTTGCGGAACGCAGCCAGGTCCGAAGCGATCGAATCACTGCTGACCACGGTGCTGGCGGCCGCGCCCTTGCGTTCGCTGCGGATGCTGTTGCTGGCCTTCGCGGGGGTCTTTGCCTTGCGGGGCATGGTTGCTCCTGTCAGGTGGAAGGGGAGGAAAGCGCCCAGGCATCGGCCTGGCGCAGGTAGTCCTGCCGCTCGCGGCGGCAGTCATCGCCGCCCATCGAAAACTGGCGGCAGATCGCCGGGCGCTGCGAATAGATCGTGCAGCGCAGGTGATAGGGATCGATCGCCGCGCACCAGCCTTCCTCGTTGCGCGCCATCACGGCACGGCCGTGCGCGTCGCGCGAAAGGAACTGGCCGGGCACCTGGTCGCCGGGCTGCAGCAGCACGGGCAGCCGGCAACAGACCGCGTCACAACGGCGGCAGTCGATGGGTGCAGGTGCTGCGTCAGGTTGTAAGGCCTCTGGGGCCTGGCGGGTGCCCAAAGCGGGTCTCGATGGCGGCTCCGGTGGTACGCGGACCATGAACGAGCCAGGAAGGCATGGCCGCTAGGCCCGCAGGGCGGGCCGGGCTGCACGGTAGACACACACCGGCGTGGCCGATGGAAGGTGCAGCGGAGTTCTAGCCGACCAAGAGTAACTTAGGTCGCGTAACGTTTTGTTAATCCTGGCTGGCTGCCGCCAGCGCCAGGCCCTGCACCACGCCCAGCGAGGGCTCGCCGTGGACCATGCGGGCGCCCGGGAAGGCCGCCGCCACCACCTGGCGCAGGTAGCCGGCGCGGGACATGCCGCCGGTCAGGAACACCGCATCCGGGTCGCCACCGATGTCACTGCGGACCTGGGCCAGCAGTTCGCGGATCTGCTCCAGGTAGCCATGGGCGGCCGTGGCCAGGCCCTCGGCGCTGCTGTCGGCATGCAGGTCGCGGGCGATGTAGTCCAGCGTGCTGCGGTGTTCGCTGGCAGCGCTGAGCGCGATCTTGGCGCGCTCGACGTCGCGGTACAGGCGCGCGGTGTTGCCCGTGTCCTGCAGCGCCTGCAGGCGGTCGCCCCACGGTGCGTCCACATGATCGTACTTGTGCTGGCGGAAATCGCGCTGGCGGGTCATGTCCTGCACGGTGGCCGCTTCCACGTAGTGGTGGGCGGGCACGCGGGTGATGCCGCGGCCGAACAGTGGCATGTAGCTGGACAGGCTCAGCGCAAGGTCGATATCGGTACCGCCGCGGGCGATGCCCCAGGCGCGATGGATGCGCGGGGCGTCGTCGCCGCCGACTTCGGCGTGGGCGATGTCGGTGGTGCCGCCGCCGATGTCGACGATGACCGCCTGGTGCCGCTCGCGGCTTTCAGCGTGGTAATGCATGGCCGCCGCAGCGGGTTCTTCGAGGAAGTCGATGTGATCGAAGCCGGCCTGGGTGGCCGCTTCGCGCAGGATGTCCAGCGCCTGGTCGTTGCCGGCCGCACCGATCGAGCTGCGGAACTGCACCGGACGGCCCAGCAGTGCCGCGCGCAGCGGCTGGCCGAGCTGGGCGCTGGCGGTCAGGCGGATGTGTTCGAGGATGTGCGCGGCGATGCCGGTAATGGTCTGCTTTGCACGCGGGTGCAGGTTGTAGCCGAGCATTGATTTCGGGCTCTGCACGAGGTTGCCTTCGTGCTCCTCGAAATAGGCTTCCAGGGCCTCATCGCCGTAGACGGCGTTCTGCAGCAGGTCGCTGGCGCTGCGTTCCTTGCCGGCGCGCGCTTCCATCCATTCCCGGCGCAGGGCGCGCAGGGCTTCGCGGCGCAGCGCCTGCGGCGTGCGTTCCTGGCCGGCGGCACGCGCTGCGCGGGCGGCGCTGTCGATCATCTGCTGCAGCTGGTGTTCCTGCCCATCGTCGAGCTGGAAGTCGTCCGGGTCGGGCACCACGCCGGGGAAATACACGCTGGTGCGGAACTGCTCGGCATCGCCGAAACGGATCGGCAGCAGCTTGCCCTCATGCACAATGGCGGCGGCGGAGTTGCTGGTACCGAAGTCGATGCCGAGGCGCATGGGGCGTTCCGGGGGGCGGGCGGGGGCCGCGCACTCTGCGGCAGTTCGCTGCCGACTGCAAGTTCCAGCGCCGCCCCGTTCCTGGCCGCGCCTGCGAGCCGCTGGACCCCGCCCGGAAAATGGGCATGCGGGCCGGGCGGTTACAATGGCAGCTGTTGATTCATTTTGAGGTACTTGCCGATGTCTTCCGTCCCCGCCTGCCCGCAGTGCACCCTTGAAAACACCTACGCCGATGGCGCGCTGTGGATCTGCGCCGACTGCGGCTTTGAATGGACCGCCGAGGAAGGCGCCGGTTCGACCCTGGTCGTGCGTGACAGCAACGGCAACACGCTGCAGGCCGGTGACACCGTCACCGTGATCAAGGACCTGAAGGTGAAGGGCTCTTCGATCCCGCTCAAGCAGGGCACGGTGATCCGCAACATCCGCCTGGTCGAGGACGATGCCGAACACATCGAAGGCAACTCGGACAAGATCAAGGGGCTGGTGCTCAAGACCTGCTTCCTCAAGAAGGCCTGAGCCCCTTCAGCGCCGCACCTGCTGCTGCGCGCGCCAGCGGGCCAGGCTGTCCAGTTTGGCCTGGTAGCGCGCCTGCTGCTGCGCACCGCCCAGTTCCTGGGCGCGCAGCAGTTCACGATCGGCGCGCCCGAGCTGGCCGGACAGGAAGTACACCCGCGCCAGCCCGAAGTGGAACTGATGGGCGGTCTCGTACAGGCGCACGGCCTGGCGGTAGTAGCGGATGGCATCGTCCAACCGGCCGGCACGTTCGGCCTGTGCGCCGAACATGTACTGCGCGAACGGATCCTCGCGTTGCACCGAGCGCAGGCGCTGTTCCAGCGCCTGTGCCTGCACCACCATTCCCAGCCGGCGGTACAACGCGCTGACGTTGCTCAGTGCCGCATCCTGGCGCCCGTCCAGGTGCAGGGCCACTTCCAGCGCACGGCGTGCCGCAGCGGTATCGCCACTGCGGTTTTCCAGCACGCCCAGGTTGTTCCAGGTGGCAGCGAAGGTGTTGTCCTGCGCCAGCGCAGCGTTGAAGAACGCGCGTGCGCCCTCCAGATCGCCACTGGCCATGCGCTCGGCGCCGCGGTTGTTGTAGAAGTGCGCCAGCGCCCGCGACGCGCTGATCGGTTGCGGGCCGCGACGGTCGTACAGCACGTTGCGATCCAGGTCGACGGTGGCGAAGCGACCGCCGAAGCCGACCCCGGCATTGACGTGGCCGACGCTGTAGACAAACCCCTGGTCCTGGTCCTGGTCCTGGTACCAGGACACCACCTGGCCGACTTCCTGCACACGCGCCTGGATGCCGGCTTCGCGTGCCAGGGCCACGAACATCAGCGTGAACGCCAGGCAGTTGGCACGGCGCTGCTGCCAGATTTCGGCGACGGTGAGGGTGGCATCGGCGTCGTACTGCAAGTCCAGTCCATGGCGGTCGAAGATCATCTCGACCAGCCCCTGCAGGCGCTGCTCGCGCGAGAAGCCACGACTGATCACCTGGGTGCGCAGCATCTCGCGCATGGCCGGCGGAATTTCCGAGACCTGCGACGGCGCTGGAATGACCACCGCGGCGCTGCGGGTGGCGGAGGCGGCAGCCGGGGCGTCCAGCGCGAAGGCGGGCGCTGCGGCCAGCGCGGCCAGCACCATGACCAGGCATCGGGCGGCAGGACGGTACATGACGGCTCCCGGCAGCGGCGGCGCTCCCGCCTGCGGCGAGTGTAGACCCGCCGCTGCACGGGTGCAGCGACCGTTGGTCGGCGCGCGCGTTCATCCACAGCGTATGTGGACCAGCACTCGACAAAGCTGTGGACAACCGTGCCAGGGCCACGCATGGCAAGCGTTGTGAGTGCATGGTGAAAAACTCGCCAGCTTGCCCGGGGCCCGCGCAGGCGGGATGATCCGGGCATGGACTTCTCACCGCTGGCACTTGCCCCGGCGCAGTGGCAGGCATTGCAGGACAGTTATGCAACGCCGCCCCGGGCCTACCATCACTTCGGCCACGTGCGCGCCGTGTTGCAGCACTGCCAGGAGGTGGCCGACGGCCCCGGATGGCAGCAACCGGCCGAGGTCTACCTGGCCGTGCTCTACCACGATGCGATCTATCAGGCCGGTCGCAAGGACAACGAGGCCCGTTCGGCACAGCTGGCACTGCACGCGATCGCGCAGGCACCGGACCTGGCCGGCATCGATGCCGGGCGGGTGGAGCAGCTGATCCTGCTGACCGCCCGCCACGGCGAACTGGGGCCCGACGATGTCGATGCCGAAGCGGCGCTGTTCCTGGATTGCGACATGGCGATCCTGGCCGCGCCCGAACCGGTGTTCAGCGCCTACGACCGTGGCGTTGCCGAGGAGTACAAGGGCGTGGTGCCCGGCTTCCTGTACCGTGCCGGGCGCCGCCGCTTCCTGCAGGGGCTGTTGCGTACCCCGCGCATCTTCCTCAGCGACTTCTTCCACCTGCGCCTGGATGCGGCGGCCCGCGAGAACCTGCGCCGCCAGCTGGGCGGCTGAGCGGGGCCGTTACACTGGCGCCTGTTTCCCCATGCCGCGTGCCACTGTGTCTGTTCCCGATCCCGATCTCGATCCCCGTCCGCTGCCGCCGGAAGAGCCAGGTCCCAACGAATGCTGTGGCAGCGGCTGCCCGCTGTGCGTGCTGGATCTGTATGCCGACGAACTGCAGCGTTACCGCAAGGCGTTGGCGGAATGGCAGGCACGACATCCGGAGGCCGCGCCATGAGCCGTGCGCGCCCGGCAGCGCTGCTGGCACTGGTGGCCCTGCTGGTGTTCGTGGCTACCGCGGTGTGGACCCAGTTCGCGCGCACCGACCTGGACTGGGTACGGGCCACGCTCAGCCTGTACCTGCATGGCCCGTGGGGGTTGGCGTTGCGCGCGGCGTACTGCTTGCTGGCGCTGGCCATCTCGATCCTCGGCATCGCGCTGTATCGCGCCAGCGTCGGCCCACGCCGCAGCGCCGCCGCCCCCCTGCTGTTTACCGTTTCCGCGCTGGGCCTGGCCACCGTCGCCATCGGTGACAGCTGGTTGCCTGAGGCGACCCCGCTGCTGGCGCCCTTCATCCATGGCCTGGCGGCCAACACGGCGTTCCTGTGTGCCAGCGTCGGCATGCTGCTGCAGGCCTGGTACCTGCGCCGCGAGCCCGGCTGGAAGACCGCGGCCGGCCTGCTCTGGGGCTGGGCCTGGCTGGCGTTCGTGCTGTTGTGGCTACATGTGCTGTGGCGCGCCGGGCCGCCGCGCGGGTTGGGGCAGAAGGCGGTGATCGCGGTGATCGTGGGCTGGCTGCTGTACCTGGCGTTGACGTTGTACCGGCGCAGCCGCCGCGCTGCGGCCCACTGAAGCCCCAACGGCCCGCACCGGTACGTGCCGTGCACGTGGCGGCGGCGTATCGTGTGCGCATTCCATCGGGGATGCGACATGAAGCGTGCAGGGCTGGGCAGGGCAATGGGTGTGGTACTGGCGCTGGCTGCGCTGCCGGCGATGGCAGCAGGCAGCGTTCAGCAGTTCAGCCACGGGCGTTTCGACCAGATTCCGGTGCACATGCCGGCCGGTACACCGCAGCGCGTGGTGATCTGGTTCCATGAACCCAGCATCGGCGGAGATACCAGTCGCCTGCCCATCGAAGCCCTTCGCGCCGACGGCGCACTGGTGGCTGCGGTGGACATCGCGCACCTGCGTGGCGTCCTCAAGCGCGAAGGCGACCCGACCTGTTCGTTCGGCGCCGGCGACGTCGAGAACTTCTCGCGCTGGCTGCAGGCGTCGCTGCATCTGCCGGGCTACCACCTGCCGCTGGTCGGTGGTGATGGCGAAGGCGCCGAGATGGCCTACACGCTGGCCGCGCAGGCCGACACCCAGGTGTTTGCCGGCCTGCTGACCACCGGCTTCTGCCCGGACCACAGTCACGAGCGCATGGTCTGCGGCGACGGCGTGAAGCACAACACGTTGCAGCCTGCCGAGTTGAATTTCCCGTGGCTGAGTGCTGCGGGCGACCACGGCTGCAAGGTCGGCGAGGCCAGCCGGTTCGTGCAGCAGGTGGCAATGGCGCGCGAATTCAAGCGCACTGCGCGCGGCGATGCCTCACCCGGGCTGGTCGCGGCGGCGCGGGTGATGGGAGCGCAGGCGGGCGTCAGCCTGGCGCCACCGCCGGCGGCATTGAAGGGGCTGCCGGTGGTGGAAATGCCCGCCACCGGCAACGGCGATACGCTGGCCGTGTTCGTCTCCGGCGATGGCGGTTGGGCCGGCCTGGACAAGGAGGTGGCATCTTCGCTCAACGAGCATGGTGTGGCCGTGGTCGGCATCGATTCGCTGCGCTATTTCTGGAGCGAACGCACCCCGAAGGGATTCGCCGCCGACCTGCAGAAGATCATCGATCACTACCGGCAGCAGTGGCGGCGCGACAAGGTGATGCTGATCGGCTTCTCGCAGGGCGCCGATGTGTTGCCGGCGACGATCAACCAGCTCGATTCCGCTTCCCGGGAGGCGCTGGAGCGCATCGTGCTGCTGTCGGTGGGCAAGAAGGCCGACTTCGAATTCCACGTCAGCAACTGGCTGGGCGGCGGCGGCGGCGGGCTGCCGATCGCACCGGAAGTGGCGAAGCTGCCGGCCGCCAAGACCCTGTGCGTGTATGGGCAGGATGATGATGACGCGCTGTGCCCAGGCCTGCCGGCCAACGATGGCGTGCAGAAGGTGAAGCTGCCCGGCGATCACCACTTCAATGGCGATTACGACCGCCTGGCCGACGTGATCCTCAAGGGCGGCGCGTAAAGCGGAGGGCGTGCGAACCAACGGTTCGCATCCACCAGAGCGAGCCGGTAGCGCCGGGCCATGCCCGGCGACAAGCGGCGCGTCAGTTCCGCCGCGGATCCAGCGAGATCAACCGCGTGGCATCCAGCAGCGCCGCCGGCAGATGCATGCCGCCCGGCGCGGCGAGGTAACGCGGCCGCCACTGCGGATCGAACTTGGACTTGAAGCGACGCAGCCCACTGAACCCATAGAAGCGTTCGCCGTGCCGCGCCAGCAGGCCGGCCAGGCGGTTCCAGCGCCCGGCCAGGCGATGCTGGGCCAGCCCGGACAACGGCGCCATGCCCAGCGAGAAACGCGCATAGCCCTGCGCGCGCCCCCACAGGAACAGTTCGATGAAGAGGAAGTCCATCGTGCCCTTCGGTGCTTCGTTGACGTGGCGCATCAGGTCCACCGACAGTTCGGCACCGGCCGGTGCCTGCCACAGATTGGCGAATGCGACGATCTGCCCTTCGGCCTCGACCAGGGCCACCGGGAAGCGCACCAGGTAGTCCGGGTCGTAGCTGCCCAGCGAGAAACCCTTCTCGTCGCCGGCCTTGTCTTCCAGCCATGCATTGGAGATCGCGTGCAGGCGCGGCAACAGGCTGGGAATCTCTTCGGCAGGCGCTACCCGGAACGACAGCCCGCTGCGCTTGCCGCGGTTCCAGGCCTGGCGCAGGTCGGCGCGCTCGCGGCCTTCCAGGCCGAAGTCGTGCAGCGGCACCATCGCTTCCTCGCCCAGCTTGACCAGGCCCAGGCCGAGGTCGAGATAGGTCTGCCAGTAGGTTTCGCCCACCTGGTAGAACACCGGGCGCAGGCCAAGCCGATCGGCTTCCTCGCGGAAACGCCAGATCAACGCGCGCGCGACCTCCGGCGGTCCAACCGGATCGCCCATCGCGATCAGCGAGCCGCCATAGCGCTGCATCATCACAAAGCCCTGCTTCGCATCGTCGCGCAGCACCGCCTTGTCGGCGGTCAGCACCAGGCAGGCCTGGGTATCGGTGGCGCCGGCCAGCACCGGTGCCAGCGCCTGCAACGTGGCCTCATCGGCGGCGGGCAACGGGCTGCGCGTGCTGTGCAGCAGCCGCGCCAGGCCGAACATCACCAGCGCAATGGCCACCACCAGCAGCGCACGCAGCGCGCGCGGTGCGTTGCCGGACAGCGCGAACTGCCACCACAGCTCGTTCTGGTATTCGACATGGCTGTAGGTGAAGAACAGCAGCCAGGTGACTGCCACCAGCACCAGGCCCAGGTTGCGCAGCCAGGGCCAGGACCAGGCTTCGTCCAGCAACGCGCCCTGGCGGTAGAACTCGCGGCGCGCGGCCCACAGCGCCATCGCCACCAGCAGTGCCGAGACCGCGATCAGCGGTTGGCCGCCACGCAACCACAGCGGCAGCGGCGTGATCACGCACACCGCCATCGCCAGCATCCACGCCGCGTGGCTGCGCCGGGCCAGGCCCTGGCCGATCAGCAACAAGGCGACGCCGCTGAGGCTGCCGATCAGGTGCGAGGTTTCCAGGATCGGCAGCGACGCATTGAGCAGGTGGCGGCGTGGGGTCGGCAGGGTGCCGTCGATGACCAGCGCAGCACCGACACTGAACACCGCCAGCGCGATGATCTGCGGCAACCAGGGGCGAAGCGCGTTCCAACCCGCACGGGTGGCACCGGCGCTGGCCTGCAGCGGTTGGCGCAGGGCCGGTGCCAGCGCCAGCAGGGTGGCCAGCAGCAGCGGCAGCACGTAATAGGTGACGCGGTAGATCAGCGCGGCCGCCAGCACCGCAGCCGGCGCCACCTGCGGCAGCAGCTTCAGCAGGCTCCATTCGAACACGCCCAGGCCGGCCGGCACGGTCGACACCAGGCCGGCCAGCACCGCCACCAGGTAAAGGCCGACGAAGCCGGGCAGGCCGGTCGGTGTCGAATCGGGCAGCAGCACGTAGAACGCGGCGCTGGCCAGCACCAGTTCGATGACGCTCAGCACGGTGACGCCGATCATGGTGCGGCGGTCGGGCAGCCACAACGCATGGCCGAACACGCTGAACTGGCGTCCCTCGCGACCCACCAGCAGCAGGGTGGCCGCGTAGGCGAGCAGGGCGACGATGCCGACCACGCGCACCGCATCGGGATCCAACGGCAGTGCCAGCGCCGCAGCCGCCGGTTCCATGCACAGTGCCACGCTGATCAGCAGCCACGCACCGAACACGAAGCCCAGCGTGCTCATCAGCACCACCTGGCCGATCTGCGCCAGGTCCAGGCCGGCCGTGCGATAGCCGCGCAGGCGCACCGCGCCACCGGTCAGTGCAGCAAAGCCCACGGTCTGGCCCAGGGTGTGCGCCAGGAACGCGGTGATGCCGATGCGCGCCGGATGCACGCGGATGCCGCTGCGGCGCAGGCCGATGGCATCGAAACCGATCAGGCAGGCGTAGCTGGCCAGGCCCAGCACCACGGTGAGCGCGATCTGCGTGCCGCTGAGCTGGTGGAAGGCGTGGCGGATGGCACGGTAGCCATTCTCGTCGAACTCGTTGGCCAGGCCGTGCAGCGCGAGGGCGAGGATCAGCAGCGGGACGACGATGGTCAGGACCCGCTTCCATGCCGGGGTGGAGGGAGCGGTGGCGGGGTCGGTGGTTTCGGTCATCGGCGCAAGCGTGCGTCAGGGAGGGCGAGGGCAGTGTCAATGCAGGCGTGGCGCATCGTGCGCCTGTCTTCGGCATTTGACCAGCGGCGGTGTCGGAAGCGGGTAGTGACCGCGTGTGCAGGGGTGTCCTGCACCCACCGTTGATCGGTTTGGAGGACAATGCAGGCCTGATCACCCGCAGGAGCCACGCCCATGATGGAGCGTTACGACGTCGGACCGCGCATGTCCGAAATGACCGTGTACAACAAGGTTGCCTACCTCTCCGGCCAGATTCCGGAGGACACCAGCCAGGACATCACCGGGCAGACCCGGCAGGTGCTGGCCGAGATCGACAAGCTGCTGGCGCTGGTGGCCAGCGATCGCCAGCACGTGCTGCGCGCCGAAGTGTTCCTGGCCGACATGGCCGACTTCGACGGCATGAACAAGGCGTGGGATGAGTGGGTGGTGGAAGGTGCGACCCCGGCCCGTGCCACGGTCGAGGCCAAGCTGGCCCATGCCGAATGGAAGGTCGAGATCGTAGTGACGGCGGCGGTGCCGTAATCCTGTTTAGGGTCAGAGTCCTTTTCTGCGAAAAGGCTCTGACCCTTCTGTGCCGCGGGATCGGATCCCTTACAGGGGCAGCATCTCAATGCAGTCCACCGGGCACGGCGGGATGCACAGCTCGCAGCCGGTGCACAGATCGGCGATCACCGTGTGCATGTACTTGGCACCGCCGACGATGGCGTCGACCGGGCAGGCCTGGATGCACTTGGTGCAGCCGATGCAGTCGGCTTCCACGATCAGCGCCACCTGCGGCGCCTTGTGCTCGCCGCGCGAACGGTCATACGGCAGCGCCGGCACGCCCAGCACCTGCGCCAGTGCACGCGCACCGGCATCGCCGCCCGGCGGGCAGCGGTCCACCGTGGCCTCGCCCCGCGCCATTGCCTGCGCGTACGGGCGGCAGCCGTCGTAGCCGCACTGCCCGCATTGGGTCTGCGGCAGCAGGCGGTCGAGGCGTTCGGTCAGGGGCGGGATCAGGCTCATGCGTGGCGAAGGCTGCGCGTTGGGGTCACTTCAGGGGTTTGCCGCGGAACCAGCGCTCGTGGGCCAGCGCCAGCATCGGCTTGTCTTCGGAACTGTCACCGTAGGCATGGATGCGAACGTAGCGCGACAGGTCGAACTGGCGGCGGATGTGCTCGACCTTGCGCGGGCCGCAGTCGCCACCGGCGTAACGACCGGTCAGGCGGCCGTCCTGGCTTTCCAGGCGGTTGCAGATCAACTGCAGGCCCAGCTGTTCGCACCATGGCCGCAGGTACAGGTCCAGCGAGCCGGACACGATCACCACGGTGTGCTGCTGTTCCTTGTGCCAGCGGATCTGCTCCAGCATTTCCGGGCGCACCACCTCGGGCAGGAACTCACGCGAAAAGCCGGTGGCCAGCGTGGCGATGTCGTCGCTGTGGCGGTCGCTGAAGGTCAGGCGGGTGACGCGCGCACGGATGCGTTCGGCCGAGATCAGCTTCAGCTTGTACGCCAGCAGCCACGGGCCGACCTTCCACCACGCCTGCGCCAGCTGTTCGGCGGTAGCCACACGGCGCAGGAAACGGCCATAGGTATCGCAGGTGGTCACGGTGTGGTCGAAGTCGAACAGCGCCAGTTCCATTCCGTTCCCTCCCATCGCAGTGCGTTCCGGTGCCGGCGGGCGCGGCCGGTGGCCACGCCCGCAGTGGGCATCAGCGGACCGGCATGCCCGGCTGTGCACCGCTGTCGGCGTCCAGCAGCGCCAGCGCGCCGCCGTCGAAACCGGCCGACAGGATCATGCCTTCGCTCAGGCCGAAGCGCATCTTGCGCGGGGCCAGGTTGGCGATGAACACCACGCTGCGGCCGACCAGCTGCTCCGGTTCGCCGTAGCTGCCGCGGATGCCGGAGAAGATCTGGCGCTTGCCCAGCTCGCCGGCGTCCAGTTCGAAGCGCAGCAGCTTGTCCGAGCCTTCCACGAACTCGCACACCAGCACCTTGCCGATGCGCAGGTCGAGCTTGGCGAAATCATCGATGCCGATGTAGGCCGGAGCGTTGGTGCTCTTAGCGTCGTCCTTGGCCGGGGCCGGGGCAGCCGGCTTGGCGGCGGGAGTGGCAGCGGCGGCCGGCTGCAGGGTGTCCTTGGAGGCGTCGATCATGGCGTCAATCTTCTTCGGGTCGATACGGGTGAACAGTGGGGTGTACTCGGTGATGCGGTGGCCCAGCAGCGGTTGTGCCAGCTCGGTCCAGTCGTTCACCGGCGCGGCCAGGAAGGCCTCGGCCTGCGCGGCGGTGGCCGGCAGCACCGGCTTCAGCGCGGTCACCAGCACGCGGAACAGGTTCAGGCCCTGGCTGCACACCGCCTGCAGCTGCGCGTCGGCGCCGTCCTGCTTGGCGATCACCCACGGCTTGACGTCGTCGATGTAGCGGTTGGCTTCGTCGGCCAGGGTCATGGTCAGGCGGATCGCCGCGGCCGGGTCGTTGCGCTCGTAGGCTTCACGGATCGGCGCCAGGCCATCGATGAAGCGCTGGTACTGCGCCGCATCGGGCAGCTGCGCGGCCAGCTGGCCGTCGAAACGCTTGCTGATGAAGCCGGCGCAACGGCTGGCCAGGTTGACGAACTTGCCGACCAGGTCGGCGTTGACGCGGGCGATGAAGTCACCCAGGTTCAGGTCGAGATCGTCGACGCCGCCGCCGGACTTGGCCGCGTAATAGTAGCGCAGCGCTTCCGGTTCCAGCCCGGCGTCGAGGAAGGTACGGGCCATCACGAAGGTGCCGCGCGACTTGCTCATCTTGGCGCCGTCCACGGTCAGATAGCCGTTCACGTGCAGGCGGGTCGGCGCGCGGTGACCGGTACCGTGCAGCACCGCCGGCCAGAACAGGCCGTGGAAGTTGACGATGTCCTTGCCGATGAAGTGGTGCAGTTCGGTGCTGGTGCCGGCGCGCAGGTGCGCGTCGAAGTCTTCGCCCAGCTTGCCGCACAGGGTCTGGAAGCTGGACAGGTAGCCGATCGGCGCGTCCAGCCAGACATAGAAGTACTTGCCCGGCTGGCCGGGAATCTGGAAGCCGAAGTACGGCGCATCGCGCGAGATGTCCCACGCGCGCAGGCCACCTTCGGCATTGAGCCACTCACCGAGCTTGGCCTTCACGCCCGGCAGCGCGACGTCGCCGGCCAGCCATTCGCGCAGGAACGCATCGAAGTGGCCGACCTCGAAGAAGAAGTGCTCCGAATCGCGCATTTCCGGCGTGGCACCGGAGATCACCGAACGCGGCTCCTTCAGGTCGGTCGGCGCATAGGTGGCGCCGCACACTTCGCAGTTGTCGCCGTACTGGTCGGGGCTGCCGCAGTTCGGGCAGATGCCCTTGACGTAGCGGTCGGGCAGGAACATGCCCTTGGCCGGGTCGTAGAACTGCGCCACCGAACGGCGGCTGATGTGGCCGGCCGCTTCCAGCTTCAGGTAGAACTGCTCGGTCAGCGCCTTGTTGGACGCCGAGTTGGTCGAGTCGTAGTGATCGAAGGCGACGCCGAACGCGGCGAAGTCACGCTCGTGGCTGGCCTGGATGTTGGCGATGAAGGTTTCCGGGGTGACTCCGGCCTTCTCGGCCGCCAGCATGATCGGCGTGCCGTGGGTATCGTCGGCGCAGACGAACCAGGCCTTGCCGCCACTCATTCGCCGCGCACGCACCCAGATGTCGGCCTGGATGTAGCCGACCAGGTGGCCCAGATGCAGCGGGCCGTTGGCGTAGGGCAGGGCGGTGGTGACGAGCGCGGTACGGGTCATGGTCGCGGGGTGAAGCCGAGGGGAACCGCAGAGTATCGCATGCCCGCAACGAGGTGACCCGGCCGGGGCCGGGTCACGGGGGGATTGCGCGGGCCGCCGGGCTTAGTCGCGGATCCAGGTCTGGGTGCGGCAGATGAAGGCGATGCAGCCGGCCACGTCCAGCTTGTTGCCGCCGGGCTGCAGTTCCATCTTGGATTTGTAGACCTTGCCGGTAGCCGGGTCGAGGATCTGGCCGCCGGCCCACTTGCTGGCGCCGTCGGGCTTCAGGCTCCAGAGGATGGTCATGCCCTTCACCGGCTTGTTCTTGTTGGCGCCCTCGCAGCCGTCGCAGACCGGGTTGGGACCCTTGTCCGACTGCAGCACGTCCAGCACCTTGCCGGACAGCGAACCGTTGGCGGCCTGGGTGATTTCGACGATCGACTTCACCTTGCCGGTCTTGTCGTCGATGGTCTTCCAGCGGCCGGCCGGGCTGTCGGACGCCTGTGCCGAAAGCGCGGCCAGGCACAGCGGCAGTGCCAGCAGCAGGGTCTTGAAGGTCTTGCGCATGGTCCCCTCCCAGGGTTCATTCCGGCACGATGCCGGTACACGCCGACTGTATACCCATTCGGCGGAGTATGGGGAAGAGGGGCGTTGCAGGGCTGCGCCCTGCACCCACGGTCGTGCCGGCCGCTGGCCGGCGAGGCCCTCAACCGGCCTCGTACAGCTCCAGCGGCAGGCCGTCGGGGTCGGCGAAGAAGGTGAAGCGAGCGCCGGTGTATTCATCCACCCGGATCGGTTCGCAGTCCA
Source organism: Stenotrophomonas maltophilia (assembly GCF_023518235.1). NCBI lineage: Bacteria > Pseudomonadati > Pseudomonadota > Gammaproteobacteria > Lysobacterales > Lysobacteraceae > Stenotrophomonas > Stenotrophomonas maltophilia. Next base: position 4,646,378 of record NZ_CP090423.1, read on the forward strand.
CGCCGTGCTCCGCCAGACGCTGGATGAACGGCTCCAGCGCAGCCACCCGGAACGCGAGGTGGCGCAGGCCCTGGGCCTCCGGGCGGCTGGGCCGCGGCGGTGGCGAGGGGAAGGAGAACAGTTCCAGCTGGCCGCCATCGGGCAGGGCCAGGTCCAGTTTCCACGAATCGCGCGCGGCGCGGTGGTTCTCGGCCAGCACGCGCAGGCCGAGGATGCGCACGTAGAAGTCCTTCGAACGTGCATAGTCGCTGCAGATCAGCGCAGCGTGGTGGAAACCCAGCAGGGTGTCGGGGGCGGCAGTCATTGCAGGGTATCCAGCCAGCGCTGGGCGATCTTCTGCGCCAACGGATAGGGTTCAGGGTCGTTGCGGTTGGTCAGCACGATCACGGTCAGGTGCTTTTCCGGATGGCGCACGATCACGTTGCGGAAGCCGATGCTCTCGCCGCTGTGCCATTGCACCGGTCCCAGCAGGCGCCAGCCGAAACCGTAATGCGGTACGTCGCGTTCCGGGGTACGGGTAGCCGGGCTGAACATCGCATCGCGCGAGGCCTTCGACAACAGGCGGTCGTCGTACAGCGCGGCATCCCAGCGGGCCAGGTCATCGAGCGAGGAATAGAGGCCGCCATCGCCGAGCACGGCGCTGGTGGTGCTCTGGTCGGTGCGCTGCCAGCGGCCGTCGATCAGGCTGTAGCCGTAGGCGCGCGCGGCCACCGTATCGACGCCGTCCTGGTGGGCCACGGTATGGACCATGCCCAGCGGAACGAAGATGCGCTGCTGCAGGAAGGTGGCGAAATCCTGGCCGGATGCGCGGCCCACGATCAGTGCCAGCAGCGCGTAGCCGCTGTTGCTGTAGCGGTACTGGGTGCCGGGCGCGAAGTTCAGGCGGTCCTGGCGTGAGAGCAGGGCCAGCACGTCGGCGTCGTGCACCTGGCGGCTGTCGGCTGGATCCATCAGGTCTTCGTAGTCGAGCAGGCCGCTGGTGTGCGAGAGCAGCTGGCGCAGGGTGATGGCTGCGGCGGCCGGCGGCAGTTCGGGCAGCCAGTGCCGTGCGGTCTGGTCCAGCCCGAGCCGGCCGTCCTCGACCAGCAGCAGCACCGCCGCGGCGGTGAACTGCTTGCTGACCGAGGCCAGCCGGAAATTGCTGGCCGGCGTCACCGCCGTGCTGTCTTCCAGCACCGCCAGGCCGTAGCCGCGGCGGAACACCGCTTGCCCGTCGTGCAGCACCAGCACGGCGGCGCCCGGTACCTGGCCGTCGTAGGCCTGCATCAGGCCGTCGATGCCCGCATCCGGTGGGGTCAGCACCGGAGCGGCGGCACCCGCCAGGGGCAGCAGGCCCAGCACGGCGGCAAACAGGGCGACGGCAGGGCGCATGGCGGCTCCGGCAGGGTCAGGGGGATGGGGCGGTCGCGGCGCTGGCCGGCTCGGCCATCCAGCGTTCCATCTTGCGGTCCAGCACATCCAGCGGCATCGAGCCGTCCTTCAGCAGTTCGGCGTGGAAGCGGCGCAGATCGAAGGCGGCACCCTGGCGGGCCTTGGCCTTGTCGCGCAGGGCGACGATGGTGGTCAGGCCGGCCACGTTGGACAGCGCCTGGCCGGGCTGGGCCATGATCCGCTCGACTTCGGCGTTGGCATCATCGCTGCTCATGTCCACGGTCTTCTGCAGGTAGGCCACCGCCTGCTGCTTGCTCCAGCCCTGGGCGTTGACGCCGGTGTCGGCCACCACGCGCGCGGCGCGCAGCAGGCGCGAGTACAGGTAACCGATGCGGTCATAGGGATCGGTGTAGACGCCCAGGTCCTCGCCCAGCGTTTCGGCGTACAGACCCCAGCCTTCGACGAACGCAAGATCGCCGCCCAGGCGGCGGAAGCGTGGCAGCTTGGCCAGTTCCTGCTGCAGGCCCAGCTGTACATGGTGGCCGGGGATCGCTTCATGCAGGTATTGCACCGGCACATTCCAGCGCTTGCGGCTGGGCAGGTCGCGGGTGTTGATGTAGAGCACGCCCGGCTGCCCCGCCGGCGACGGCTGGTAGGCGGCAGCGGCGGCGGTCAATGCACGCTCCGGTTCCACCGCACGCACCTCCAGTGCGGACCTGGGCAGCGTATCGAGCACCTGCGGCAGGCGCGCGTTGACCTGTTGCTGCACCTGGCGGTAACGGTTGAGCAGTGCGTTGGCATCGCTGTACTGGAACTGGCGGTCGTTGCGCATGCTGCGCAGCAGCTTGGCCGGCGTGCCACGCAGCTTGGCATCCTTCATCACCGCAGCGATCTGCGCCTGCAGTTCCTGCACGCGCTGCTCGCCCAGTGCGTGCAGCTGTGCGGCGGTCTGATCGCTGGCAGTGGTCTGCACGATCAGGTTGGTATACCAGGCCTGGCCATCGGGCAGTGCGCCCAGGCCGCTGCTGGCGCGCGTGGCCGGCAGGTATTCGGTGGCGATGAAACCGCGGAGGGCCCGGTAGGCCGGCATGATGCGCAGTTCGATCATGCGCTTGTATTCGGCGCTGATGCGCGCCTTGTCTTCGGCCGCGATGGTCGTGGGCATGGTGCGGATCGGCGACCAGAAGATGCTCTCTTCGGCGGTCGGCTTGATCACCGCATCCAGCTGCGGCAGAACCTTTTCCATCAGGTCGCGCGGCTGCACGACGCCGGCCTTCATGCCCTGGCGCATGTTGTCGATGGCCTGGTCGAACAGCTCGGGAATACCCAGCGAACGGCGCGACCAGGTGTCGTAGTCCTGCACCGTGTTGAACGGCTGCGCGCCGGCACCGGCACCGAGGATCGCCATGATGCTGCCGATGTTGTAGTACTGGCTGATCGGCATCATCCAGCTCGGGTAGCGCTCGGCTGCCAGCGAGGCGCGTGCATCGCGCACGAAGATCTCGTAGCTGAGCAGATCCTGGCCCTGCAGCCCGTCACTGCCGACCTTCTCGACCTTGCCCAGCCATTGGGTGGTGAAGTCATGGGACTGCTGGCGCCAGGCGGCCGACAGGATGTTGGGCAGCTGATCGTTGTAGCGCGCTTCGCCCTGGAACGTGGCCTGCAGCGGGTTCAACCGCATCGAGGCATCCCAGTACTCGTCATACAGGCGTTCCAGCTGCACCTGCTTGGGTACGGCGCGGGCCGGGGCGACCGGACGTGCGGCGGCGCGGCGCGCGCTGCTGCCACGGGCGGGCGCGGTGGCGCGGGCGGGCTTGGCTTTGGGCTTGGCCGCCTGGCGGGTCTGCGCGGCGGCAGGGCGGCTGGCCTTCTTCTTCGCTGCTTCGGCCGACGGCACGGCACTGAACAGGAACAACGCGGCGATGGCGGCGGCCAGGGCGCGGGTGGGATGCGGCATCAGGAGCTTCCGTGGAACACAGACCGTGGAGCTTGCACGATCCGACCGCGTACGGCCAGCGTGAAGGCGCAGTCAGGTTACCGCTGCTGGGCCTTCAGTCAGCCGACGCAGCGGCACGCAGCGCGGCGGCGCGCTCGGCCCCCAGATAGCGTGTGATCGCGCGCCGCATCAGGTACAGCAAGGGAATGAGGGCGATCGCAAAGCCCATCTTGTAGAGGTAGTTGACGCTGCTGACCGCCAGGAACAACGACGTCGGCCAATGCTGCGGGCCCAGCACGAAGGCGATCCAGATCACCACGAAGCTGTCCACCACCTGCGAGACTGCCGTCGAACCGGTGGCGCGCAGCCACACATGGCGTTCGCCGGTGGCCTGGCGGATGCGATGGAACACCGCCACGTCGATCAGCTGGCCGAGCAGGAAGGCCACCAGTGAACCGCCGATGGTCCACATGCCCTGGCCGAACACCGCCGCGAACGCGGCCTGGTAATCCGGCACGCCATGGTGGTCCATCGAGGTGACCCACCAGCTGGCCGGCGCCAGTGAGATCGCCGCGAAGGCAAACAGGAAGCCATAGGCGATCAGCACTACCGCCAGCCACGAGATGAAGCGCACACCGCGCTTGCCGAAGAACTCGTTGATGGTGTCGGTCATGATGAACACCACCGGCCACAGCAGGGTACCGGCGGTGAAGCTGAGCGAGCCGGTCTGGCCGAACAGGTTCCAGTTCAGCGGGTCGATGCCCAGGGTGTCTTCCAGGGCGAAGATCTTCACCCCGATCAGCTCGGCCAGCACCGCGTTGCCGCAGAAGAACGCGGCCAGCACGATGAACAGCAGGACCGCGCGATCCTGCAGCGGGCGCTCGATCGGGGCGGGGGTCATTCGCTGCGTTCGCCGGCGCGGGTGAACGGCACGCTGGACGGTGCCACCGCGCCACCGGAAATGATGAAGCTCATGGCCTGGTCGACGGTCCAGTCGGTTGGCGTCAGCAGCTCCACCGGCACGATTTCCAGATAGCCGGAGGTCGGGTTCGGCGTGGTCGGCACGTATACCGCCGCCAGCTCACGATCGGTGCCGTGTTCCTTGATGACGCGGGTGACCAGGCCGACCGACTTCATGTCGCGGTGCGGGAAGTCGATCAGCACCACACGCTGGGTGCTGCCCGGTTCGGTCTGCAGCATGTCCAGCAGCTTCTTGGCGCTGTCGTAGATGATGCTGGCCAGCGGAATGCGCTTGATGACCGCGCCGACCCAGCGCAGCAGGCGCTGGCCGAGCACGCGGCGGCTGGCCACGCCCACCGCCAGGATCACCAGCAGGGTGGCCAGCAGGGCGATGGTGTCCTGGATCCATTCGGCGCGGACCCAGCCGAGGTAATGCGGGAAGCTGGTCGCGATCTGCTCCGACAGCGGCACCACCAGTGGGCTGGAAATGCCCGACAGCAGCACGAACACGAACTTGACCACCACCCAGGTCAGCCAGATCGGCAGCAGGGTCAGCAGGCCGGTCAGGAACAGGCGCTGCAAGGAGGGGCGGGGAACCAGGGCGGGGGCTTCGAGCGACATGGGCGCATTGTAGCGGGCAGCGCCGGTCGATTACGCTGGAATGTCGAAGGTGGCCATGGCACATGGAAGGGACGCTGTGTTGAAGATCCTGCGCGGACTGGGCTGGGCCGGGGCCGCCCTGCTGGTGCTGGTCATCGTGGTGTGGTGTGCCTCGCGCCTGTGGCCGGTGCCCGAATCGAGGGTGCAGGCGCAGCAGCGGCTGGAGGCGCGGTTGCCGGCGCATGGCCACAACGGTTACGCACTGTTGTGGACGCTGCCGTTTGACGGACTGGATGCGGGCCAGCGCGAGCGGGCGCTGGCCGAGGACGCGCGGCGCTGGAATGCCGATCCACGGAGGGCTGGCAGCAGCGCTACGCATCTGACCCCCCGCCATCGCGAGGTCCGCTCGCGGCCGGGCGCCAGCTGCGGGCCGATGGCCGGCAACTGCCTGGCCCAGGTGCGTGCCGATCCGCAGCGCTTCATCGACGCGCATGCCGGGCACCAGCAGCTGCACGCGCGCTTGGACCAGCTGGCCGAGGCGGATCATTTCGCGTCGCCGTTCCCGCCCAAGGGCGATGGCATCCTCGTCCCGTTGCCGACCTATGGCCTGGTGGTGGACGCCACCAGCGCTCACGCGCTGGCCTATGTGCAGGGTGACATCGACGGGGCCTTGCGTGGCAGCTGCCAGGGGCTGCAACTGGGACGCAGGCTGCTGCCCGGCGGCAGCTACCTGGTCGAGAGCATCCTCGGCGCCAGCCTGGTGCAGGCCAATGCACAGCTGCTGGCGGACATGCTGGTTGAGCTTCCGGCTGACTATCCGCTGCCCGCGCAGTGCGAGCGGGCGATGCAGCCGATGCGCGCCGACGAACAGAGCCTGTGCCGGGCGATGCAGGGCGAGTATGCGATGAGCCGGGCCGCCATCGAGACCTCGGCGGGGGAATTCGGCGGCGTGCTGGTGCTGGATCGCAGCAGCACCCTGGCGCGCGTGGCCGGCAACCTCGGGTGGGCCTGCGGTGCGGCGGCGACGGCCGCGCTGGATGCGGATCGACCGTTGCCGCTGCCCGCACCGCCACAGCGTGACTTCGGTTGCCTGTCGAACATGCTGGGCTGCGTGCTGACCGAGATCGCCGCGCCGGCCTATCCGGCCTATGCATCGCGCGCACAGGACGCCGCTGCGATGCTGCGACTGCTGCTGGCACAGCGTTGGCTGCGGCAGCAGGCGGGCGATGCGCTGGATGCTTTGCAGCGGTTGCCTGCGCAGTTGCGCTCGCCGACCCGGGCGCCGCAGCTGTCGGCCGATGGCCGACGCCTGCAGGTGCCCCGTCGATCCCCTGCACATCGCGCTGAGGAGGGCGCCTGGTTGTCGGTTCCGCTGCTGGCGGACGCGGGTTCAACCGTCGCCGCCGACTGAGGCCGGGCTCAGCGGCCCGCAACCATGGGATCGAAGCTCCAGCCGTCGCCGACGGTCTGCAGCGTCCAGCGTTGGCGGCCGCGCAGCGGCTCCCAGCGCACGTGTTCCTTGTCGTCCTCGATGCTGCCTTCGATCCGCTTCACCTTGCGCGTGGAGAAATTCACGCTCAGCGACGTGGCCTGGCCGGAGTTGCGCATCACCGAATCCTGATCGTAGCCGATCAGCACGAACGCACCGTCCTGCCAGCGGAAGGTGAACGCGGTGGTGCCCATCGACCAGCTGCCTGCGCTGGAGAAGGAGAACAACGCCACCTTCAGCGTGCCGCGCTGGATGCTGACGCCACCGTCTTCAAGCGGGTCGCTCATCACCGGGTTGTCCGGGCGTGGAATCAGCTGGTGGTCCTGCGCCGCAAGCACGTAGCCGGACGGACGCGACCAGGCGATGGCGAGGATGCGCGGGTTGCTGTCGTAGGGCGAGGGACCGAAGCCATCGTGCTCGATGACATTGCGAGGGTCCTGCTGGCGCAGCACCAGCACCAGGTCCGCGCGGCCGTCCTGGTCGAGATCGCCCTCGCGGCTTGATTCCAGGGTCCAGCCAGTGGGCACGAAGCCGGCCGCATCGGGGGCCTGTGCCGGCAGCACCGGGTACTGCGTTGGCGGTAGATCCAGAGCGTGCGCTGCGCAGGGCAGCGCAACCAGCAGTGCGGCAAAGGCGTAACGGCGCATCGGAGCCTCTATGGCAAGGGAGCAGAGGATAGCGCCTGCGCGGCGATCAGCGTGCGTGCGGTTTCAGGCGGAGGTAGACCTGCTTGCGCACCTGGGCAACCACCTCGCCGCTTTCATCGACCACATCGTTGCTGAACCAGCGCAGCACCTTCTCACCGCTGGCCGCCTCGGCGCGCAGCTCGTCAAGCAGCGCGTCGTCGATGCGGAACGAGGTGCGCACGGTGCCGCGGCCGGGCTTGAGGAAGTCGATGGCGCCAGCGCGGTCCCACACGTAGTAGTCGCGCCCCAGGGTGTGCATGAGGCCGAGCATCCAGAACGGATCGGTCATTGCGAACAGGCTGCCGCCGAAATGCGTGCCGACGTAATTGCGGTTCCAGGGCCGCAGGCGCAGTTCCACGTCGATCTGCCGATAGTCCGGCGTGATGCGGGTGACATGGATGCCGGTGAACAGGAACGGCGGCCAGAGGTTGAGGCCGAGGCGGAACGTGCTGGCTTTCATGCGGGTCCGGAAGCGCGGGGCGAGGGCTCCAGTCTAACCATTCGCATGCGTATGTTGCACCCTGGGGGCGGTTTGGCTTGGCTTTCGTCGTCGGCGCAGTCGGAGGGATATTTCAGGAGTTGCTGAAGGGCAGTGCTCGGCGCCCGCGCGATGCTTTATACATGCCAAGTCCAGCCCTGCTTCGTGGTCGGTGTTCAGCGATCGGCAATGTCCATGTCATCACCAGCGTCACGGCTGGGCGCCGCCCCATCTTTACCGACGTGCGCTGCGCGAACGCGCTGATCTCGGGATGGTGTCGCTGGCCGCTTGAATGAGCGGTGATGCGGTTTGCGCAATCGAGCAAGCTCGACGCTACGGGCGACCGGCGTGGACGATGGCCTTCGGCGCCGGTCATGCGCCGTCGATCACGAACCCGTCGCGGCCATTGGCCTTGGCCTGGTAGAGGGCGGTGTCGGCGCCCTCGACGAAGTGATGGGGTTGCAGCTCGCTGTCGGGGATGCGGGTAAACACGCCGACGGTCAGCGTGACCTGGTCGTCGTTGCCTGCGCCCGAGGCCGGCAGCGCACGCACGCAATCGATGAGGTCCTCGATCACCTGCCGCGCTCCGGCGGCGGGCGTATCCGGCAGCACCAGAGCGAACTCATCGCCGCCGTAGCGTGCGGCCATGTCGCGTGGGCGCCGGGCATGCGCACCGATCAGCCGCGCGACATCGCGCAGCACGCGGTCTCCAACCTGATGGCCGTGACGATCGTTGTGGCGCTTGAAGTGATCGACATCGATCAGTGCCAGGCTGAGCGGCTTGCCGCTGCGTCGCGCAGCATCGCACTCCTGCTGCAGCGACTGCTCGAGGCGCAGGCGGTTACCCAGCCCGGTCAGGGCATCGCGGTTGGCCTGGCGGTGCCAGGCCGAGATCCGCCAGATCGCCCAGACCAGCAGCACCAGCACGATGCCGAGCATCGCGCTGGCCGGCGCCCACCACAGATCGGTGGCACGCAGCAGCAGCCAGCTCAGCAGGGGGGCGGCCGGCAGCGAGCACAGTGCCACAAGCCAGGGCAGGCGCAGGCCGAGCAGGATCACGCACAGCGCTGCCAGCACGCCGCTGATGGCGTGCTGCCAGGCCGGCGGCATGACGTCAATCTGCTTGTGCTGCAACAGCATCGAGGTGATGTTGGCCTGGTACTCGCTGCCACTCATCCAGAATTCGCGGGTGGTCGGGGTCAGCAGGCGCGGGGCGATGCCGCTGGCGGTCATGCCGACCACGATGCGGCGGCCATGCAGCATCGCCATGTCGACATGGCCGTCGAGCACATCGGCATAGGACACCTGCGGCAGCCGTTCCGGCGGACCGGCGTAGCGCACGCGCACGTAGTCGTCGCGTCGCCACTGGTAAGGGGAATCCAGCGACGGTTCGGGGTCGGGCAGGCCGCGCACCGCGTCCGCCGGCAGGCCAGCCAGGGCCAGGCCCAGCGCCGGCCAGTGCGCCCGGCCGATGCCCGCATGCAGGTACACGCCGCGGGCGACGCCGTCGCCATCCATTTCAACATCGGTGTGGCCGATGGCCGCCGCGCTGGCTGCGATCTGCGGGATCGGCAGCATTTCCTCGGCCATGCGGTCGCCGGCCGCCGGCGCCGCCAGTACCGGCAGCACCACCCGGCCATTGCGACGGATTGCCGCTGCCAGCTGATCGTCCTGACGGCTGTCGCGACGGTCCGGCTCGGACAGCACCAGGTCCAGCGCGACACGCTCTGCGCCGGCGTCGGTCAGCCGGTCCAGCAGGCGCGCATGCACCGAGCGCGGCCAGGGCCACTGGCCGATGCGCTGCAGGCTGCCTTCGTCGATGGCCACGATCAGCACGCTGGGGTCGGGACGGTAGTCCCAGCTGCCTACCAGTGCATCGTAGGCCGCTTCGTCCTGGCGCCACAGCCATTGGCCCTGGCTGGCCAGCGCGGTCAGCACGCCGGCCAGCAGCGCCAGCACGATCCGTTTCGGCCAGGGCAGCGGCGAGCGCCTCACAACAACAACCAGAGCAGCAGGGCGCCGCCGCCGGCGCCGTAGCACAGGCGGCAGGGCAGGGTGACCTGCTGTGCCGGGGAGAACTCGCCGGCGTGGCCATCATCATCGATGTACTGCACGCGCACATGCAGCGTGCCGCGCCACGGGCGCTTGAAGCTGACCTGCGGTTCGAGCACGGTTTCGTCCACCAGCGGTGCCTTGAAATCGCCGCGGCGGTCGACCTGCACCCGGTAGCGCTGGCCGTCGCTGCCGGCCTGCCAGCGCAGGGTCAGTTCACCGTGTGCGGCGTGCGGCGGCTGCAGGGCGGGATCGACCGGTTCGTTGCTCAGCTGCAGCGGCAGTGCCTGGCCGAAGCGGCCCTGGTGGCCATTGCCATCGCGCGAGGCCACGCGCCAGAAGTACTGGCCCGGCGGCAGCGGTTGCGCCAGGCGCAGGTCGGTGCCCTGGCCGGCCTGCTCCTGCAGCGGCTGCAGGAAGGTCGGCTCGGCGGCGATCTGCAGCACGCTGCTGCGCGCGCCGGGAGCCTGGGTCCAGCGGAAGCGGGGGCGGTCGCTGTTGACGGTCTGCCCGTGCAGCGGGGACAGCGTGATCGGCGGCGCGGGCTGATCGCTGAGTTCGAAATCGGCGCTGGCGTCGAGGCCTTCCACGCCCTGTGCATCCACTGCGCGCAGCAGGATGCGCAGCTGGCCGGGCGGCAGGTCGCCGATCGCCAGCCGGGTGTCGCGGGTGGTGGCGGCAAACAGCAGGATTTCCGGCGTCGCCGCCTGCACCACTTCGACACGGTAGTGCGCGGCGCCGCTGACCGGCTCCCAGGCCAGCAGCGTCGGCAATGGTGCCAAGCGCAGTTCATCGCTGCGCAGCTGTGGCGCCGGCAGCAGGGCGGAGACCGCCTCCGGCGCCGTATCGGCACTGCCGCTGCGGCTGGCCTGCCCCGGCTGGACCATGCGCTGGCCATGGGGATTGCCGACCTGCACCTTGCCCTGCAGGACTTCGGTGGCCGCGATCTGGCCACTGTCGCCGGCACTGACCCGGAACACGGTGCCGCGCACGCTGCTGGTCGCGGTGGGGGCATCGATGATGTAGCGCGAGGCGGGGCCGCGTGCCGGAGTCACCCGGTTGCTGGCCCGGCCCTGTTGCAGGCGCAGGCGGGTATCGACCATGCCGGTGTGGCCGTAGCGGCTGAGCTGGTCCAGGCGCAGGCGCGAGTATTCACGCAGCTGCAGGCGCGAGGCATCGGCGAATTCAAGGGTGACGCTGGAGTCGCCTTCAGTGGCCACGGTGTCGCCGATATGCAGCTGCTCGCCGGCGCGGATCGCGCGTGTCGCGCTGCCATCGGCTCCGGCCAGCTCGACCGTGCCACGTACCGACAGCACCCGCGCCGGCGCCGGCTCGGTGCGCAGCCAGCGGATCGGGAAGCGCAGCAGCTGGCCCGGTGGCAGCTGGTAGGGATTGTCGATGCGGTTGTGCTGCTGCAGCTGCTGCCAGCGCACAGAGGGTTTCAGGTACAGCCCGCCGAGGTCCCACAGGGTATCGCCGGGACGGACCCGGTAATTCCAGTCCTGGGCGCCGGCGATGGCCGGCAGCAGAAGCAGGACGCACAGCAGGGCGCCCTTGAAGCGCATGGCGAACGACAGCGAGCGGACGAAGGTCACAGTTTGCAATCCCGGCAAAGCGGGGGTGCAGCTGCAAGACCTCATGGCCCCGACCTCATCCCCCCGAACGGATCGTGGCGGCCGCATGGCCGCCATCGCGCGCATTATTGCCCGTGCTCAGTGCAGGGATTCTGAACGAAGCGGGTTCCCGTTCAGAACAGCAGGGAGGCCATCCGGCGTCGGTACTGGCCGACCAGGTCCTCGTCGGAGATCACATTGAAGGCGTCGATCAGCGCCTTGCGCGGCAACCCGTCCTCGAAGCCGCGGTCGATCCGCAGCATTTCCAGGAACTGAGCCAGGGCGGCCTCGTCATGGCCGCCGAGCAGCAGCTGCACGCCGCGCAGGTGGCGGGCCTTGAGATCCTGGCCGTCGGCGGCGATGCGCGCCTCCAGCACGTCGGCGGCCGGCGCATCCTTCAGTGCAGCGGCGAACGCCAGGCGGGCGCGGGCGCGCACGGCGCGGTCGTCAGTGGCCAGGTTGGCCGGCAGGCCGTCGATCAGGGTGCCGGCTTCGTCGACCCCGCCGATCTGCAGCAGCGCCAGCGCCAGGTCGAGTTTCAGTTCGTCCTTGTCCGGTTCGGCGGCGATCTGGGCGCGCAGCACGTCTACCTGCGCCTGCGGGTCCAGCGGCGCCTCGTCCTCGGTGGCGGTGTCGCCGACATCGGCCGGCACGATGCCGTGCTGGGCCAGGAATTCACGCAGCTGGCCTTCCGGGATGGCGCCGGGGAAGCCGTCCACCAGCTGGCCGCCCTTGACCAGGAACACGGTGGGCACCGAGCGGATCTGGAAGGCGGCGGCGATCTGCTGTTCCTTGTCGACATCGACCTTGGCCAGCTCGAAGGCGCCGTTGTACTCGGCGGCCAGCTTTTCCAGCATCGGGCCCAGGGTCTTGCACGGGCCGCACCAGGTGGCCCAGAAATCGACCAGCACCGGCGTCTGCAGCGACTTCTGCAGGACTTCGGCCTCGAAGGTCGCAGTGGTGGCGTCGAATACGTAGGTCGTCTCGGTCATGGGGGAGGCATCGGTTGGCATCTGGAGACCGATTCTATGGTGACGATCGCTGCCGGTCTCAACCCGGACTGCGGCAAATGCCTGACAATGCGCCTTTCCCGCCGCCGCTGTTCCCGGAGTCTGCATGTCGTTCCTGTCCCCGCTGTTGCGCCTGTCCGGCCTGATGGCCGCGCTGCTGTTCGTGCTGGCGGTGCTGGGCTTCGGCGCCGGCCTGGATGGCTATGCACAGGCCCGCCACCCGGTGGCCCTGCTGGGCGCACACGGCGTGCCGCACGCGCTGGCCTTCAACCTGCTGGGCTTCGTGCTGCCGGGCCTGCTGGCGGCGGTGGTGGCCGAGCGCCTGCGCCGCCGGCTGCCGGCCACGGCCGGCTGGGCGCCACGGGTCGGCAGCCAGATGCTGCTGCTGGCCGGGCTCGCATTCGCCGCGATGGGCCTGCTGCCGCTGGATGTGGATGACCTGCACGGGCCGGCCAGCCAGCTGCACGCCAGCGCCTGGATGATCTGGGTGCTGGGCTTCGTCGCCGGTACCCTGTTGCTGGGTATCTCCCAGCTGCGCCAGGCGCAGGGGCTGGCGGCGGTGTCCTGCGGCGTGTTGGCGGCGCTGGCGGCCTTTGCCCTGCAGGGCGTGCTGTCGGCTCCACTGGCGCAGCGTCTGGCCTTTGCCTGCTGGGCGGTGTGGCTGGCACTGGCGCTGCCGCTGTCGGCCCGACGCTGAACTGCAGGGACGGCAGTGCCGTCCCTGCGTGCCGGGTCAGAGGGCGGTGCACTGCAGTGAGAAGGCCACCGGGCCGTACTCGGCATTGAGCCGTGACAGCGCCTGGTTGGTGGCGTCGACGCCGGACTCGGCCTCGATGACATAGGCATCAGAGGTTCCGGCCTGTTCGCCACTCCCGATCTGATAGGCACAGGAGTAGCTTGCGGCGTGGGCGACACTGGTCGCGCCAAGCAGTACGAGCAGGCTGGCGGCGCAGGTGGTGCGGATCGACATGCTTGATCTTCCCTGTGTATGGATGGCAAAGGCCCCTGAACGTTGCTGGGACTACCTGACCCCGGGGGCGGCGGGATCAGGCTTACAGCTTCGCCGCCGGAGCCGGCGGGCGCCGTAGGCCCGTGCCGGCACGTGGGGTAGGTGCGGCTGCCGTTGTGGGGTAGGGCCGCCCCCCCCCGCGCTCCCGGGCCCGCGCGTCCGGCCGTGTTGCGCGGGCGGCCGGGACCGCGCCGGCGGCCTTTGCGGGGCAGGATTGGAGCCATATGCCGCACTGCGGTACGCTGTACCGCTTTGCCGCCGCATCCGCGTGTTCCATGACCAGCGCTGAAACCAACGCCTACGACCCGCAGCAGGTTGAATCCGCCGCCCAGCAGTTCTGGGATGCCACCCGCGCCTTCGAAGTCGACGAGACCTCGGACAAGCCGAAGTACTACTGCCTGTCGATGCTTCCGTACCCGTCCGGTGCACTGCACATGGGCCACGTGCGCAACTACACGATCGGCGACGTGATCAGCCGCTACAAGCGCATGACCGGCCACAACGTGCTGCAGCCGATGGGCTGGGACGCGTTCGGCCTGCCGGCGGAGAACGCGGCAATCAAGAACAAGACCGCACCGGCGGCCTGGACCTACAAGAACATCGAGCACATGCGTGGCCAGTTCAAGGCCATGGGCTATGCGGTGGACTGGTCGCGCGAATTCGCCACCTGCCGCCCGGACTACTACGTCCACGAGCAGCGCATGTTCACCCGCCTGATGCGCAAGGGCCTGGCCTACCGCCGCAATGCGGTGGTGAACTGGGATCCGGTCGACCAGACCGTGCTGGCCAACGAGCAGGTCATCGACGGCCGTGGTTGGCGTTCCGGCGCGCTGGTCGAGAAGCGCGAGATCCCGCAGTGGTTCCTGCGCATCACCGATTACGCCCAGGAACTGCTGGACGGCCTGGATGAACTGGACGGCTGGCCGGACTCGGTCAAGACCATGCAGCGCAACTGGATCGGCCGCTCGGAGGGCCTGGAAATCCAGTTCGACGTGCGTGACACCGACGGCGGCGTGCTGGATCCGCTGCGCGTGTTCACCACCCGTCCGGATACCGTGATGGGCGTGACCTTCGTGTCGATCGCCGCCGAACATCCGCTGGCGCTGCACGCGGCGAAGAACAACCCGGAACTGGCTGCGCTGCTGTCGGAAATGAAGCAGGGCGGCGTGTCCGAGGCCGAGCTGGAGACCCAGGAAAAGCGCGGCATGGACACCGGCCTGCGTGCCATCCATCCGGTCACCGGCGAGAAGGTGCCGGTGTGGGTCGCCAATTTCGTGCTGATGGGCTACGGCACCGGTGCGGTGATGGCTGTTCCCGGCCATGACCAGCGCGACAACGAAGTGGCCAACAAGTACGGCCTGCCGATCGTGCAGGTCATCGCCCTGAAGGACCCGCGCAACGACGACGAGCGCACCTGGGACGGTGCCCGCTGGCAGGACTGGTACAGCGACAAGAGCCGGCAGACCGAACTGGTCAACTCGGCCGAGTTCGATGGCCTGGATTTCCAGGGCGCCTTCGAAGCCCTGGCCGAACGTTTCGAGCGCAAGGCCCAGGGCCAGCGCCGCGTCAACTATCGCCTGCGCGACTGGGGCGTGAGCCGCCAGCGCTACTGGGGCTGCCCGATTCCGGTGATCTACTGCGACAAGTGCGGTGCGGTGCCGGTGCCGGAAGAGCAGTTGCCGGTGGTGCTGCCGGAGGACGTGGCGTTCTCGGGGACCGGTTCGCCGATCAAGACCGATCCGGAATGGCGCAAGACCACCTGCCCGGAATGTGGCGGCGCGGCCGAGCGCGAGACCGACACCTTCGACACCTTCATGGAGTCGAGCTGGTACTACGCCCGCTACACCTCGCCGGGCGCCCGTGATGCGGTCGACAAGCGCGGCAACTACTGGCTGCCGGTCGACCAGTACATCGGTGGCATCGAGCACGCGATCCTGCACCTGATGTATTTCCGCTTCTACCACAAGCTGCTGCGCGACGCGCGGATGGTGGACAGCAACGAACCGGCACGCAACCTGCTGTGCCAGGGCATGGTGATCGCCGAAACCTACTACCGCCCGAACCCGGACGGCTCCAAGGACTGGATCAACCCGGCCGATGTGGAAGTGCAGCGCGACGAGCGCGGCCGCATCACCGGCGCCACCCTGATCGCCGATGGCCAGCCGGTGGTGGTCGGTGGCACCGAGAAGATGTCCAAGTCGAAGAACAATGGTGTTGACCCGCAGGCGATGGTCGACAAGTACGGTGCCGACACCGTGCGCCTGTTCTCGATGTTCGCTGCGCCGCCGGAACAGTCGCTGGAGTGGAACGAGGCCGGCGTGGACGGCATGGCCCGCTTCCTGCGCCGCCTGTGGGCCCAGGTGCAGAAGCACGCGGCCGATGGCGCCGCCCCGGCGCTGGACGTGGCCGCGCTGGACGCCAACCAGAAGGCGCTGCGCCGCAAGACCCACGAGACCATCGGCAAGGTCGGCGACGACTACGGCCGTCGCCACAGCTTCAACACCGCCATTGCCGCGGTGATGGAGCTGATGAACGCGCTGGCCAAGTTCGAGGACGGCAGTGCACAGGGCCGCGCGGTGCGTCAGGAAGCGCTGCAGGCCATCGTGCTGCTGCTCAACCCGATCACCCCGCATGCCAGCCACGCCCTGTGGCAGGTGCTGGGCCATGGCGAGACGCTGCTGGAAGACCAGCCGTTCCCGCAGGCCGACAGCGGCGCGCTGGTGCGCGATGCACTCACCCTGGCGGTGCAGGTCAACGGCAAGCTGCGCGGCACCATCGAGGTCGCCGCCGACGCCGCGCGCGAGCAGGTTGAAGCGCTCGCCCTGGCCGAGCCGAATGCGGCCAAGTTCATGGAAGGCCTGACCGTGCGCAAGATCATCATCGTGCCGGGCAAGATCGTGAACATCGTCGCCGCCTGATGTACCCGCACCGGCCACGCGCACGGTGGCCGGTGCGTTTTCCGGGTGCGGGTCCGGTGGTTGATGGCCCTGCATTCACGCGGCTTCGGGCAGGCTGTGTGTTGCCGTGATCGCCCGGCTCCGCCAGACTGTCTCCATGACCCGAATCCTGCTTGCCCTCGTTCTTGTCCTCGGCCTCGCCGGCTGCGGCTTCCATCTGCGCAACAAGCTGATGCTGCCGACCGACACCGCCCCGGTGAAGGTGGTATCGACCGCCCCGTACAGTGAACTGGTCAAGCTGCTCAACCGCAGCCTGCTGGCTTCCGGTGCGCGCTTGGCCGATGAGGACACCACTGGTCCCAGCACCCAACTGCAGGTGCTGTCCGAGCGCTGGGGCGATCTGCCGATCGCCATTGACTCGCAGGGCCGCGCACAGGAATACAGCCTGCGTTACGCCGTGATCTTCATCTTCCGCCGCGAGGATGGCAGTGAACTGGTGCCGCAGCAGGTGATCGAACTGTCGCGTGACTACGTGTCGCCGCCGACCGACGCCACCGGTACCACCACCGAACGCGAAATCCTGGCCGATGAACTGCGCCGGGAAATGTCCGCCTCGATCATCCGCCGCATCGACAGCGTGGTGCGCGGTGAACTCGAGAAGGGCGGCAGCCTGACCGCGCCGAAGGCCGCCCCGGTTGAACCGGCAGTGCCGGCCGACCCGGCCGCTGCGGTCAAGCACTGAGCTGCAGCGACGATGGAACTGCGTCCGGAGCAGCTGGCCAGCCAGGGCGCTGATACCGCGTTGGCGCCGGTGTACCTGATTGCAGGGCCGGAAACCCTGCGCGTGCTGGAGGCGGCCGACGCCATCCGCGCGCGGGCACGTGCTGCCGGCATCGGCGAGCGCGAGGTGTTCGACGCCGATGGGCGCGATTTCGACTGGAACCAGCTCGACGCCAGTTTCAATGCACCCAGCCTGTTCAGCGCCCGCCGCCTGGTCGAGGTGCGCCTGCCCAGCGGCAAGCCCGGCAAGGACGGCGCCGAAGTGATCAGCCGGTTCTGCGCCGACCCGGCGCCGGACGTGGTGCTGATGATCACCGCCAACGAATGGAGCAAGGCCCACCAGGGCAAGTGGGCCGAGGCGGTCGGCCGTATCGGCGTGCTGTCGGTGGCGTGGGCGATCAAGCCGCATGAGCTGCCCGACTGGATCGAGCGGCGCCTGCGCGGCAAGGGCCTGCGTGCCGACCCGGCCGCGGTGCAGCGCCTGGCCGAGCGGGTGGAAGGCAACCTGCTGGCCGCGGCCCAGGAAATCGACAAGCTGGCGCTGCTGGCCGATGGCCAGCCGTTGGACGTGGAGCGGATGGAGTCGCTGGTGGCCGATGCGGCCCGCTACGACGTGTTCCGGCTGCTGGAAGCCACGTTCTCGGGCCAGCCGCCGGCGGTGCTGCGCATGCTGGCTGGCCTGCGTGGCGAGGGCGAAGCGGTGGCTGCGCTGATGCCGATGGTGATCCGCGAGCTGCTGGCCGGGGCCGGCCTGGCGCGGGTGCAGGCGCGTGGCGGCAACCTGGCCGCCGAGATGAAATCGCGTGGCATCTGGGAATCGCGGCAGGCGCCGTACAAGCGTGCGTTGCAGCGGCATCCGGAAGGCAAGCGCTGGGAGCGCTTCGTGGCCGAAGCCGGGCTGGTCGACCGCATTGCCAAGGGGCGCGCCGATGGGGATGCCTGGCTGGCGCTGGAGCGCCTGCTGGTGGCCGTGGCCGAACCGCGTGCCGTGCGCCTGCTGGCGCGGGCCTGAGTCGTGAGCCTGCGGATCTATTACGGGGGCACCTTCGATCCGGTGCACCTGGGGCACCTTGCCATTGCCCGTGCCGCCCGCGACGAACTGCAGGTGGCGGTGCGCCTGCTGCCGGCCGCCGACCCGCCACATCGCGCCGCCCCCGGCGCCACAGCCGAACAACGCTGCACCATGTTGTCGCTGGCCATCGGCGATGAGCCCGGCCTGCTGCTGGACCGGCATGAGCTGGATCGCGCGCAGCGCTTTCCCGGACGCCCGTCGTATACCGTCGACACGCTGCGCGAACTGCGTGGCGAGCTTGGCCCGAGCCGGCCCCTGGCCTGGCTGGTCGGTGCCGACAGCCTGCTGGGCCTGTCGCGCTGGCACGAATGGGAAGCCCTGTTCGGGCTGGCCCATTTTGTCGTGGCCGAGCGTCCCGGCAGCCCGCTGCAGGGGGCGATCGACGGTGAGCTCGGCCGCGCCCTGGACGGGCGTTGGACCGACAATGAACAGGCTTTGTTCGCCAGCCCGGCCGGACGGATCCTGCGCCTGCACCATCCGCTGCGCGAGGAATCGGCCAGCGTCGCACGCGCCCAGATCGCCGCCGCTGGGCCCTGGCGCGCGCTGCTGCCCCCCGCCGTGGCCGACTACGTGGCCGCCCACGGCCTGTACCGCCCGGCAACGCCGTGAATGCCGCCGCCCCGGCTTGCCCGTATAATCGCCCCCACGTTTATCGAGTCGATCCACTTTGAGCAACCAGACCCAGCCCCAGACCATCAAGGTCGATCTGCCCAGCCCGCCGCCGTCCGTGCCGGAACTGCTTGCAAGCGTCCGCCAAGCTACCGAAGACCTCAAGGCCAAGGACCTGGTCGAGATCGATGTGCGCGGCCGGTCCAGCGTTGCCGATTACATGATCGTCGTTTCGGGCACCTCGACCCGCCACGTCAAGTCGATCGCCGATGAAGTCGTGCGCTTTGCCAAGAACCTCGACGTGATGCCGCTGGGTGTTGAAGGCGAGCGCGAAGCCGAGTGGGTGCTGGTCGACCTGGGTGACGTGATCGTCCATGTGATGCTGCCGCGCGTGCGCGAGTTCTACGCCCTCGAGCGCCTGTGGACCGTCGGCGACCAGCCGCCGTCCCGCGACGACGACGAAGTGGCCTGAGCCGCACGTTGCTGTATGCCTTCGACGGCGCCGATGGCGCCGTCGACGTTTTGGAGATCCCTTGATGAAAGCCCGCCTGATCGCTACCGGTGAACGCGCGCCCAGCTGGGTCGCGCAGGGGTTTGCCGAGTACCAGAAGCGGCTGTCGCACTGGCTGCCGTTCGAACTGGTGGAGATCGAGCCCGGCCTGCGTGGCAAGGGCCGCGATCCGCGCCGCGCCACCGAAGACGAAGGCAAGCGGGTGATCGCCGCACTGCCGAAGAATGCCTACGTGGTCGCGCTGGACGTGCCGGGCCGCCAGCTCAGTTCCGAACAGCTGGCGCAGCGCCTTGAGCATTGGCGTGGGCAGGGCAGGGATCTGGCGTTCCTGATCGGTGGCCCGGAAGGGCATTCGCCGGAGGTCTCGGCATTGGCCGATGAGAAGTGGTCGATCGGGCCGTTGACGCTGCCGCACATGCTGGTGCGGCTGGTGGTGGCTGAGCAGCTGTACCGGGCCGCCGCAATGATCGCCAATCACCCCTACCATCGTGCGTGAAGAGTGGTTATACTAGTCGTCTGCCCGAATAGCTCAGCCGGTTAGAGCACTTGACTGTTAATCAGGGGGTCGTTGGTTCGAGTCCAACTTCGGGCGCCACCTTGAGAAACCTGCATCGCGAGATGCAGGTTTTTTTTTGCCTTGTTGTAGAGCCGAGCCCATGCTCGGCTGCATCCTCGAAGTCGAGCATGCTCGACTCTACAATCCAGGGTCATCGACTACGGATGCTGATCGTGCGCGCACTGCTGTCCACGGGCTCTCTGCTGCTTGCACTGCTGCCGTTCATCACGGCGAATGCGGCACCTCCCACCTGGCATCCTCCGCAGGGCACCACCGAGTTTCCGTTGTGGCCGCAGGGCAGGGTGATGGCGCCGCCGAAACGGAACGGCCCCGAGCAGATCAGCGAGGTGACCTCCAACGCCAGCGGCGAACGCTGGATGATGCTGCAGAACGTGGCCGTGCCCACGCTCACCGTGTTTGCGCCGAAGGGGCCGCCCAATGGCACCGCGGTAATGGTGGTGCCCGGCGGAGGCTACCGGGTGCTGGCGATGGATCTGGAAGGCAGCGAGATCTGCGACTGGCTGACCGCGCAGGGCGTCACCTGTGCACTGCTGAAGTACCGCGTGCCCGCGTCCGGCCCGAACTGGGATCCTGAATGCAACTGCCGCGATATTCCGAAGGTGCCGATGGCGCTGCAGGATGCACAGCGTGCAATGGGCCTGCTGCGCGCGCAGGCGCAGCGCTGGTCAATCAATCCGAAGCGGATCGGTGTGATCGGTTTCTCGGCCGGTGGCCATGTCGTGGCCGGATTGAGCACGCATGCGCGGCGCAGCTACGTGCCGCTGGATGCCGCCGATGCACAACCCAGCCGCCCCGATTTCGCGATGGTGATGTATTCCGGGCACCTGTGGGCCGGGCATGGCAAGGGGCTGTCGCTGGTCAAGGACATCGTCGTGGATGCGGCGGTGCCGCCGACCTTCATCGTGCAGGCCAGCGACGACCCGACCGATGACGTGCGCGAATCACTGGCCTACTACCAGGCATTGATCGATGAAGGCGTGCCGGTGGAAATGCACCTGTTCGCCCGTGGCGGCCACGCTTTCGGCCTGCGCCTGAAGAATGCTCCGGTCGCAGCATGGCCGCAGCTGGCCGAGCGCTGGATGCGGGACATCGGCATGCTGCCGGAACAGGCACCGTAGCGTCGAGCTTGCTCGACTTCTTTGCCGCGATCCATCCGTCGAGCAAGCTCGACGCTACGATTCGCATGCGGCCGCCACACGCTCGACGCTACGGGGTCAGGGTGCCCTTGGCATATGCCATCAGCGTGGCGATCGCCACCAGCACGATGGCGCCGAACAGCACCCACTCCCAGCGCGTGAACACCGGCTCGCCGCGCTGGCGCCGGGTCAGCGCGAACAGTACGACGCCGGGGACGTACAGCAGCACCGACAGCAGCAGGTTGTCCAGGCCGCCGGCGTACACCAGCCACAGCGCATAGGCGCTGGCCAGCAGCGCGACCATGAAGTCGCGCCAACGCACGCCCGGCTCACCGGCGTAGGCCTGCCCGCGCCAGGCCAGCTGCACGGCGAAGGCGGCGGACAGGAAATAGGGCACCAGGCTCATCGAGGCGGCCAGCAGCACCAGGCCGGTATAGCTTCCCGCATTGAACAGCACCAGCAGCAGGAACAGCTGGATCAGCCCGTTGCTCAGCCACAACGCATTGGCAGGCACGCCGCGCGCATTCTCGCGCCCCAGGAAGGCCGGCATGGTGCCGTCGCCAGCGGCGGCATACAGCACTTCGGCGCACAGCAGCACCCAGGCCAGCAGCGCGCCCAGCACCGAAATGATCGAACCGGCGATGATCACCGTCGCGCCCCATTCGCCGACGATGGCGCGCAGCACGTAGGCCATCGACGGGTTGGGCAGCCCGGCCAGTTCGGCCTGCGACAGCACGCCCATCGACAACAGGCTGACCAGGACCAGCAGCAGCCAGACGCCGAGGAAGCCGATCACCGTGGCACGGCCGACGTCGGCGCGGCGCGCCGCGCGGCGCGAATAGATGCTGGCGCCTTCGATGCCGATGAACACCCACACGGTGACCAGCATCATGCCGCGCAGTTGCTGGCCGAGGTCGCCGAGTGCAGGCGTGCCGAAGAAATCGGCACGGAATACTTCCATGCGGAACGCGCCGGCGGCCAGCACCAGGAACAACGCGATCGGCAGCAGCTTGGCCACGGTCACCAGGCCGTTGATGATGGCGGCGGTGCGCAGGCCGCGCAGCACCAGCAGGTGCACGGTCCACAGCAGCACCGACGACGCAGCTACCGCAGCGGTCGTGTTGCCTTCGCCGAAGACCGGCAGGAAATGGCCCAGCCCGCTGAAGATCAGCACGAAGAAGCTGGCGTTGCCCAGCACCGAAGCCACCCAGTAGCCCCAGGCCGCGGAAAAGCCGATGTAGTTGCCGAAGCCCTCACGGGCGTAGGCATAGATGCCGGTGTCCAGGTCCGGACGGCGGTTGGCCAGGGCCTGGAACACGAAAGCCAGCATCAGCATGCCGGCACCGCTAAGCGCCCAGCCGATCATCGCAGCGGCCGGGCCGGCACTGCGGGCCACGTTCTGTGGCAGCGAGAAGATGCCCGCACCCACCATCGAACCCACTACCAGTGCGGTCAGTGCGGCCAGGCCGAGACGTTGGGTGGAAGCGGGCATGGGCGCAGCTCCGGTCAGGGACTGCATCATCGCTGTTGCCGCGTGTGTACAAAAGCAAAGGCCCGGGGATGAACCCGGGCCTCTGCAGGTGACGCGCCGCGATGGATCAGCGGAAGGTGTACTTGGCGCCCACGGTGAAGTAACGGCCCAGTGCACCGGAGAAGTGCATCGGGTTGTAGTTCACGCCGCCGTAGGTGGTCGGATCGAGCGGTGCGATGCGGTCGAACACGTTGGCCACCGAGGCATTGAGCTCGAAGGCGTCGGTGATGTTCCAGCGGCCGGACAGATCGAAGGTGGTGAACGAAGAGATCTTCGTCACCGGCGTGCCGTCCTCATAGAACGCCTGGTAGTCGCCGCCACGCTTGTCGGTGTTGTCCATCTTGCTGATGTAGTTGGCAACACCGCTCACGCTCCACGCACCCTGCTTCCAGGTGGTGCCGAAGTTGATCTTGTCCTTCGGCGTACCGATGCAGTTGGTCACGTCGCAGTTGCCGTGCGTGCCGGCATAGTCAACGGTCTCACCGCCTTCGGTGCGCTCGAACTTCAGGATGTGGCTCCACTGCAGGTCCAGCTCCAGCTGGCCCGGGCCCATATCGAAGGTCTGGCGGATATCGGTATCGATACCGCGGACCCGCGACGAACTGGCGTTCACATAGCCGGTGTTGACGGCCAGGATGCTGCCGGAGTTGGGCACGCCACCGATGTTGTTGGAGTCGCGCAGCACGTTGCCGGCGAGGATGGCGGCTGCGGTGTTGCCCTGCACGATCTCGTTGGTGCGCTTGATCTGCCAGGCATCGACGGTCATCGAGGTGGTCGAGGTCGGCTGCAGCACCAGGCCCACCGAGTAGCTCTTGGACTCTTCCGGCTTCAGGTCCTTGTTCGGGCGGGTGATGATCGCGATCGAGCGCGGGGTGCACTCGTCGGCACTGATGGCGCAGCGCACCGGATCGCGGGCGTTGGAGAAGGCAGCCAGGCCACCGTCACCGTTCTCGGCCGGGTTCGGCGCGCGGAAGCCTTCGGCATAGCTGGCGCGCAGTGCGATCCAGTCGGCCGGCGTCCACTTCACGCCCAGCTTCGGCGTGGCCTTGCCTTCACCACTTTCGTACTTGTCGTAACGCACCGCGCCGGACAGTTCCAGCTGTTCCAGCACTGGCGCGGACAACTCGACGTAGCCGGCGTACACGTTCTGGGTGCCGTCGTAGGCCGAGTAGCCCAGGCCGATGATGTCACCCTGGTCGGTGTAGGTCTGCGGGGTCAGGCTGTTGCTGGTCTTGCGCCACTCGGTACCGATGGCCAGGCCCAGCGGGCCACCCTTGAGGTCGGCCAAGCTGCGCGACACGGTGAAGTCGAACATGTCCAGGCTGGACTTGGCGCGCGCGCTGATGGTCGGCGAGATGTAGTCGTACAGTGCCTGCGAGTTCAGGTTGGCGTTGTCGCCGATGCGCCAGGTACCGCCGGCGCAGTTCGGGTTGCCCAGCGCGCACAGCACCGAGCTGTAACGCAGGAAGCCGGTGCGCTTGTTGACCAGGTCGGTGCCCGAATGCAGGTAGGCGGTGTCGTAGCTCCAGTCGCCCCAGTTGCCCTTGGCACCCACCAGGAAGCGGTTGAACTCGTTGGTGTTGTCGGTCACGCGCGGGCCGACGTCCCACGCGCTGTAGCGCAGGCGCGCCGCATACGGCAGCGGGTTGTCCGGATGCCCGGCATAGAGCATCGTCGCGCCGTCACCGCTGCTGGCGTTTCTCGGACCGCCGGGGAAGCCCCAGCCACCGGACACGCTGGAAGGGGTGTTGCTGAAGATGGTTTCCTTCTTCGAGTAGCCGATCTCGGTGTAGATCTCGCCGCCTTCGCCGAAGGCGAACGTGGCGCGGCCGAACACGTTGATGTACTTCTCTTCCGGGGTCAGGTCGCGATACTGCTGCGCCGGATCCCACAGGCAGCCCTGCGCCGCCGAAGAGGCTTCGGTCTGGCCCGGGATGGTGCTCAGGTTGGCGCAGCCCGGCAGGGCGACCAGGTGCGGCGACGGCGCATCATTGTTGAACACCGAGCCGTTCGGGCCGACGCCGCCGTTGGTGCGGCCGCTGAGGTAGGCGCCGCCAAGGAACTGCGCGTCGGTGGCGTCATAGCCCCACTGGCGCGTGTCGCCGGTGCCGATCCACTTGCGGTTCTTGCGGTCGCTGATCTTGATCGCGTCGGACTTGCCGACATCCAGGCTGAAGAATGCGTTCCAGCCATCCTTGGACAGGTCACCGGTACCGGCGGTCAGCGTGGCCTTCTTGGTATCGCCGTCGCTGTCGCCGGACAGGCCGTAGGACGCGCGCAGGATCGCGCCTTCGAAGTCGGTGCGCAGGATGATGTTGACCACGCCGGCGATGGCATCGGAGCCGTAGATCGCCGAAGCGCCGTCCTTCAGCACTTCCACGCGCTCGACGGCATCAAGCGGAATGGTACTGAGGTCGGTGAACACCTTCTGGCCGTCGTCGGCCAGGCCGTAGGTCGCCATGCGGCGGCCATTCAGCAGCACCAGCGTCGAGCCGGCACCGAGGCCGCGCAGCGAGATGCCGGCGCCGCCACCGGCGAAGCCGTTGCCGAAGGTCTTGGGAATGGAGCCGGCGCCATCGGCGGTGATCGTCTGCAGGTACTCGGCCAGGGTGGTCTTGCCACTGCGGTCGATTTCCTGGCGGCTCACTACCTGCACCGGGGACGGCGTCTCGGTGTTGGTGCGCGGGATGTTGGAGCCGGTGACGGTGATGCGGTCGAGGTTGGTGGCTTGTTCCTGCGCGAAGGCGGAGGAGGAAGCGACGGCGCCGACCAGCAGCAGGGCGCCGCCGGTGAGGATGTGGGTGATGGACGATGCCAGGGTGGTGCGGCGGCGGCTGGCGGGCCGTTGGATCGGGTGTTTCACAGCTTCTCTCCTAACTGGAAAACCGTAGCGTTGAGGGCTGTCGCCGGATCAGTACCGGGACGCGCCAATCTAGGTTTCCAGCGAGTGACGACGCCGTGAAATTTTGCTTAATCGGTAACATCTGGACGGGAAAGGCCCGCCGCGCTCGCCGTCGGTTGCCGGCCCGGGTCCTGCCGGGCCGGCCACCGGGTCAGTCGGGCAGGGAGAACTGCACCGGCACCAGGCCGATGGCCGGAACCGCTGCGCCGTCACGTAGGGCAGGCTCGAAACGCCAGTGCCGCAGCACCTGCTGGCGGGCGGCCTGGTCGAGCGTTCGCGAACCACTGCTGCGCTCGATACTCACCGTGACCGGCTGGCCGCGGTCGTCCACCTCCACCCGCAGCAGCACCGTGCCCTGCTCGTGATTGCGCAGGGCCGGGATCGGGTAGGCCGGCGGCGGGGCGCTGAGGTATTGCAGCTGGGCGCCGGGCATGGGGGGCGAACGGTCGATGGTCAGCGCCTGCGGCACCGGCGCGGATTCGGCGGCGGGGGTGACGATGCCCTGCGCTTTCTCCAGCGTGGCCGTCGGCGGTGGCAGCAGCGCGGTTTCCCTTGGCACCGTCTGCTGTTTCGGCACCACGTCCACGTGTTGCGGCGGGGTGGGCGGCGCGGGCGGAGGCGGCAGCTCCCTGGGAATCAACCGCACCGTGGTGTCGTCGCGCGGCAACGCCGTGATGGCCTGGTAGGTGGCCGGGACCAGCAGCAACAGGAACGCGAGCAGATGCAGGGCGATGGCCGCGCTCCAGGCGGCAACGCGGGCGGGGTCGAAATGCGCGGATGCAACAGGATACGTACGAACCATGGTCCACCTCCATGCCAGTGACGAAGTCCTCAACGCACCAGGGCCCGTGGCGGGGTTGTCGCACGCGGCTGGCAGTGCATCAGTAGCGCGGCGCAACGGCTACTGCCTAGAGGCAGGGTCCGAATCGTTGGGCTGGCCTTCAGCCAGCCCCGCCGACAGGCGTGAAAAAGGCGGGCCCGCTGCGGGACCCGCCTCTGTCTACAGGCCAGAACGCGATCAGCGCCCCAGTTCGAACACCACGTCCAGATTGACCGAGACGGTGGATTCGCCCGGGGCGACCGGGGTGGCCTTGTCCATCGCCGCGCCGGCGGCCATGGTGCGCATCATCGGCATCGGGCGATAACCGCCGCCGGCATTCTCGGAGATGCTGACGATGCGGCGCACCTGCAGGCCCAGCGACTTGGCATAGGTCTGGGCACGGGCCTGGGCCTTCTTCAGCGCGGCCAGGCGGGCCTCGTCATACACCGGTTCGGGCTGGTCGATCTCGAAGCTGGGGCCGTTGACCTGGTTGGCGCCCTGTGCGGCCAGTGCGTCGAGCACCTTGCCGAGCTTGGCGATGTCACGCACCTTCAGGCTGACCGTGTTGCTGGCCTGGTAGCCGGTGATCTTCGGCGCTTCGTTGTCGGCATAGCGGTACTGCGGGTTGAGGCTGACGCCGCTGGTCTGCACGTCGCGCTCGGCGATGCCGGCGGCCTTGATCGCGGCCAGGACCTTGTCCATCTGCTGGGCATTCTGGCGCATCGCGCTGTTGCCGTCGGCGGCCTGGGTGACCACGCCGGCCGACAGGGTGGCCACGTCCGGCACGCGGGTGGCTTCGGCGTTGGCCGAGACGTTCAGCAGGGTGCCTTCGGCCGGGGCGGCGATCGACGGCGACGACGGAGCGGCATGGGCGGTCATCGAGGTTCCAAGGGCGAGGGACAGGGCAAGCAGCAGCGGGGTGGCGGTCAGGCGCATGGGATCTCCTTGTTGTGCGGTGAGGGTGGTGTCGTAGCGATGAACGCGCTGTGAGCCCGTGCGGGGTTGAACGCATTCCGGAACGGGTTGCCGACGATTCAGGTGGCGGCCTCAGGTTATGCTGTGCCGATGCTCTATCTTGCTTCCCGCTCCCCCCGACGCAACCAGCTGCTGGCCCGACTCGGACGCCCCTTCCAGGCCCTGGACCTGGAGGTCGTCGAGCAGCGCGCGGCGACTGAAAGCGCCGAACACTATGTCTGCCGGGTCGCCGCCGACAAGGCGCGTGCCGGGCTGGCGCGGGTGCGGGCTGACGACCCGCAGGCGCGGGTGCTGGGCTCGGACACCGAAGTGGTGCTGGACGGTGAAGTGTTCGGCAAGCCGGCCGATGCGGCCGATGCGCGCGCGATGCTGGCACGCCTGGCCGGCCGTACCCACCAGGTGATGACGGCAGTGGTGGTGGTCGGCGCCGACGGCGAGGACACCGAGCTGGTCATTTCCGAGGTGACCTTCGCCCCGATCGCTGCGGCCGACATCGCCGCCTACGTGGCCACCGGCGAACCGCTGGACAAGGCCGGCGCCTACGCCATCCAGGGCGGGGCCGAGCGCTGGATCGAACACCTTTCCGGCAGCTACTCCGGCGTGATGGGGCTGCCGCTGCTGCACACCGATCGTCTGCTGGCACGTTGCGGCGTGCCGGCTCCTACTGCCGATGCCGCCAGGGAGGCTGCCGATGTCTGAAGAAATCCTGGTCAATGTGACCCCGCGCGAGACCCGGGTCGCGGTGATCGAAAATGGCATGCTGCAGGAACTGCACATCGAGCGCGGCTGGCGCCGTGGCGTGGTCGGCAACATCTACCGGGGCAAGGTGCAGCGGGTCATGCCCGGCATGCAGGCGGCTTTCGTCGAAGTCGGGTTGGAACGCGCGGCGTTCCTGCACGCCAACGATGTGGTGCGTCCGGCACCGGTGGCCAGTGCCGATACCGAGAACACCACCCTGCCGCCGCCGGCCAGCGTGCCGATCGTCGAGCTGCTGCGCGACGGCCAGGACATCGTGGTGCAGGTGGTGAAGGACCCGATCGGCACCAAGGGCGCGCGGCTGACCACGCAGATCAGCATTCCCTCGCGCTACATGGTGCTGCTGCCGCAGTCGAAGGTGGTGGGGGTGTCGGCGCGCATCGAGGATGAAACCGAACGCGCGCGGCTGAAGGCGCTGGTGACCGAACTGTCGGCACAGCACGGTGGCTACGGCTACATCGTGCGCACCAATGCCGAAGGCCAGCCGGCCGAGGCCATCGCCGAGGACATCGCCTACCTGTCGCGGGTATGGAACGTGGTCGAGCGCCGCGGCCGCGAAGCGCCGCCGTGCAGCATCATCTATGAAGACCTGAGCCTGCCGCTGCGTTCGGTACGCGACCTGATCCGCAAGGACGTGGACAAGGTGAAGGTCGACTCGAAGGAGACCTTCGCCCAGCTGCAGGCCTTCGTTGCCAAGTACATGCCGGTGCTGGCCGAGAAGATCGAGCTGTATTCCGGCGACCGCCCGATCTTCGACATGTTCGGCGTGGAAGACGAGATCGGCCGCGCGCTGGACAAGCAGGTACCGCTGAAGTCCGGCGGCTACCTGGTGATCGACCAGACCGAGGCGATGACCACCATCGATGTGAACACCGGTTCGTTCCTCGGCCAGCGCAATCTGGAAGAGACGGTGTTCCGCACCAACCTGGAAGCGGCACAGGCGGTGGCCCGACAGCTGCGCCTGCGCAACCTGGGCGGCATCATCATCATCGACTTCATCGACATGGACGATGCCGAGCATCGCCGCCAGGTGCTGCGTACCCTGGAAAAGGCGCTGGCCCGCGACCATGCCAAGACCACGGTTTATGACTTCTCGCCGTTGGGCCTGGTGGAGATGACGCGCAAGCGCACGGTCGAAAGCCTGGAGCGCCAGCTGTCGGAAACCTGCCCGCAGTGCAGCGGCCGTGGCAGCATCAAGACCACCGAGACGGTCACCTACGAGATCTTCCGCGAGATCACCCGTGCGGTGCGCCAGTTCGATGCGGCGCGCCTGCTGGTGATCGCTTCGAGCAAAGTGGTCGCGCGCATCACCGACGAGGAATCCTCGGCGGTGGCCGAGCTGGAGGAATTCCTCGGCAAGAGCATCCGCTTCCAGGCGGACGAGCAGTACCTGCAGGAGCAGTTCGATGTCGTTCTGCTCTGATCCTCGCCGGCTGCAGGCCGGCGGTGGCCGATGAGCGCGCCACCGCGCCTGCGACTGCGAAGGATCCGCCGTCATTTCATTGCCGCCTGTGCGGTGGGCCTGGTTGGGCTTGCACTGCTGGTGGGCACGCTCAGCCAGCTGTTGCCGCTGGCCGAGCGTCATCCCGGGACGATTGCCGCCTGGCTGAGCGAGCGTGCCGGCCAGCCGGTGCGTTTTGACCAGCTGCAGACCGCCTGGACCCGGCGCGGCCCGCTGCTGCAGCTGAAGGGCCTGCGCATCGGCGCCGGCCAGGGCCTGGCCATCGGCGAGGCCGAGGTGCTGGTGTCGATGTACAGCGGGCTGCTGCCCGGGCGTTCGCTGACCGAGCTGCGCCTGCGTGGCCTGGCGTTGGACCTGCAACAGGGCCAGGACGGTCGCTGGTCGGTGCGTGGGCTGCCGCAGTCCAGCAGCGGGGGGGACCCGCTGGATGCACTGCGCCGGCTCGGCGAACTGCAGGTGATCGAGGGCCGCCTGGGCGTGCACGCGCCGCAGCTGGGCATCGATGCCACCTTGCCGCGCATCGACCTGCGCCTGCGGGTCAATGGCGACCGCCTGCGGGTAGGCGTACGTGCGTGGGCGCAGGCGGACGCGCTGCCGCTGACCGCGGTGCTGGACGTGGACCGCCGCCATGGCAACGGCCAGGCCTGGCTGGGTGCCGATCCTGTTGATTTCCATGCCTGGTCGCCACTGCTGGCGGCCGGCGGCGTGCGCCTGCGTGAAGGCAAGGGCGAATTGAACCTGTGGCTGACCCTGCGCGACTTCGCGCCGGTGGCGCTGACCACCGACTCGGACCTGCGCGGGGTGCGCGTGCAGGGCGCTGCGATGCCCGGCGTGGCAGCCCCGCAGCTGCAGCTGCAGCGCGTGCAGGCGCGACTGCGCTGGCAGCGCCAGGCCGAGGGCTGGGCATTGCAGGTGCCGCGCCTGCGCCTGACCACGGACGAGGGCGAGCAGCGGCTCGATGGCTTGCAGGTGCAGGTGGGCAGGCAGCTGCGGGTGAGCGCCGCGGCGGCACAGGCGGGGACCGCGTTGCGTGGCCTGGCCCTGAGCGATCGCCTGCCGGCGGACCTGCGTCGCTGGCTGTTCCTGTCCCGGCCACAGCTGGAGGTGGCTGAGCTGCAGCTGGCCGGCGAACGCGACGGCCCGTTGTGGGCGCAGGGCGAACTGCAGTCGCTGGGCTTTGCCAGCGTGGGCGGGTCCCCGGGCGTGCGCGGTTTGGGCGGCCGTTTCGAGGGCGATGCCAACGGTTTCAGCCTGCAGCTGCAACCGCAGCGCCAGCTGCAGTTCGATTGGCCAACGGGCTTTGGCGTACGCCACGACCTGCACCTGGCAGGGCAGGTGGTGGGCTGGCGCGACGAAGGCGGTGGCTGGCGCATCGGAACGCCGGCGATGCGCGTGGAAGGCACCGACTACGCCGCCGATGTGCGCGGTGGGGTCTGGTTCCAGGGCGATGGCACGCGGCCGTGGCTGCAGCTGGCGGCCAAGCTGGACGACGTGCCGATGACCGCGGCCAAGCGCTTCTGGATCCATTCCAAGATGAGCAAGGGCGCTACCGACTGGCTGGACATGGCGCTGGCCGGCGGCCAGGTACGCGGCGGTGTCGGCCTGGTCACCGGTGACCTGGACGACTGGCCGTTCGACAACCACGATGGCCGCTTCGAGGCCACCGGCCACATCACCCAGGGTGAGATCCGCTTCCAGCACGACTGGCCGTTGATGAGCCAGGTCGATGCCGACATCGCCTTCATCGGCCCCGGCTTCGACATGCGCGGACGCGGTGATCTGGCCGGGGTGGCCGTGCAGACCTTCGAAGCGGGCATTGCCGACTTCGGCCAGCAGCCCCTGTATGTGCGCGCCGACGCGCAGAGCGAGGCCGGCAAGCTGCTGGCGATGCTGCGGCAAAGCCCGCTGCACAAGGACTACGGCGACACCCTGGACAATCTCACCGCTGCCGGCCCTGCGCACGTGACGTTCGATCTGCTGCAGCCGCTGCACCACGATGAAGGGGGCGGCCACCTGCAGGGCACGGTCGATCTGGCCGGCGTGAAGCTGGTCGACAAGCGCTTCCAGCTGGCGTTCGACAACATGCACGGGCAGGCGCGCTACAGCAATGGCGGTTTCGATGCCGAGGAACTGTCGGTGCGGCATCTCGGCCAGGACGGCCGCCTGAGCCTGCGTGCCGGTGGCTACGTGCGTGACAGCAGGCTGGCCTTCGAATCGCAGCTGTCGGCCCATCTCGATGCCGGGGTGTTGATCGACCGCGCGCCGGAAATGGCCTGGCTCAAGCCCTATATCAACGGCACCTCGGCCTGGACCATCGCGGTGAACCTGCCCAAGGTGGCGCCGGGGGCGCCGGCCCCGCCCAGCGAGCTGCGGTTGAGTTCGGATCTGGTCGGGACCCGCCTGGACCTGCCGGCACCGCTGGACAAGCCGGCCACCGAGCCGCTGGCGACCTCGGTGGCCGCGCAGCTGCCGATGGGCGCCGGCCGCATCGACGTGGCGTTCGGCCAGCGCCTGGCCCTGGCCGCGCGCAGCCACAACAACCAGACCGGCGTACAGGTCACGCTCGGCAGCGACCGTGTTGACCGCGAGCCGCCGCCGAACGGGCTGACGGTCAATGGCCGCAGCCCGACCCTGGACGCACTGGAGTGGATCGGCCTGGCACGCGGCGGCAGTGACGATGATGCGATGCCGCTGCGCGCAGTGGACGTGCAGGTCGGCCAGCTGAAGCTGATCGGCGGCGTGTTCGAGCAGACCCGCTTGCAGCTGCGCCCGGGCGCGCAGGCGCTGGACGTGCGCCTGGATGGCCCTTCGCTGGCTGGCCGCCTGACCGTGCCCAACGCCGAAGGCGGCACCATCAGTGGCCAGCTCGACCGCGTGCACTGGCAATCGCTGCCGGCGGCGCCGGGGGCGACGCCGGCACCGGCGCGGGTGCAGGCCGGTGCCAATGACATGGACCCGGCAAAGCTGCCACCGTTCGCGCTGGACATTGCCGACCTGAAGTTCGGCAAGGTGGTGCTGGGCCAGGCGGTGCTGCGCACGCGCCCGCTGGCCAACGGCCTGAACGTGGACGAGCTGCGCTTCCGTGCACCGGACCAGGAAATCGACATCAGCGGCCGCTGGCTGGGCCGCAGCGGCGGTGCCCGCACCGAACTGACCGCGCAGGTGCGCAGTGAAGACCTGGGCGGGCTGATGCAGAACCTCGACTATGGTGGCCAGTTGCGCGGGGGGGCCGGCCAGGCGCAGCTGCAGGCCTCCTGGAGTGGTGGCCCATCGGACTTCCAGCTGGCCAATCTGCAGGGCAGCCTGGACCTGCATGCGCGCAACGGCCAGCTGCTGGAGCTGGAACCGGGCGCCGGCCGCGTCCTGGGCCTGCTGAGCGTCACCCAGCTGCCGCGCCGCCTGATGTTCGACTTCCGCGACTTCTTCTCCAAGGGCTTCGCGTTCAACCAGATTGACGGCCGCATGCAGTTCGGCCAGGGCATGGCGCGCACCGACAAGGTGCTGATCGAAGGCCCGGCGGCGAACATCACCATCCGCGGCCAGGCCGACCTGCGCAACCAGCAGTTCGACCAGACCATCGACGTCAACCCGCGCGCCGGCAACCTGCTGACCGTGGTCGGCGCGGTGGCCGGTGGCCCGGTGGGGGCGGCGCTCGGCGCGGCCACCAATGCGGTATTGTCCAAACCGTTGGGCGAGATTGGCGCCCGAACCTACAAGGTGACCGGTCCATGGAAGGAGCCGAAGGTGGAAGTGATCGAACGCAGCCGAGACAAGACCCCGCCAGCGCCCGGACCGGCGCCGGCACCGGCCATTCCGCCCACCGTCACCGACCTGCCGCGCTCGCGCTGAGCCCGGCCCTCCGTCCACGGGGTTGCCTGAGCGCCCCCGCATCCCCAGATCGAGACCATGACTGATATCGCCCTGACGCTTGCCCAAGACCGCCTGCTGCGCCCCGGTGGCCTGGATACCGCCGGCCTGGAGCGCGCCTTCGGCCAGTTGCTCGGCCCGGGTGTCGACTTCGGCGACCTCTATTTCCAGCACGCCCGGCGCGAGAGCTGGAGCGTGGAAGACGGCATCGTCAAGGACGGCGCCCATTCCATCGAGCAGGGCGTGGGCGTACGCGCCATCGCCGGTGAAAAGACCGGTTTCGCCTATTCCGATGACATCCACGCCGACGCACTGCTGACGGCGGCGCAGTCGGCACGTGCGATCTCGCGCGAAGGCGGGGCCCAGTCGGGTCGCTCGCTGCTGCGGGGCACCGCGCGCGCGCTGTACCCGGCGCTGGACCCGATCGACGGCATCGGCAACGAGGCCAAGGTCGAGGTGCTCAAGCGCCTGGACGGTTACCTGCGTGCCGCCGACCCGCGGGTGAAGCAGGTGATGGTCAGCCTGTCCGGCGGCGTCGACACCGTGCTGATCGCCCGCAGCGATGGCGTGCTGGGTGCCGATGTGCGCCCGCTGGTGCGCCTGAACGTGCAGGTGATCGTCGAACACAACGGGCGCCGCGAGTCCGGCTACTCCGGTGGCGGTGGCCGCTTCGGCTACGACGAACTGTTCGCCGGCGGCCGCCCCGAAGCGCTGGCCCGCGAGGCGCTGCGCCAGGCGCTGGTGAATCTGGAGGCCGTGCCGGCCCCGGCCGGAGTGATGCCGGTGGTGCTGGGCCCGGGCTGGCCTGGCGTGCTGCTGCACGAAGCTGTCGGCCATGGCCTGGAAGGTGACTTCAACCGCAAGGGCACCAGCGTCTATGCCGGGCGCATCGGCGAACGCGTGGCGGCGCCGGGGGTGACCATCGTCGACGACGGCACCCTCGACGGGCGCCGCGGCTCGTTGAACATCGACGATGAAGGCCATCCGACCCAGTGCACCACGTTGATCGAGGACGGCATCCTGGTCGGCTACATGCAGGACAGCCTCAATGCGCGGTTGATGGGCATGGCGCCCACCGGCAACGCACGTCGTGAATCCTTCGCGCACCTGACCATGCCACGCATGACCAACACCTACATGCGCGCCGGACAGCACGACCCGCAGGAGATGATCCGTTCGGTGAAGAAGGGCCTGTACGCGGTGAACTTCGGTGGCGGCCAGGTCGACATCACCAGCGGCAAGTACGTCTTCTCGGCCACCGAGGCCTACCTGATCGAGGATGGCCGCATCACCGCGCCGGTGAAGGGCGCAACGCTGATCGGCAACGGCCCGGAAACCATGCAGAAGGTGCGCATGATCGGCAACGACCTCGCCCTCGATGAGGGCGTGGGCGTCTGTGGCAAGGACGGGCAGAGCGTGCCGGTGGGTGTCGGCCAGCCCTCGCTGTTGATCGAGGGCATCACCGTCGGCGGTACCCAGGCCTGAGCAGGGCCATGGCCGCGGCCAGCGCCCTGGCCGACACGGACTCAGTCCGTGTCGGCGTCGTCGACCGTGTCGTCGGCGTCGTCGCCGCTGGCCGTCTTCAGGCCCAGCGCGGCCGGCAGCATCAGCCCGCGCAGCACCTGGTAGATCTCGCGGTAGGCGCGCGGCGGCTTGTTCCTGGCCTTTTCGGCCTGGGCATTGCGTACCAGCGTGCGCAGCTGCTGGCGGTCGGCCTGCGGGTAGTCGTCCAGCAGCGCGGCCAGCGCCGTGTCACCGTCGGCCAGCAGGCGCTCGCGCCAGTCTTCCACGCGGTGCATCATCGCCACCTCGCGGCGGCCGGTTTCGCTGTTGGCGTCCAGCGCATCGCGGATCGCCTCCAGCGTGGCCTCGTCCTCGCGGCGCATGTGCTTGGCCAGGAACGCCAGCTGCCGCTTGTGGGCGATGTGCGCGGTGATCCGCTTGCACTCGGCGATGTGCGGCAGCAGGTCCTCCGGAATCGGCAGGCGCGCCAGCTGGGCCGGGGTCAGCGACACCAGCTTCTCACCCAGGGCCAGTACTTCCAGGGCTTCGCCGCGCTTCTGCTTGCGGCTCTTGTCAAGGAATTCACCGGTTTCTTCGTCGCGTCCGCGCATCGTCCACACCTGCTTTCAAAAAAAGTCGCCCGGCGTGATGCCGGGCCCAACCTGCACAGGATAAAGCATTGAACGTGATCGCCCCTGAAGTCGCCGTCGGTGACGACAGCCCGGCCCGCCTGGAACGGCTGGCCGACCTTTCCCAGCAGCTGCTCGACCGCGCCCGCGCGCTGGGCGCCAGCCAGGCCGAAGTCAGCTGCAGCGAGGACCGCGGCCTGGATGTCAACGTCCGCCTGGGTGAGGTGGAGACCGTGCAGTCCACCCGCGACCGCGGTATCGCCGTGACCGTCTATTTCGGCCAGCGCAAGGGCAGTGCCAGCACCGGAGACCTGAACGAGAGCAGCCTGGCGGCCACCGTCGAGCAGGCCTGCGCGATCGCCCGGCATACCGAGGACGACCCTGCCGCCGGCCTGGCCGAGGCCGCATTGATGGCCACCCACTTCCCGGAACTGGACAGTTGGCACCCGTGGGCGCTGCAGGCCGATGAGGCGGTGGACCTGGCGCTGGCGTGCGAGAACGCCGGGCGCGAGGCCGACGCGCAGATCCGCAACTCCGACGGCGCCTCGGTGTCGAGCATGCAGAGCCTGTCGGTGTACGCCAATTCGCATGGGTTCATCGGCCGCGAGCGCGGCACCCATCATTCGATCGGCTGTGCGCTGATCGCCGGCCAGGGGGATGGCATGCAGCGCGACGGCTGGTACACCAGCGCGCTGGCCCGCGAGGACCTGGAGGACGTGGGCCGGGTCGGGCGCCAGGCCGCCGAGCGCACCGTGGCCCGCCTGCAGCCGCGGTCGCTGGCGACCGGCAGCATGCCGGTGCTGTTTGCCCCGGAAGTGGCGCGCAGCCTGGTGGGACACCTGCTGACGGCCGTGTCCGGCGGCGCGCTGTACCGCCAGGCCAGCTTCCTGCTGGACAGCGTCGGCCAGCGCCTGTTCCCCGAGTGGATGCAGATCGACGAACTGCCGCACCTGCGCCGCGGCCTGCGTTCGGCGGCCTTCGATGGTGATGGCGTGGCCACCCGCGCCTCGGCGCTGGTGCGTGACGGCGTGCTGCAGCGCTACGTGCTGGGCAGCTACTCGGCGCGCAAGCTGGGCCTGCAGACCACCGCCAATGCCGGCGGCGTGCACAACCTGCAGCTGGCGGCCAATGCCGGCTCGCTGCACGAGATCGCCGCCCGGATGGGCAGCGGCCTGCTGGTGACCGAGCTGATGGGGCAGGGCGTGAACGGGGTGACCGGCGACTATTCGCGCGGTGCCGGCGGCTTCCGTGTCGAGAACGGCGAGATCCAGTACCCGGTGGACGGCATCACCATCGCCGGCAATCTGCGCGAGATGTTCAGCAGCATCGAGGCGGTTGGCAGCGACGTCGACCCCCGCTCGCACATCCGGACCGGCTCGATCCTGCTTGGACGAATGACCATCGCCGGTAATGATTGATGGCGTTGATGGCGTAAGCTATCCCCGCCTGACGCAATCAGCCTGGTGCTGGTGGGTCAAGACCACCCAATGAAAAGGAGTTTTGTCGTGAGTGAATTCGATAACGTCCCGCCGCCGCCGGCCACCACCAATGCGCCGGCCGACCAGCGCACCATGGCCCTGGCTGCCCACCTGCTGGGCATCTTCACCTGGTTCATCGGCCCGCTGATCATCTGGCTGATCAACAAGGATGATGCCAGCAAGGCCTTCGTCACCGACCAGGCCAAGGAAGCGCTGAACTTCCAGATCACCATCACCATCGCGATGCTGATCTGCATCGTGCTGACCATCGTGATCATCGGCGGCATCCTGGCGCCGATCGTCGGCATCCTGAACCTGGTGTTCTGCATCATCGCGGCGGTGAAGGCCAACAACGGCGAAGCCTATCGCTATCCGTTCGCGCTGCGCCTGGTCAAGTAAGACCGTCCGCATGTGGAACGGAAAACGCCCGGCACTGCCGGGCGTTTTTTGTTGGTGAGCGCGCAGCGTGGCTGCGATCAGTGATCGCGTTCCACCGCCAGCGTTGCCAGCGCGCGCAGCGCATCGCCCTCTTCGCCGTAGCCGGCCAGGCTGGACTGCATGCGCGCAGCCAGTTCACGCAGCTGCGCCTTGGCGCCGTCCATGCCGAGCAGCGCGGGGAAGGTGCTCTTGTCCTGTGCCTGGTCCTTGCCGGCGGTCTTGCCCAGCTGTTCGGAACTGGCTTCGACATCGAGGATGTCGTCGCGCACCTGGAACGCCAGGCCGAGCGCGTCGGCGAAATGATCCAGCTGGGCCAGCTGCGGCTCGTGGGCCTGGCCGCACAGCGCGCCCATGCGCACCGCCGCGCGGATCAGCGCACCGGTCTTGAGCGCGTGCATGCGGGTCAGTGCCGCCAGCGACTGCTGCTGGCCGGTGGCATCGATATCCAGGGCCTGCCCGCCGCACATGCCGGACGCACCGGACGCATGCGCCAGGGTCTGCAGGCAGGCCACGCGCAGGGTGGCCGGCAGCGGTGCGTCGGCCAGCAGGCCGAAGGCGCGGGTCTGCAGCGCGTCGCCGGCGAGGATCGCCGTGGCTTCGTCAAAGGCGATGTGCGTGGTCGGCTTGCCACGGCGCAGTGCATCGTCGTCCATCGCCGGCAGATCGTCATGCACCAGCGAATAGGCGTGGATCAGTTCGACAGCCATCGCCGCCGCATCCAGGGTTTCGGCCTGCGCGCCGAACAGCTGGCCGCTGGCGTACACCAGCAGCGGGCGCATGCGCTTGCCGCCGCCGAGCACCGAATAGCGCATGGCCTGGTGCAGGCGCTGCGGCGCTTCGGCGGGTGAGGGCAGGGCGGCATCGAGCTGGCTTTCGATGCGGTCGCGCCAGCGCGCGAACAGCAGCTCAGCCGTCATGGCTGGGCGGATCGAAGGGCTCGGACGTTTCCGGCTGGGCCGGATCGCTGAGCAGGCGCACGCGCAGTTCCGCCTGCTCCAGCGCCTGCTGGCACTGCCGGTACAGGCCGACGCCACGTTCGTAAGCACTGAGCGAAGCTTCCAGGCTCAGCTCGCCGGTTTCCATCTGCTCCACCAGCTGCTCCAGCGATTCAAGCGACTGCTCGAACTGGGCGACCGGGGAGGCGTTTTCGGGGGACTTCTTGGCCATGCGGCAAGTGTGGACGGGCTGCGCGCGGGGGTCAATTCACCAACCGCCGGGACGCCACTGCAGCTGCGCGTCCCGGGCCAGCAGCCATGCCTGCAAGGGCGCGCTGATGACCACGTCGGCGGCGGCCAGCAGTTGTCCGTCCGCAAACAGCAGCGGCAGCTGCGCGCGTCGCCACGGCGCGAGGTGCTCGCGTTGCAGGCAGTCCTTCAGCGCATGGGCATGCTGGCGGCCGGGCATCAGGATGCGCTCGCCACCCACCCGCGCACGGATCTGCAACGGCTGCTCGAAAGCACTGGCACCCCGCAGGCGCAGCTGGCCGCCGTCGGGCAGCGGCAATGGCGCGCGGCCATCCCATGTGGCCTGCCAGTCGGCGGGCAGAGCCGGCAGCCGCGCAGGCAGCAGATAGGCATGGTCGCGCCATTGCCGGATGGCATGGTCGTGCCAGCGTACCTGTGCCTGACGGTCATTGGCTGCCGGCAGCAGCTGCTCCAGTGCCTGCTGCAGCACCGTGGCCGGCAGCGGCGGGGCGCCGTGGCCGAGCACCCAGGCGCGCAGCACGCGCGCGGCACGGCCCGGCGAAACCTGGCGCAGCAGTTGCAGCGACAGCACGCGTGGTGCGACTTCCAGGTGTGCGATCAGTTCGGCGTCTTCTTCGTCCAGCAGTTCGCGGGTCTGCCGGCAGTGCGTCGCGCTGCCGGCCAATGCCGCAGCGGCATGCGCCCATCGCTGGCGCAGCAGCGGCAGTACGTGCAGACGCAGGAAGTTGCGATCGGCGTGGTCTTCGCTGTTGCTGGGGTCTTCGATCCAGCACAGCGCGTGCTGCCTGGCGTAGTCGAGCAGCGCGCCGCGTGGTGCATGCAGCAACGGGCGCCACAGGCGGTGTGCGCCGAGCTGATTGTGCTCGGCCATCGCGGCAAGTCCATCGACGCCGGAACCACGCAGTGCACGCAGCAGGAAGGTCTCGGCCTGGTCGTCCTGGTGCTGTGCCAGCGCCAGTGTTTCGCCGTCGCGCAGTTCGGCGGCGAACGCGGCGCGCCGTGCCTGGCGCGCCGCGCCTTCCAGGCCGAGGCCAGGGTGCAGATCAACCTGCACGCGGTGCACGGCCAGTTCCATGCCCAGCGCTGCGCACTGCTGCTGGCAATGCCGCACCCAGTCATCGGCGGCCGGTTGCAGGCCGTGGTGCACGTGCACTGCGCGCAGCGGCGTGGCAGAGGCCTGGGCGCAGCGCCACAGCCAGTGCAGCAGCACGGTCGAGTCGACACCGCCGCTGTAGCCCACCAGCAGCGGTGCATCCAGCGGAACGAGGGCAGGGAAGGCGGTCACGGCGGCAAGTATAGGGTTGCTCGGCAGGGCTGCGCCCTGCACCCGCTACGATCCAGAGCAACAGCAACAGCAACAGCAACAGCAGAAGCTGGTTTCCTGAGGGTAGGCGGTGTGGGTCCGGTTGCGGGGGACGCCGTAAATACGTCCATGTAGGCTCGGTCGCGCCATCCATGGCGCTCACGCCCCCGCAACCGGACCCACACCGCCTTCGACAGACCCCGCGATCTGTTGGAATGGCATGGGGTAACGGCATGGGGTCAGATCCGTTTTCCGCAGGAAAACGGATCTGACCCCGGGTTCAATTCGATATCTGACAGATACGATCCACGCAAAGCGTGGATGGTCCAGCCGTCACCGGAAAACTGTCGAAGGTGGGGCGGTGTCGGATTGCGGGGTGTCAGCCGCATGGATGCGGCTGCCAAACCTACAAGGACGTACTTGCGG
This sequence comes from Stenotrophomonas maltophilia, assembly GCF_023518235.1. Classification (NCBI taxonomy): domain Bacteria; kingdom Pseudomonadati; phylum Pseudomonadota; class Gammaproteobacteria; order Lysobacterales; family Lysobacteraceae; genus Stenotrophomonas; species Stenotrophomonas maltophilia. Next base: position 4,686,459 of record NZ_CP090423.1, read on the forward strand.
CGTCCCCGCAATCCGACACCGCCCCGCCAAACCCGCAGATAATCCGGAGCCGGCTGTTGCTTTTGAGGTTGACGTTGATTCGGCAGGAGCAGGGCGCAGCCCCGCCGAAAACCTTACTTCAGCCTACGACCCGTGCGGTCGATGCGGAACCACTCGCCGCCTTCCATCGGTGTATGGCCATCGCCATCCGGCGTGCCGCGACGGCAGCCGTTGCAGACCTCGGCCACGCCGTCGCGGAACGGCCAGGCGAAATCGAAGGTGCCCGGTACCACCTGACGGAATGTCAGATCGAAGTAGCCCACGCGATTGCCCACGCGCCCGCGCAGCAGGCCTTCCTCCGGCGTTTCCGGGCCGTTGTCCCAGGTCAGCACCGGCAGGCTGCGGCCGGTGCGGTCGACGTAATGGAAGCCCTGGTCGGCATACACCACGGCCAGGCCGTGGTCATCAAAGTTCAGGTCCTGCAGTGTGCCCGGCTGGATCTTCGGCCGGTGATCGACCACCTCGCAGTTGGGCAGCGGCCACAAGCCGTGTTCGTCGGTGAGCAGCTTGCATGCCGGCGCCTGTGCCAGCGCGTTGGCACTGGCCAGCATCCCGAACAGGGCCAGCGACCGCGCGAAGCGGCCGCCGGCGCGGGCAGGGCGGGCCTGCCGCAGGGTCACTTGTCCTCGGCCTTGCGCTCGAACGCGGTTGGTGCCGGCAGCTGCACCGGCACGCCCTTGTCGTCGCAGGTGCCGGCCTGGCACAGGCGCTCGCGCAGTGCCGGGGTGGCCTGCACGATCATGTGGTAGATCGCGTTCTGTTCCAGCGTGCCGCGGATCGCCTTGCTGCCCGGGCCACGCGCCCAGATGCCGACGTCCTCGCCACCGTGCGACTCGGACTTCATCGGCACCAGTGCTTCCTGCATGTAGTCGGGATGCTCGGTGTCGACCTCGCGCAGGTTCGGGCGGCCGTTGGCCGGTTCGAAGCTGCTCGGGTTGTGCGGGTAACGCTTCGGGCCGGCCGGCTGCTGGTTGCTGCTACCGGTATGGCCCGGGCCGTTGGCATAGCTCAGCGTGGTGTACGGCTGGCCGGTGCCGTCCAGCGCGTAATCCAGCTTGCCGGCGCCATCTTCGCCACCCTTGTCCTTCACCTTGCCCAGGATCGGGTTGCCGCGCGCCGGGTAGCCGACGAAGTTCAACGTGTGCGAATGGTCGGCGGTGACGATGATCAGGGTGTCATCGGCCGAAGTCAGCTCGTTGGCCACGCGTACCGCGTCGGACAGCGCCACGGTTTCGGTCAGCGCACGGTAGGCGTTGCCGCTGTGGTTGGCGTGGTCGATGCGCGCGCCTTCGATCATCAGCACGTAGCCTTCCGGGTGCTGGGACAGGTTCTTGATCGCCGCAGCGGTCAGCTCGGCCAGGCTCGGCTCGCCGCCCGGATCCTGCGGACGCTCGTGCTCGTAGCGCATGTGGTCCGGCTCGAACAGGCCCAGGATGGCCGGCGCGTTGGCCGCAGCCGCCAGTTGCTTGCTGTTCCACACGTAGGCGCCCTGCGGATGGGCCTGCTGCCATTCCTGCACCAGGCTGCGGCCGTCCAGACGCTGGCCGACCTTGTCGTCGTACTCCGGATCGCGCTCTTCCACAGTGGTGAACTCACCGCGGCCGCCACCGAGGGCCACCAGCGGGCCGCGGCCGTAACGCGAGGTCGACAGCAGCTGCTGGGCGATGTCCTTGCAGCCGGCGGCCTTGGCCGCGTCGGTCAGGTCGGTGTCGTTTTCCCAGTTGCGCTCGGGCGAGTGCGCATACGTCGCCGCCGGAGTGGCGTGGGTCAGGCGTGCGGTGGACACCACGCCGGTGGCCAGGCCGGCGCTGTCGGCCAGCTGCAGCCAGGTCAGCAGGCCCTTGGACAGGCTGTCGGCACAGTCGGTGCGGCTGCCGGCGCTGACGCCGATCGCGCCCATGTGGGTCTTCACGCCGGTGGTGATGGCGGTCATGGTGCCGGCCGAGTCCGGCGTCTGCGAATCGGTGTTGTAGGTCTTGCTGAACGCCGTGGCCGGGAAGCGCTCCCAGGACAGCAGGTTCTCTTCGCCCGAGCCGCCCTTGCGCTGGCCTTCGTAGATGCGCGAGGCGGCCACGGTGGTCAGACTCATGCCGTCACCGAGGAACAGGATGACGTTTTTGGCCTTTCCGGCCATCGCACCATTGGCCGCCGCCTGGGCGGCGCCGCTGCGGTACCACCACTGCGGTGTCTCGCCGGCCGGGTGCGCGACCGGGTCGACGGCGACCTTCAGGCCGGCCGGGGCAGAGGCGGGGGTAGTGCTGGCGCAGGCGCCGAGCAGCAGGGTGGTGGCACAGGCGGCCAACAGGGAGACGGAACGGCGCATGGACGCTGGGATCTCACAAACTGTAACGGGACGTTCATTATGCCCGGCCCTGCAAGGCACGCCGATGACACACTGATTTGCCGGCCGGGCGGTCGTTCCGCGGGCCAGGTTGGGCTATCGTGCCAGCATCCCTTCCTTCCCCTCTGGATTGCCTATGAAGCTGGTCTCTGCCTGGCTGCGGATTCCATTCTGGCAGCGCGTGGTCGGTGGCTTCGTGCTCGGCGCGCTGGCCGGCTGGGCGCTCGGCCCGGCCGCGGAAACGTGGTTTGGCCCGCTCGGTGAGCTGTACGTCACCCTGATCAAGATGATCGCCGTACCGTTGGTGTTCTTCGCGGTCATCAATGCGATTTCTTCTCTGCATGGCCAGAAGTCGGTCGCCGCGCTCAGTGGCCGCACCTTCCTGTGGTTCGTGATCACCGCAGCGCTGGCGGTATGCGTCGGCCTGGCCGTGGGCACCGTGCTGCAGCCGGGTGCCGGTGGACTGCAGTTGTCGATGGCCAGCAACTACGTACCGCGCGAAGTGCCCAGCGTGGTGCAGGTGCTGCTGGATGTGGTGCCCGCCAATGTCTTCTACGCGCTGTCCGGCATCGGCACCAAGGTCAATGCCGCTGGTGAGACCGTGCTGGCGGCCGGCCGCGGCTCGATCCTGCCGGTGATCTTCTTCGCCGGCCTGGTCGGCTTTGCCATCGTCAAGCTGGGCGAGAAGGTGACCGAGGCGCGCAAGCTGGTCGGCCAGATGAGCGACATCATGATCCAGGTGACCCGCTTCGTACTGGAAGTCACCCCGATCGGCACCTTCGGCCTGATCGCCGGCCTGGTCGGCAGCTACGGTTTCGAGAAGCTGCTGCCGCTGGGGCATTTCGTGCTGGCGCTGTACGTGGCCTGCGCGCTGCACATCGTGGTGGTCTACAGCGCACTGTTGATGGCGCATGGCCTGAACCCACTGAAGTTCTTCCGTGGCGCCGCGCCGGGCATGCAGGTGGCGTTCGTCAGCTCGTCCAGCTTCGCGGCGATGCCGGTGGCGCTGCGTTCGATCACCCACAACCTGGGGGTGAACAAGGACTACGGCTCGTTCGCGGTGCCGCTGGGTGCCAGCATCAAGATGGACGGCTGCGGTGCGATCTACCCGGCGCTGTGCGCGGTGTTCATCGCGCAGTACAGCGGCGTGCCGCTGACCCCGGAACAGTACGTGGTGGTGCTGATTGCTTCGGTGCTGGGCAGCTTCGGTACCGCCGGTGTGCCGGGCACGGCGGTGATCATGGCCACGGTGGTGCTGAGCGCGGCCAACCTGCCGCTGGAAACCATCGGTTACCTGTATGCCATCGACCGCATCCTGGACATGATGCGCACGATGACCAACGTGACCGGCCAGATGCTGGTGCCGGTGATCGTGGCCAAGGAGACCGGGCTGCTCGACCAGGCGGTGTATGACAACCCGTCCAGCAATGTCGGTGTGGATGACCCCGACCCGACGCCGCCGCGCGGCTGAGGTTGCGTGGTGGTGATGGAAGGCCCGCCCTGACCGGCGGGCCTTTTGTTTTGTTCCGGTAGATCCACGCCATGCGTGGATGGCGGCCGTGCCGACCAACGGTCGGCACCCACCCGGGCAGCTGGCGCTGTGCCGACCGAAGGTCGGCACCCACCGGGGCATGTGGCGCTGTTCCGACCGAAGGTCGGCACCCACCGGGGCATGTGGCGCTGTTCCGACCGAAGGTCGGCATCCACCGGGGCGCAAACAAAAAAGCCGCTGCAGGGCAGCGGCTTTTCGTCTCTCAGGCGGCGCGGTGGCGCCAGCGGGTCAGAGGTCGACCCGGCGGGCCTGCATGAACTTGTTGCCCCAGTAGCCACTGAGCAGGGTGTCCACGCGGACGTCCTTGCCCGAGCTCGGTGCGTGCAGGAAACGGCCATCACCGACATAGATGCCGACGTGGTCGACGCGGCCCTTGCGGCCGAAGAACACCAGGTCGCCCGCGGCCAGCGCGGTGCGGTCGTTGATCAGTTCGGCGTTGTCGTCGTGGGCCATCTCGCGCGACACGCGCGGCAGTTCGATACCCAGCGCAGAACGGAACACGTAGCCAACCAGGCCGCTGCAGTCGAAGCCGCTGTCCGGGTTGCTGCCGCCCCAACGGTACGGGGTGCCCAGCAGGGTCATCGCGCGGCGCAGCAGCGACTGCACCTTGCCATTGTCGGCGGCGGTGCCGACAACGCTGCCATTGGCGGCGCTGCTGGTGTCGTAGTTGGCGAGCAGGCGGCTGAGATCGCCGGCCACCACGGCCGAGCGGTCCATCAGCGGAATGGTGTCGTTGGCGGCCAGGTGCGGCAGCAGGGCGGCCAGCGTGGCGCTGGCGGCGGCATCGACGCGGCTGCGCTGCGGAGCGGCAGCCTCGGCCTTGGCGGCCGGTCGGGCGGTGCTCTCGGCCACCGGGGCCGGGGTCACATCGGAGGAACGGTTCGGAGCGGTCTGCGACCAGGCCGGAAGGCTGGTCAGGCACAGTGCCAGGCCAAGCAACAGCGGGCGGGCACCACGTGAAGATACGGAAGTCTGGCCTTCGCTTTTCAGGTCGTCAGTCGTCACGCGTCGGTCACAGGAAAAAAACGATGGGGCATCATGCCCTGTAAAAGCGCGGATAAGTTAAAAATTCCGTTAGTAATCCGTTAGTTTCATAGTGATGTGCGTCACATTTTTGAACATATCGCCTGTTCATTTTAGCGAAGAACGCGTTTCGCCCCCGTGTAGTGGTCCTTCCAGTAAGGCCCACTGAGCGAGTCGAGCCGGACCGTGCCGCCGGTGCTGGGGGCGTGCACGAAACGCCCTTCACCCACGTAGATGCCGACATGGGTGACGTTGCCGCGGCTGCCGAAGAACACCAGATCGCCGGTGGCCAGGCGCTGCGGGTCGATCTTCGGGCCCTGTACCGCAGCCAGGTCACGCGAGGTACGTGGCAGCTTCAGGTCCAGCATCTCGCGGTAGACGTAGGCCACCAGGCCGCTGCAGTCGAAGCCCGAATCGGGGGTATTGCCGCCGTAGCGGTAGGGCGTGCCGACCAGGCTGATGGCGCGCATCAGCACCGAATTGGCCGCCTCGGGGTTGTCCGGCACGGTCTTCGGCCAGTGCGCGGTTGGCGGTGGCGGAGCAGGGCGGGTGGCCTTGCCGCCGCCGCAGGCGGTCAGCAACAGGGGCAGGGCCAGCAGCAGGGCCGGGGTGAGCAACCGGCGCGGGCCGGACGAAACTGGCGTGATGTGCATGATCTCCGGATAATGCGCCACCTTGGATTGGCCGTCATGATGGCGGCGTCCCCGCCGGGCCACAACCCGCCCCAACCCGCCTGCCTCCGGCAGATCCAGACAGAGTTGCGCATGAAGATCGAAAAAGACCGCGTTGTCCGCTTCCACTACACCGTTTCCGAAGCCGGCCAGGAGCCGATCGAGTCGTCCAAGGACCGCGGCGAGCCGCTGGCGATCCTGATCGGCCACGGCAACATCATTCCGGGCCTGGAAAACGCCATGATGGACAAGGAAGCCGGCGCGACCTTCAGCGTCGACGTCAAGGCCGCCGATGCCTACGGTGAGCGTCGCGAGGGCCTGTCCCAGCGCGTGCCGAAGAAGCACTTCGGCAACACCAAGCTGGCCCCGGGCCAGCAGGTCGTGCTGCAGACCAACTTCGGCCCGCGTGCGGTGACCGTGCAGAAGGTCGGCATGAGCGTGGTCGACGTGGACCTGAACCATCCGATGGCCGGCAAGGACCTGCACTTCGACGTTGAAATCGTCGACGTGCGCGAAGCCGGCAAGGAAGAGATCGATCACGGCCACGTCCACGGCGACGGCGGTCACCAGCACTGATCGTCGCGCGATAGTGATGGCAGCAACGGCCCGCTTCGGCGGGCCGTTGCGTTTCTGGAACACGGCGCGGCCATCCATGGCGCTTGGGCCGGCGGCATAATGGTGGACCTGCTCGACGGACGCCCCGTGAACGCCGCTTCTCCTTCTCTGCAACCGCTGGCTTCCAGCGAACGCATCGCGGTGCTGGATGTGCTGCGCGGTGCCGCGCTGCTGGGCATCCTGCTGATGAACATCGAGGCCTTCAGCGGTCCGCTGGACCTGGCCTTCACCGGTATCGACACGCACTGGCAGGGCCTGGACTACTGGGCCGATGCGTTCGTCTATGTGTTCGTGCAGGGCAAGTTCTTCACCCTGTTCTCGTTGCTGTTCGGCGCCGGCTTCGCGGTGATGGCGCAGCGAGCCGAGGTGGCCGGGCGTGCCTTCACCCCGTTCTACCTGCGCCGCAGTGCCGGCCTGCTGCTGATCGGCCTGTGCCATGCGCTGCTGGTCTGGTCCGGTGACATCCTGGTGCTGTACGCGCTGGTTTCGCTGCCGCTGCTGGCATGCCGCGAGGCGCCGCGCAGCTGGCTGCCGTGGATGGGCGTGATCGTCTATCTGGGCGGCGTGGCGATGATGCTGCTGGTCGGGGCGATGGTGTCGATGGCGCCGGTGGAGGACCTGCAGAAGATGCTCGCCGACGCACAGCAGGAGATCGCCCAGCAGCGCCTGGTGTACGGGCAGGGCAGCTGGATGCAGGCCAACGCGCAGCGCCTGGGCGAGTTCGGATCGTCGATGGGGGCGCTGCTGATTACGGGCCCGGAAGTGCTGGGCATGTTCCTGATCGGCAGCTGGTTTGCCGGCAGCGGCGCACTGGCCACCCCGGAGCGCTTCGTGCGGCTGTATGCAGTGTTGCGCTGGGTGGCGCTCCCGCTCGGCCTGGTGATCACGCTGCTGGGGGTTGTCTGGAAGCCGTATCTGGCACCGGGTGCCTATGATCTGCCGGTCACCGCCGCGATGGCCCTGGTGACGGTGGGCGGTCTGCCGATGTGCCTGGGCTACCTGGCCTGGATCGTGCATTGGCGCACGCGGCTGGCGTGGTTGGCGCCGGTGGGACGCATGGCGTTGACCCACTACCTGGGCCAGTCGCTGCTGTGCACCTGGCTGTTCTATCACTACGGCCTGGGCGCGTTCGGGCAGATGCCGCGCAGCATGCAGCTGTTGTTCGCGCTGGCGCTGTTTGCGGTGCAGGTGGGCATTTCGCACGCCTGGCTGCGGCGCTTCCGTTTCGGCCCGATGGAATGGCTGTGGCGCGCGATGACGTACCGGCAGTGGCCGCCGATGCGGCGCGGAGCCGGGCAGGGCTGATCGATGCAGGGCGCGCGCGAGGATGTGATCGTGGTGGGCGCCGGTGCCATCGGTCTGGCCACTGCGCTCGCGCTGCGCGCGCAGGGCCGGCAGGTGCGGGTGATCGAACGGGGGCGCATCGGCGGCGCGACCTCGCATGGCAACTGCGGCACCATCACGCCCAGTCATGCGCCACCGCTGGCGGCCCCCGGTGTACCGCTGCGTGCGCTGCGCTGGATGCTCGACCCGCGCGCACCGCTGTATGTGCGCACGCGGCTGGACCCAACGCTGTGGCGCTGGTTGCTGCAGTTCGGCGCGCGCTGCAACGCGCGGGACTGGCTGCAGTCCACGCGGGCACGCGGCGCACTGTTGAATGATTCGCGGCTGCGCCTGGCGCAGTGGGTGAAGACACACGCGCTGGACTGCGAATTCAAGGCGCGCGGTCTGGATTACGTGTTCGGTGATGCGCGCAACTTCGACCATTACGCGGCCGAGTGCGAGGCATTGAACGCGCAGGGCATTGCCACGCGGTGCATCGGTGGCGCCGAATACGCGCGCGACAACCCGGCCTTCCATGATCGGCTTGCCGGTGCGATCCACTTCCCCGGTGATGCACAGCTGCGACCGGACCGCTACACCGCCGAACTGGCACGCGTGCTGCGCGCGCAGGGCGTGGTGATTGACGAACAGCGGGATGTGCAGGGTTTCTTCGGCGATGCGCACGGTGTGCGCGTGCAGGCCGGGGGCCAGCACCTGTCGGCGCGCGAGCTTGTGCTGGCCACCGGGCCGTGGTCGCGCCACTGGGCGCGGCAGCTGGATCTGCGCGTGCCGATCCAGCCCGGCAAGGGCTATTCGCTGACCTGGTCGCGCCCATCGCAGGTGCCGCTGCGTCCGGCGGTGCTGAAAGACCATTCCGTCTTCGTGATTGCCTGGCGCGACGCGCTGCGGCTGGGCGGCACCATGGAGTTCGCCGGTGCTGACCCGCAGCTGCATGCGACCCGCCTGCAGGCGTTGCAGCGCGCTGCCGACCACTACCTGCGCACGCCGCGCGGCGCGCAGCTGCAGGAACAGTGGTGTGGCTGGCGGCCGATGAGCGTGGACGACGTGCCGATGATCGGCCGCGCGCCCGCGCATCCTCACGTCTGGCTTGCAGCCGGGCATGGCATGCTCGGCATCAGCATGAGCGCCGGCACCGGCCAATTGATTGCCGATCTGGTCTGCGGCCGCACGCCCGCGATCGATCCTGCCCCTTACCGACCCGAGCGATTCCGATGAGCACTGCACCCTATGATTACGATCTGATCGTCCTTGGCGGCGGTTCCGCCGGCCTGGCCGGTGCGATCCGCGCCGCGCAGCATGGCAAGCGCGTGGCGATGCTCGAACCCGGCGAACTGGGCGGCACCTGCGTCAATGTCGGCTGCGTGCCGAAGAAGGCGATGTGGCTGGCGGCCGACCTGCACGAGCGCATCGGCCTGGCCAACGCGATGGGCTTCGATGTGCCGGTGCGCCCGGCACTGTCGTGGAAGGAGCTGGTGATCCACCGCCAGGCCTACATCAGCAACATCCACACCAGCTACCACAAGCGCCTGGACGAAACCGGCGTGGTACGCATCCCGGCACGCGGCCATCTGCTCGACGCGCATACCGTGGCCTGCAGCGATGGCGTGCGCTACAGCGGCGAACACATCCTGATCGCCACCGGCGCGCATCCGCTGCGCCCGGACATTCCGGGTGCCGAGCTGGGCCTGGTCTCCGATGACTTCTTCGATCTGCGCGCGGCACCGGCCGAGGTGGCCATCATCGGTGGCGGTTACATCGCGGTGGAACTGGCCGGGCTGCTGCAGGCACTGGGCAGCAAGGTGAGCCTGCTGGTGCGTGGCCAGCGGCTGCTGGAGCGCTTCGACTACGAACTGACCGATCAGCTGGCCGAGAACCTGAAGCAGCAGGGCGTACGCATCCATTTCGGTTACCGCCTGCGTGAACTGCAGCGCGACGGTGAGCGTGTGCGTGCGTTCGGCCACGATGGGCCGCTGGACAGCGTGTTCGATGCGGTGTTCTTCGCCACCGGCCGCCGCGGCAACAGCCGTGACCTGGGCCTGGAGGCGCTGGGCATCGGCATCGGCGAACACCAGCAGGTGGAAGTGGACGAATGGCAGACCACGAGCGTGCCGAGCGTTCATGCGGTCGGCGACATCGCCGGCAAGGTCGGCCTGACCCCGGTGGCGGTGGCCGCATCGCGGCGGTTGATGGACCGCCTGTTCGGTGGCCGCCCGCAATCGAAGATGGATTACGAGAACGTGGCCAGTGTGGTGTTCTCGCACCCGCCGCTGGGCGCGGTGGGCATGAGCGAGGAAGAAGCACGCGCCCGTTTCGACCAGGTGAGCGTATACCACAGCCGCTTCCGCCCGATGCTGCAGGCGCTGGCCAACGGCACCCAGCGCAGCCTGTTCAAGATGGTCTGTGCCGGCCCGGAAGAACGGGTGGTGGGCATTCACCTGCTGGGCGAAGCGGCCGATGAAATCCTGCAGGGCTTCGCGGTGGCGGTGAAAATGGGCGCGACCAAGGCGCAGTTCGACGACACCGTGGCGATCCACCCGACCTCGGCCGAGGAAGTGGTGCTGATGCGCTGAGCCAGGCCGTTGTAGAGCCGAGCCATGCTCGGCTGCTTTTCGCCCAGGCATGGCGAAGCCGAGCGTAGGCTCGGCTCTACGGGGCGCCGGGCGCACCCATGCGACAATGACGGCCCCCACGTCTTCCCTGGCCGCCCGGTGCGGCCTGCCGCTGTCCTGATGTCCAGCCCCGTTTCCCATATCGCCACCACCTCCCCACGCATCGCGCTGGGCGGCATCGGCCTGGCCGCGATCGGTGCCGTCGCCGCCTCCGGCAAGGCCATCATCGTCAAGCTCGGCCTGCGCCATGGTGTCGATGCCACCACGCTGCTCGCGCTGCGCATGCTGATGGCGCTGCCCTTGTTCGTGCTGATGGCACTGTGGGCCGCGCGCCGGGCCGGGCCACTGTCCTGGGCCGACCGCGCCCGCGTGCTGTGGCTCGGGTTCACCGGCTATTACCTGTCCAGCCTGCTCGACTTCCAGGGCCTGCAGTACATCAGCGTGACCCTGGAACGGTTGATCCTGTACCTGAACCCGACCCTGGTGCTGCTGATCAACGTGCTGCTGGCACGGCAGCGGCCGGGGCGCTGGCAGATCGGCGCGCTGGTGCTGAGCTACCTCGGTGTGCTGCTGGCCTTCGGCCACGATCTGCAGCGCGAGGGTGGGCAGATCATCGTCGGCAGCCTTCTGGTGCTGGGCAGTGCGCTCAGCTACGCGCTGTACCTGTTCGGCAGTGGGCAGGTGGTGGCGCGCATCGGTGCGGTGCGGCTGACCGCCTATGCCAGCTGTGTGGCCAGCGTGCTGGTGCTGCTGCATTTCGCGGTGACCCATCCACTGCCGTTGCTGTGGCAGGCACCGGCACCGGTGCAATGGCTGTCGCTGGTCAATGCCACCGTGTGCACGGTGCTGCCGGTGCTGGCGATCATGCTGGCGGTGCAACGCGTGGGTTCGTCGCTGGCCGCGCAGGTCGGTATGCTGGGCCCCGTTTCCACCATCGTGATGAGCCTATGGCTGCTCGACGAACCGATGGGGCCGGCGCAGATCGCCGGCACCGTGCTGGTGCTGATCGGCGTACTGCTGGTGACCCGGCTGCGGCGCTGACGCCGGAGCAGGCGCGTGCACGCATCCTGGCGGTGATCCGCGCGATTCCGCCGGGACAGGTGCTGGGCTATGGCCAGGTGGCGATGCGTGCCGGCCTGCCCGGGCGGGCGCGGTTGACCGCGCGCATCCTCGGCCAGAACGACGACCCGGACCTGCCCTGGCACCGTGTGCTGCGCTCGGACGGGCGCATCGCGATGGCGGAGGGATCGGCCGGCTGGCGCGAGCAGTCACAGCGCTTGCGTGCCGAGGGCGTGGTGGTGGAGAACGGGCGGGTGCGGATGGCTGCGACCGATCCGGCCGCAGCGCTGGATGCCGCGGTGTGGGGCCCCGGCTGAGCGTGGCGGGCGACTGAACAGGCTGCGCCTGCCGGTCGCCAACAAGATGCGGTGCTGCGGCTATGATGGAGGCCGTTCCATGCCGGTGCTCCCATGTTCCCGCGACTGCCAACCGTCACCAAGGCCCTGCTGATCGCCAACGCGATCCTGTTCCTGCTGCAGCAGCCGTTCCTGCTCGGCATGCAGACCTTCGAGCCGTTCATGCTGCAACCGCTGCAGCAGGGCTTCGATGCGTTCTCGCCCGGCGGCAACTTCCAGCCGTGGCAGCTGCTGACCTATGGCTTCCTGCATGGCAGCTTCGGCCACCTGTTCTTCAACATGCTGGCGGTCTTCATGTTCGGCGCGCCGCTGGAGCAGACCTGGGGCGAGAAGCGCTTCCTGCTGTACTACCTTGTGTGCGTGGCCGGTGCCGGCGTCTGCCAGCTGCTGGTCGGTACCCTGCTGGAGAATCCGGCCACAGTGCTGGGTGCCTCCGGCGGCGTGTTCGGCCTGCTGCTGGCCTACGGCATGCTGTTCCCGAACCAGCGGGTGATGCTGCTGTTCCCGCCGATTCCGATGAAGGCGCGGACCTTCGTGATCCTGTTCGGTGTGGGCGAGCTGGTGCTGGGCATGACCGGCTGGCAGCCAGGCGTGGCCCACTTCGCGCATCTGGGCGGCATGCTGTTCGGCTGGCTGCTGATCCGCTACTGGCGCGGACAACCGCCGTTCAACAAGCGCCGCCCGCCGGGCCCACCGAATCGCCCGAACCATCTGCGAAGCGTGAAGTGAGGCGCGATGCGTCTCGCTTCACGCCGGTAGGTGCCAACCAAGGTTGGCACCTACCAGAGCAAACGGCACGCCTACCAAAGGCACACCCTCACAGATCCCGCAGTACCACCTGCGCGGCATTGTGCCCCGGTGCACCGGTAACGCCACCGCCGGGATGGGTGCCCGAACCGCACAGATACAGGCCGGGCAGGGCGCCACGGTAGCCGGCCTGGCCGACCATCGGCCGTGCCGAGAACAGCTGGTTGGCACTGAGCGCGCCGTGGAAGATGTCGCCGCCGATCAGGCCGAAGGTGCGTTCCAGATCCAGTGGTGACAACACCTGGCGGCCCAGCACGCTGTTGGCGAAGCCAGGCGCATGACGTTCGACGGTGGCGATCATCAGGTCGGCCACGCTGTCCTTGTGGTCATCCCAGTGCCGACCTTCGGACAGCACCGGCGCCACGTGCTGGCAGAACAGGCTGGCCACATGCTGCCCGGGCGGCGCCAACGAATCATCCAGCGTACTGGGAATCAGCATCTCCACGATGGGCTCGCGTGACCAGCCGTCGCGGCGTGCGTCCAGCCAGGCGCGGTCCATGTAGTCCAGGCTGGGTGCCAGGATGATGCCGGCACTGAGATGCTCGCCCGGGCCGGGCAGGGAGCGGAAGTCGGGCAGCCGCGACAGCGCCACGTTCATCCGGAACGTGCCCGATCCACAGCGCCAGTGCGTCATGCGCTCGCGGGTTGCTTGCGGTACCTGCGCCGGTTCCAGCAGCTGCTCGTACAGCAGTTTCGGGTTGACGTTGGCGATCACCACGTGTGCGCGGAGCGTTTCGCCGTTGCCCAGTTCCACACCGACCGCGCGGCCCTGCTCGACATGCACTCGCCGCACATCGGCATCCACGCGCAGCTCGGCGCCGGCCTGGCGTGCAGCGGCCGCGATGGCCTGGCTGATCGCGCCCATGCCACCGATCGCGTGGCCCCACGCGCCTTTCACGCCATTGCACTGGCCAAACACATGATGCAGCAGCACGTAGGCACTGCCCGGCGAGTAGGGGCTGGCGTAGTTGCCGACGATGCCATCGAAGCCGAACAAGGCCTTGATCGGCTCGCTTTCAAACCAGCGGTCCAGGTACTCGGCCGCCGACAGCGTGAACAGGTCCAGCAGTTCCTGGCGCAGTGAAGCATCCAGCGCCGCCAGTTCGCGGCCCAGCTTTCCCATCTGCCACAGTGCGGGCAGCGCGCGCCAACCACCCGACATGCCAAGATCCGGCGGCGCGCGCAGCGCCCACGCACGCAGCACGTCGGCGAAGACCTCCAGCCGCGCCTCGTAGGCGGGCAGCACCTGTGCATCGCGTCGGGAGAACTTGGCCACCTCGGCCTGGGTACGGCCCGGCGCCGACAACAGGTAGCGGCCATCGGGCAATGGCAGAAAGTTGTTGGCCGGCCGCGCAACGATGCGCAGCCCATGCGCATGCAGCTGCAGATCGTCGATCACCTTCGGCTGCAGCAGCGACACCGTGTACGAGGCCACCGAATTGCGGAAGCCGGGATGGAACTCCTCGGTGACCGCCGCACCGCCGAGCACGCTGCGCCGTTCCAGCACCAGCACCTGCTTCCCGGCCTTCGCCAGATAGGCCGCGCAGACGAGCCCGTTGTGACCGCCACCGATGATGATCGCATCCCAGGACATCTGCACCTCGCAAAAAGGGGACGGAGGGGATCAAGTCGCATTCTGCATCGATGCGCCGGGGATGGGGAGAAACGACTTAATTCCCTCCGTCCCCTTTTTTTATTGCCGCTTCGAGGGTCGCGATGTCGATCTTCTTCATCGGCATCATCGCGTTGAAGGCGCGCTTGGCCAGCGCCTTGTCCTTGCTGGTCACCGCTTCGATCAGCATGCGTGGGCTGATCTGCCAGGAAATGCCCCAGCGGTCCTTGCACCAGCCGCATTGGCTCTCCTGGCCGCCGTTGCCGACGATGGCATTCCACAGGCGGTCGGTCTCGGCCTGGTCTTCGGTCTGGATCTGGAAGGAGAAGGCTTCGCTGTGCTTGAACGCAGTGCCGCCATTGAGGCCGACGCAGGGAATGCCGCAGACGCTGAACTCAACCGTCAGCACGTTGCCCTCCTTGCCGTCCGGGTAATCACCGGGGGCGTGGTGCACGGCCGTCACTGCACTGTCGGGCAGGATGCTGGCATAGAAGGTAGCGGCCTCGAGTGCGCCGCTGTCGTACCAGATGCAGATGGTGTTCTTGTGTGCCATGTCGGGGCTCCACGATGGACGAGGCCGCAGCGATAACATGCCCGGTGTTAACCCGGGATCGTGCTGCACCCGCAAAAAAAGGGCGCCCGAAGGCGCCCTTTGCTGTGCTGCGTCAGCCCTGGCTCAACGCCAGACCTTGATCTGCTCGGCCTCGCTGCGCTGCATCGGCTGGCCGGCCTTGCAGCTGAAGGTGGCCCCGAACGCGGGCAGGTTGGCCAGCGTGCCGTTGCTGCGCCACATGCCCGGTGCACGGATGTCGGCTGTCAGGCGGCGCACGGCTTCGTTCGGCGACAGCTGCTGTGCCCACAGCGCCGACCAGGCACGGAAGAAGCCCTGCTGCTGTGCCTGCTTGGCCTTCGGCTCCTGCGCGGTGTACGCCGCCCAGGCCAGTTCCAGACCGGCGATGTCGGCCAGGTTTTCTTCCTGGGTCAGCGTGCCGTTGACCTTGGCACCCTTCACGCCGGGGAATTCGTAGGCGCCGTACTGGGCGGCCACGCGGTTGCCGAGCAGGGTCCAGGCGGTCTTGTCGGCCGGGGTCCACCAGCTGCGCAGTTCACCCTTGGCATCCACCAGCGCGCCCTTGGCGTCGATCGCGCGGGTCAGCTCATGGCCGACCAGGCCACCGAAGCTGCCGAACTTGTCGGCCGCGTCGGCCTTGGCGTTGAACACCGGACCCTGCAGGATCGCAGCGGTGACGATCAGGCGGTTCTGCGCCAGGTCATAGGCCAGCGACGGCTGCTGCGGCAGCACGTCCCAGCGGCGGTCGGCGTTGCCCTTGCCGATGCGGCGCATCTCCTCACGGTGGCGCCAGGTCGATGCGATCAGCATGTTGCCGCCGAACGAGCCGCGGCCCATCGGCTGCACCGTGTAGTCGAGGTCACGCAGCGGCGTACCGATCTCGATCTTCAGCGCGGCCAGCTTGGCCTGCGCTTCGGTCTTGGCCTCGGCGCTCATCCAGCTGCTGTTCTTGACCGCCTCGATCTGCACCTCGCGCACCTTGTCGACGATCCATGCCGCCTGGCGACGGTCTTCGGCCGACAGGTAACGCGCGGCATATTCGCGGCCGACCATCGGACCGGCGGCCACGTTGATCGCATCGAGCACGCTTTCCCAGCGCTGCGGCGGCAGCGTTTCGCCGCGCAGCACGCGGCCACGGAATTCAAACTCGGCGTCGCGGTAGGCCTTGGACAGGTACGGTGCCATCGAATCGCCCACGCGCCAGCGCAGGTAGGCCTTCCACTGGTCCGGCTTGAGCTTGGTGACCATGCCGTCAAGCTGCTTGAACAGCTGCGGGTCGGCCAGCGAGACCAGGTCGTCGTCCACGCCCTGCGCCTTCAGGAACGCATCCAGCTGCAGGTTGCGGTAGCGGCTGTTCAGATCCTTGGTGGAGATCGGCGCGTAGTTGTTGAACGGATTGTTGATGCCGGCCAGCGACTGCGCATTGCGCGCCAGTTCGGTTTCCAGCGCGATCACCGCCTGCGACTCCGCATCCAGCTTGGCAGCCGGGGTGCCGGTCAGCGCCAGGATCTGCTTGACGTAGTTGCGGTAGCGGCCCATCAACGCCACGGTATCGGCATCGGTACGGATGTAGAACGCCGGATCGGGCAGGCCCATGCCGCCCTGCATGAAGTAGCCGATGTGTCGGTCCAGTGCCTTCAGGTCCACATCCGGACCGAAGTTGAAGGCCACCGGAATGCCGACCTGGTGCAGCGCGGCGATCGAGGCCGGAACATCCTTGGCCTTCTTGATGGCGTTGATGCGGGTCAGCAGCGGCGCGATCGGATTGGAGCCGTCTGCTTCCACCGCAGCCTCGTCCAGGCCGCTGGCCCAGAAATCGCCCAGCAGCTTCTGCACGTTGCCCTGCGGCGCCTTCATCGAGGCGTCCAGCAGTTCACGCTGCTGTTGGCGGCTGCGCTCGACCAGCTGGCCCAGCGCGGTGGTGGCACCGACCTGCGGCGCCGGGTTGGCCTTGAGCCAGCCCGCATTGGTGGCCGCATAGAAATCGCTGCACTGGGCGCTGACGGCCGGGGCACGCGCGGCCTTCTTCTTGGCGGCGGCGAACGCATCATGGCTCGGGACCAGGGTCGCCAGGCTGATGCCCAGGGCGATGGCAAGCGGACGGAAGTTGGGCATGTAGAACGAATCCGTGATGGATTGAGGGCGCGCGCACTATAGCAAGCCGGGCATGGACGCGGCATGCACGCATCACGCTGCATCCGCCGGGCATGACCCGGCGCGACCGGATGGGTGGCATGGACCCATCACGCTGCTCTCGCCGACCAAGGTCGGCAGCTGCTGGAGAGCGCCGGGATGAGTGGATCCACGCCATGCGTGGATGGCGGGTTCGGCAAAAAAACAAAGGCCCGGGAATCCCCGGGCCTTTGCAGGTTTGCCGCAGCGTCAGCCGGGGCTTACCAGATCACCACCTGCTGATCGCCGGCACGGACCATCGGTGCACCGGCCTTGCACTGGAACGCTGCGGCGAAGGTCGGCAGGTTCGACGGCGCACCCATGGCGCGGAACTGCGCCGGGGCGTGTGGGTCGGTGGCCAGGCGGACCTTGGCGTTTTCCGGGGTGTACTTGGTACGCCACACGGTGGCCCAGTTGAAGAAGAAGCGCTGGTCGCGGGTGAAGCCGTCAACCTTGGCGTCTTCCTTGCCGGCGCTGGCCTTCTGCAGGGCGTCGTAGGCGGTGGCCAGGCCACCCAGATCGGCGATGTTCTCGCCCAGGGTCAGGTGGCCGTTCACCGCCTGGCCGTCAACCTTGTACTGGTCGAACTGCTTGACCAGCTTGCCGGTCAGGCCTTCGAAGTTCTTCTTGTCGGCCGGGCTCCACCAGTCTTCCAGGTTGCCGGTCGGCCCGAAGCGTGCGCCCTGGTCGTCGTAACCGTGGGTCATCTCGTGGCCGATCACCGCACCGATGCCGCCGTAGTTCAGCGCGTCGTCGGCCTTCGGGTCGAAGAACGGCGGCTGCAGGATGGCGGCCGGGAACACGATCTCGTTCTGCAGCGGGTTGTAGTAGGCGTTGACCGTCTGCGGGGTCATGCCCCACTCGGTCTTGTCCACCGGCTTGCCGATCTTGGACAGGTTGAACTTGTAGTTGAACTCGTTGGCCGCGCGCACGTTGCCCAGGAAGCTGTCGCGCTGGGTCTGCAGGCCCGACCAGTCACGCCACTTGTCCGGGTAGCCGATCTTGGGGGTGAAGGTTTCCCACTTGGCGATGGCCTTGGCCTTGGTTTCCTCGCTCATCCAGCTCAGGCCCTGGATGCGTTCCTTCAGCGACGCGGCCAGGTTCTTCACCAGCTCTTCCATCTTCGCCTTGGCTTCCGGCGAGAAGGCCACCTTCACATACAGCTGGCCGAAGGCTTCGCCGGCATCGTTCTCGATGGTGCCCAGCACGCGCTTCCAGCGCGGCTTCTGTTCCTTCTGGCCGTTGAGGGTCTTGCCGTAGAACTCGTAGTTCTCCTGCACGAAGGCATCGGCCAGGTACGGCGAGGCGCTGTCCACGGTGTGGAAGCGCAGGTAGGCGCGCCACACCGACGGATCGGTGTCGCCCAGTGCCTTGCTCACTTCTTCATGGAAGGCCGGCATGGCCAGCGAGAACTTCTCCGGCGCGGCCACGCCCTGCGACTTGAAGAACTCGGTCCAGCTGAAGTTCGGGGTCAGCTTGTCGGCGTCGGCCAGAGTGACCGGGTTGTAGAACAGCTCGACGTTGCGCGACAGCTCCACGCGCGACTTCGATGCCTTGGCCAGGCGGGTTTCGAACTTGACCACGTCCTCGGCCTGCTTGGCCGCATCGGCTGCAGCGACGCCGGACAGTTCCAGCACCTTGGCCACGTGCGCCTGGTAGGCCTTCAGCTTGTCGGCATTCTTGGCGTCGGTGTAATAGGTGGTGTCCGGCAGGCCCAGGCCACCCTGGCTGGCGTAGGCCAGGTTCACCGCCGAGTTCTTGAAGTCGGCTTCAGCGCCGAAGCCGAACAGGACGTTGTCGCCCTTGGCGGCGCTGCTGCGCAGGTAGTTGGCGATGGCTGCCTTGTCCTGCAGGCCGTCGATCGCGGTCAGGTCGGCCTTCAGCGGCTCGATGCCCTGGGCATTGATCTTGGCTTCGTCCATGCCGGTGGCCCACAGGTCGCCGACGATCTTCTCGATGTGGTTCGGGTTCTTGACCTGTGCGACCTGCTCGGCCAGCTGGTGCTGCACGGCCACCGAACGCTCGTCGAGGATGGTGAACGCGCCCCAGCTGGTGCGGTCGCCCGGGATCTCATTGGCGGCCAGCCACTTGCTGTTGACGTAGTCGCCGAAGGCGGTGCAGGCGTCCTTGGTGGTATCCAGGTCGCTGGGCTGGAAGGCGTTGTAGGCCGGCAGCTTGCTCTCATCCAGCTTGTAAACGGTGGCTTCGGCGGTGGCCGGGGCGGGGGCCGCGGCATCCTTGGCCGGGGTTTCGTTCTTGCCGCAGCCGGCCAGCACGGCCGACACGGCCAGGCTGAGCAGGACGATCTTGGGAGTGCGCGTCATCACTATTGTTGGCCTCCAGGCCGAGTGAGTCAGGAAAGAGCCGCAGGTACGGCCGTGGGCCGAACGATACGCCGCCGGCCTGCGCTGCAAGGGTGTCGAAGGTCATGCCCGGGCGCAAGGGCCAGAACGTGCAAGGGCGCCCGCCGGGCGCCCTTGCTGTGGGCCGGTAACGCTTACAGGCCGCCGCCGCCGCAGCCCTTGCCCAGGTAGTCGTCGATCAGCTGCAACTGGTCGGCCATGATCCGGCGCGTCCAGGCCGGCCCGTGGGCGTAATCGGCGATGGCGTGGAACTCGACCGGCTGGCCGGAACCCTTCGCCTTGTTCACAAACCACTCGGACTGTTCGATCGGCACCGTGCGGTCGCGATCGCCGTGGTAGACCATCAACGGGATCTTCATCTCGCCGGCCTTGTCCACCGGGTTCAGGCCGGCCACGGTGGGGGCCTGGGCCTGGCGGAAGAACGGGTTGGTATAGAAGCGCGACCAGATCTTCTTGATGTCCGAGACGCCGGCACCGGCAATGGCACATTTGTACAGGCCGTTGGGGCGCACCGAGGCAGCAAACGCCGAGTAGCCGCCATAGGAGAAGCCGAACATGGCAATGTGGCCGGGGCGGGCGATCTTCTGGTCGATCATCCACTGTGCGCCGTCGTCCTTGTCATCCTGCATTTTCTGGCCCCACTCGGCGTCACCGGCCATCCACAGCTTGCGGCCCCAGTCGGCCGAGCCGCGGAACTGCGGACGCAGCACCGCCATGCAGCGCGATGCCATCAGCGGGACCCACATCGAGCCGTCGAAGTCCATGCCATCGCGCGCCCATGGCCCGCCGTGGGGATGCACGACCGCCTTCCAGGGGCCGGCGCCGCACAGTTCGGTGCTGGGCGTGGTGAGGAATGCGGGAATATCCAGCCCGTCGCGTGCCTTGTAATAGACCAGGCGGGTCTGGCCCAGTGCGGCAGGCTGGATCTGCGGGTAGGTCTTGGCCAGCAGGGTCAGCTTGCCGTTGTGCAGCAGGTGGTATTCGGGCGGATTGGACGGCCCGGAGGTCGCGACCAGCACGTTGGAAAGGTCCGCGGTGTAGTCGAGGATGCGCAGGCTCACGCCGGTATCGTAGTTGGCGGTGAAGCGCTGGCCGTTGGCAGTATCGACCATCGCCAGCGGTTCCTGGGTGATGCCCAGCGCCTGGCGCAGGCCCTGGTCCAGCGCCTTCATGCGCGGCGAGGTCCACTGCATGTCGTCACCGCGCGGGCCGGCGTAGCCGATACCCATGATCTCGCCGAACGGCACCGCACCGTTGCGGAAACGATTGATCAGCATCGAACCGGCGTTGAACAGCTTGTGCTCGAACAGCACTTCCTTCTGCTTGCGCGCGCTGATGTCGTACTCGTACACGATTGCCTTGTCGCGGCCGACATTGCTGAGCACGAAGGCGATGTTCGGGTCATCGGCAAAGCCGATCACCTGGTTGACGTCGCGGTTCTTCACGTAGGAGCGGAAGTGCTCCTCCCAGGTGCCCGTGGCGGGCGAGCGGAACTCGGTGGCGACGTAGGCACCGGTGCCGTCGACATCCTGTCGCAGGCGTGCGCGCAGCTCGCTGTCGAGGTCGGTGATGTAGCCGGCCACGCGTTCTTCGGTCTTCTGGATGCGCTGGGAGGTGAAGTTGCGCAGGTCGACCTTGTAGACGTCACCGGAGCTGCTGCCACTGCCGTTGACCACCAGGATGTGGTCCGGATCGTTGGGCAGGGTGTCCAGTACCGTGGCGTTGGCCAGGGCCTGCTCGAGCTCCTCGCTGCGGCTGCTGGCACGCGGCGGGGTGATCGGCTCCTTCCACTGCTTGCCTTCGATGTCGGTGATGAAGAACTTGCTGACGAAGGTCTTGGTCACCCGGTCCGCGCGCAGGTCGTAGGGCTGCCACAGCACCACCGCCAGCTGGCCGTTCTTGATGAACGACACGCTCTGGAACTTCATGCGGTTGGCGCCGATCACCGTTGGCGGCTTGTCCAGCGCATCGGTGCGCCACACCACGATCACGCGCTCTTCGCCATTGGCTCGCAGACCGGCGATGTGCTGGCCATCCGGCGACAGCGACAGGCTGGAGATGGCGGGGAAGGCGGCCATCTGCTCGATGGTGGGCGCTTCGGGCTTGGCGTGCAGGTACGGGGAAACGCTGGCCAGGGCCGCCAGCAACAGGGTTCGCTTCATTGCAACCTCGGAATGCAGTGGCACCTGCCTGCGGAAAAGGCAGTGCCGGAAATGGAACCGCCGCCCCGAAGGGCGGCGGTTGCAGGGAGCAGGATCAGAACGAACGCGTGATGTTCAGGAAGTAGCTGCGACCGAAGTAGTCGAAGCCGCTGTACAGCAGCGCGTTGCCGACAGTGCTGTAGATGCCCTGGGAGATGGTCGGCGGCTTGCGGTCGGCGAAGTTGCGCACGCCACCGGTGACCGACCACTTGTCCGCTTCATACTTCACCGAGATGGCCTGCAGGAAGTAGTTCGGGGTGTACAGCTTGTACGCCGAGGTGGCCGGATCGAAGTCACCCGGGTTGCGCTCCTCGTAGTACGCGTAGCTGTCCATCTTGTCGATCCAGTCCAGGCCGTAACGCACCTGCCAGTTCTTCCACTTGTAGCTCAGGTCCAGCGAAGCGGTGTTTTCCGGACGCGACAGCATGCCGTTGTAGTCCACCAGCGGATCGTCGGAGAAGACCTTGCTGGCCTGTTCCAGGTAGTGGGTGAACTGCAGCGTGGTGCGCAGGGTGCCCGGGCCGATTTCGCGGACATAGCGGGTGGTGAAGTCCAGGCCGCGGACCTTGTCGGTGGACAGGTTGATGAAGCCGTTGGTCACCACCAGCTGGTTGTTGACCGGGTTGCGCGCCACCAGGCGGCACAGGCCCGAACCGGAGGCGAAGTCGGCACTGCCGCTGTCGTAGCAGCGCGACAGGATGTTCGCACCGCCCGCGCTGTCGACGCCGTTCTTCACTTCGATGTCGAAGTAGTCGGCGGCGAAGGACAGGTCACCGAAGCCACTGCCGAATTCCGGCTGGATCACCACGCCCAGGGTCTTGGCCTTGGAGGTTTCGGCTTCCAGGCCGGCCTCGGCACCACCCTGGGTAACCACGGTCACGCCCTGGGTGGCCAGGTAGTCCGGCGCCAGGCCCAGCGATGCGCAGTTCTGGTAGCGCGGCGAGCTCGGGTTGCGATCACCGTATTCGTTGCAGGGGTCGGCGCTGCTGCTCAGGAAGCCGGTGGTGCCGCCCAGGAACTGTTCGAACAGGGCCGGTGCGCGGTAGGAGGTGCCGTACGACGCACGGAACGACAGCCACTTCACCGGGGTCCACAGCGCGCCGATCTTGTAGGTCTCATCCGAGCCGTAGGACTTGTAGTCGGTGTAGCGGCCGGACAGGTTGACCGTCAGTTCCTCGGCAGCGGTGACGCCGGACAGCAGCGGCAGTTCCAGTTCGCCGTAGGCTTCAAGCACCGAGTCCGAACCGCGGGTCGGGGTGGCGTTGGTCAGGTTGTACAGGTCGGCATTGATCGAGTACGGCGACGGGGTGTCGTCGATGCGTGCCTTGCGGTACTCGACGCCGAACGCGCCGCCGGCCGAGCCGTAGGGCATGTCGAACAGCGGACCGTTGACGTTGAAGTTGACCGTGGTTTCCTTGTACAGCGTGTTGCCGGTGACCGGCACGAACACCCAGTCCTTCCAGTCCTGCGGCAGCTTGCCGCCGATGGTGTTGGTGTTCAGCGCCGGCGCGGCGATGCAGCCGTTGGAAGCGTCGCGGCAGACATAGCCACCGGCGCCGTTGGAGACCACGTCCAGGCTCTGGCGCAGGCGGCTGGTCAGGAAGCTTTCGAAGGTGTAGTCGGCGTCGCTGCGGGCGTGCATGACGTTGAAGTCATAGTTCCACTCCGAGCTCAGGTGACCACGCAGGCCGGCATTGAAGCGCAGGAAGTCGACGTTCTGCTTGTTGGTGTCGTTGCCGAAGCCGATGAACGCACGCACGCCCAGGTTCTTGCCGCTGGTCTGGTCGGTCGGGGCGCCGGCCACGCTGTCACGCAGGTTGGCCGGGATCAGCGGGCTGCCCACGGCGTAGTCCAGGGTCAGCTGGCGGTAGCCGGTCTGGGTCGACTTGCGCTTGTTGCCCAGGAACTCGTAGTACAGCTCGGCATCACCCAGTGCATTGAGGTCGAAGCCGCCCTGGAAGTACAGGGTATGGGTCTTGGTCGGCGAGATCAGCGACTCGTTGCGCATGGCCGGGTCGAAGGTGTCGCGGGTGTTCAGGTCCACGCCTTCGTAGCCGACCAGGCCGGTGGTGATCGCCGCGTTCGGGCGCCAGCGGTTGAAGCGGGTGCCGGCGCCGCCCGGGGCTGCCACACCGGTGCGGGTGTTGGTGCCGATGGTATTCAGGGTGGTGCCGCCGGCATCGAGCGACCAGCACTTGGGCTTGCCGGTCAGCGGATCGATGAAGTCACCGCTGCCCCAGGAGTCGCCGGCCTCGATGTCACGGTACATGTCGGTCGGGCAGCCGCCGGCCCAGCTGCGGTCGGCCAGGGTCAGTTCGTTGCGGGTGTAGTACTCGTACGAACCGGAGAAGTGCGAACGCTCGCCGGTGGAGCCGAACATGATCGAGTAACGGCGCTCTTCACCGCCGCCACCGTCGGTAGCGTTGTGCTGCGCTTCGAAGGTGACACCGTCGACCTTGGTCTTGGTGATGATGTTGATCACGCCGGCCACGGCGTCGGAGCCGTAGATGGACGAGGCGCCGTCCTTCAGGATCTCGACGCGGTCGACGATCGAATTCGGCAGCACGTTCAGGTCGGTCGAGCCGACCGAGCCGCGGGTACCGGCCGGCGATACGCGGCGGCCGTTGAGCAGGATCAGGGTGCGGGTCGGACCGAGGCCGCGCAGGCCCAGGGTGTTGGCGCCCGGGCCGCCGTCGGTGACGTAGCCGCCGTAGGCGTTGTTGATCTGTGCCGCACCGGCGGTGACCGCCGTGCTCTGCAGGGCGGCGGTGGTCGAGTTGAAGCCGGCCAGGGTGGTCTCTTCACGGGTGACGACCTGCACCGGCGAAACCGAGTTGAACACGTCGCGGCTGATGCGCGAACCGGTGACGGTCACCGTGTCCAGGTTGGTGGCCTTCGACTTGGGCGCTTCCTCGGTCTGCGTCGTGCTGGAGGCGTCCTGTGCGATCGCCGGGGCGGCTGCGGCGAGCAGCACGGCAGAGGCGAGGGCGAAGCTCAGCGGATGCTTGCTGAGCGACTTGCGATTGATCATCTGAAATCCCCTTGAATCGAATGATTGCGTCGTACACCGGGACTGGTCCTTGTCGACGTCTCCGTGTGCCCCTTGCCCGGTGTCGGCAGCGTGCCGCCGCCCGGCGCTGGTACCGGCTTCACGTGCCGATGACTCGAGATTAACATCACATTAACCAAGGCTGTCAAGCGTTCATCATGCAGTCATGGAGGTGTGCGCCACGCGCCGTGCTGACTGCGACAAAGTACGTCGAGTTCTGCATATCTCATTGATCTGTCTGGCATTGTTCCGGGCGTGATCGAAGGTGTCTGTATTCTGAACAAGCGGATTCGGCCAGATCGCAGGCAAAAAAAAGGCCCCGCCGAAGCGGGGCCTGGCCCGGACACGAAGTCCGGAAAACGACGGGATCAGAAGTCGTACTTGACCTGGGCCGAGATCTGGCGGCCGTACACGCTGTAGAAGCCGCTGTTGAACGGCGTCGATTCGTTGCCCGGGTAGTTGTAGCGCTGGCCCTCGGGCAGCTTGTTGAACACGTTGTTGACCATCAGCGACAGGGTCAGATCATCCTGCGCCTGGTAGTTGAGGCTCATGTTGTAGGTGGTGTACGAGCCCCACTTGCCGGCCTTGGCGCCGGAGGAGTGGACGTAGTCATAGCTGCGGCCGGTGTAGGCCAGGTAGTTCGGGGTGCTGCCGACGTAGTTGGCGTACACGGTGGTGGTGAACCTGGAGATCGCCCAGGCCACCGACACATCGCCGCGGACCTTGGCGAAGTTGTCGTAGTACCACATGTTGTACGGATCGCTCAGCAGGTCCAGCTTCTTGGCGCCGGGCAGCGGCTCCACTTCACGCTTGAGCATGTTGGTGTAGTTGCCCGAGAACATCAGCGAGCCGAAGCGGCCGATGTCCTGCTGGTACTTGGCACCGACGGTCACCGCCTGCAGGTTCTGGCTGGCGACGTTGAGCTTGGGCGTGTACACGCGGGTGAGGTTGCCGGCGGCGTCACGGCTCACCCAGTCGGTCACGTTCTGGCAGCTGGCCGAGGTGTTGTTCGGCAGGCCATTGCGGCACTGGTACTCGGCCAGCAGCAGCTGGTCGGTGCTCAGGGTCTTGACCTCGTTCTTGATCTTCCAGTTGTAGTAGTCCACCGACAGCGAGAAGTTGCTCACCGGGGCCCACACCACGCCTGCGCTCCACACGTCGGCGGTGATCGGCTTCAGGTCCGGGTTGCCGGACTTTTCGCTGTACACCGAGGTGGTCTTGTAGAACGAGCAGGCGTCGTCATGCAGCGCGTAGTTCAGCTGGCTGCAGCGGTAGTAGTCGTTCTGGCCGGAGGCGAACGAACCGCTCATGCCCTGGAAGGCATCGGACAGGGTCGGCGCGCGGAACGCGGTGCCGTACTTGCCGCGCAGCAGCAGGCTTTCGATCGGACGGTATTCCAGGCCCAGGCTGTAGGTGGCCTTGTCCACGGTCTTGTCGGCGATCTTGAACGCGTCATAGCGGCCCGAGGCGCTGATGGTCAGCGATTCGAACACCGGCATGCGCAGTTCGCTGGTCACCGCGTAGTTGCTGCGGTGGCCGGCACCGGCCACGGCGCTCGCGCCCCAGGCGTTGCCATCGATGAAGGCCTGGTCCGGCGAGTAGTCCCAGCCTTCACTGCCGCCTTCCAGCACCACGGCCAAGCCGGCGTCGCCGCCCGGCAGCGAGAACAGCGAACCGTTGGTCACCTGCACGCGGCCCAGATTCTGCCAGGTCTTGCTGTGGTGGGTGCCGTAGCCGGTGAAGCTGGCGAACTGGTCCGGGGTGATCGGCGAGTAGAACGCGGCGTAGTTCGGGTTGTAGATGCCGAAGCCATCGGCGGTGGTGCCCAGGCGCGGGCCCAGCACGGTGTCGCCGAAGAAGCCTTCGATCTTGTCCTTCCAGCGTGCGAAGCGGTTCTGGTCCAGGCGGTACTCGCCACGGGTGAAGCTGGCGCTGTAATCCCAGTCGCCGACCATGCCCTTGCCACCCAGGGTAACCTGGTAGGAACGGCTTTCATCGGAATTGAGGATGTTGTTGTAGTGGCCCGGGCCGATTTCTTCCGGTGCGAAGGCGCGCTGCAGGTTCACCACCTTGCCCAGGCCCTGGTCGTAGAAGCCGCCCATCACCGACTTGGTGCCCCACCACAGGGCGCTCGAGCCGGTGGTGAATTCAGTCTTTTCCTTGCTGTACAGCACGTCGGCGAACAGCTGGAAGTTGTCGTTCACGTCGAAGGTCATCGACGAGTAGAACTGGCCACTGTTCTTGCCGTTCTTCAGGGTCTTGTAGCCGGCGCTGTACACCGAACCGCACGATTCGCCCGAGGCACGCTTGCCGACGGTGGTGGTGCCGTCATACAGGCCGGCCACGTTGGCGCAGCGGCTGGGGTCCATCATCAGCAGCTTGTTGTCGGCGTTGGTGATGACGGCGAAGTCGTTCGACGGCACCTGTGCGGTGTAGCCGACCGGGTTGTTCTGCTTGGTGATGTCACGCTGGTAGCCCCAGATCGGGCTGCCGTTTTCGATCTGCACGTTGACCAGCGCGTGGAAGCGGTCGTCGAACGCGTTGAAGCCCTTGGCGGCGCTGAAGCGGATGTTGCCACCACCACCTTCGGTGTAGGTGCCGCCACGGACGGTCATCGTGCCGCCGTCCATGCGCTCCTTCAGGATGATGTTGACCACGCCGGCGATCGCGTCCGAGCCGTACAGCGAGGACTGGCCGCCCGGCAGCACTTCGATGCGCTCGACGATGTCGATCGGAATGCCGCTGATGTTGTTGAACGACTCGCTGCCGTTGTACAGCGCCGGATACGAAAGCATCGGGCGGCCGTTGATCAGGTACTTGGTGTAGCCCGGGTTCAGGCCGAACATGCCGGCCGCTTCGGCGCCCTGGGTGAAGGCACCCGAGGTCTGGCCGCCCTGCAGGCCGCCGGTGGTCAGTGAGGACTGCTGCAGCACTTCAGCAACACTGCTGAAACCGCGGGTCTGGATGTCTTCGGCGGTGATGGACATCACCGGGGTCTGGGTTTCAACCTGGGTCTGCGGAATCAGCGAACCGGTGACGGTGATCTTGTCCAGGTTGGTCGCCTTGTCCTGGGCCATGGCCGGTGCGGCGGCCATCAGGGCGGAAATCAGGGCGACGGAGAGCGTACTGCGACGTGCGGTATTGCTGAAGTGTTTCATGTAGTTCCAATAAGAGCAAAAACAAAAACGGCACTGCGCATACGCCGTCGCGCGGGCTGGACAACCAGCCCCGAGGCCTGGAAACAGTGCGCGGCGAACGTAACATGAACTTAACAATCCGTGGACGAATCTGTCGCAATCCTGAATTTCAGTCAGGTTGCATCCAGCTTGTATGATGCGGGGTTACTCCTTCCGATCCCGCCGGTGCCCGTTGTGAACAGTTCTCCCCGCCGTCCCCATGCCAGCCAGGTCCAGAAGGGACTGACGCCGCATGCCCGCATCCGCAACGTCATCGCGGTGGGCTCGGGCAAGGGCGGCGTCGGCAAATCCACCACGGCGGTCAATCTGGCCGTGGCGCTGCAGCAGCTGGGGGCCCGCGTCGGCGTGCTCGACGCCGATATCTACGGCCCCAGCGTGCCGGCCATGCTGGGCCTGTCCGGCCGCCCGGAAAGCCCGGACAACAAGAGCATCGAGCCGCTGCGCGCATTCGGCGTGGACACCATGTCCATCGGCTACCTGATCGAGGAAGACACGCCGATGATCTGGCGCGGGCCGATGGCCACCTCGGCGATGACCCAGCTGTTCAACGACACCCTGTGGGACGACCTGGATTTCCTGCTGATCGACCTGCCGCCGGGTACCGGTGACATCCAGCTGACCCTGACCCAGAAGATTCCGCTGGCCGGGGCGGTGATCGTCACCACGCCGCAGGACATCGCCACGCTGGATGCGAAGAAGGCGCTGAAGATGTTCGAGAAGGTCGAGGTGCCGGTGCTGGGTATCGTCGAGAACATGGCGGTACACACCTGCAGCAGCTGCGGGCATGTCGAACACCTGTTCGGCGAGGGCGGTGGCGAGCGCATGGCCGCCCAGTACGGCGTGCCGCTGCTGGGCTCGCTGCCGCTGCAGATCGGGATCCGCGAGCAGGGCGATGCGGGCACCCCGATCACCGTCGCGCAGCCGGATTCGGTCCCGGCCCAGGCCTACCGCCACGCCGCGCAGCGGCTGGTCGAGGAAGTCGGCAAGCGTCCGCGGGCCTCGATCCCGATCCTGTCCTCGCTGCTGTAGGTGCCTGGGCAGGGGGCCGCCGGCAGGCGCCGGCCCCCTGCTAGAATCCTCGCGCCCCCTCGTACCCCCAGGACAAAGCATGAGCATCAAGAGTGACCGTTGGATCCGCCGCATGTCCGAACAGCACGGCATGATCGAGCCGTTCGAGGCCGGGCAGGTCAAGCAGGCCAACGGCGAGCGCATCGTCAGCTACGGCACCTCCAGCTACGGCTACGACGTGCGCTGCTCGCGCGAGTTCAAGGTGTTCACCAACATCAACTCCACCATCGTTGATCCCAAGCATTTCGACCCGGGCAGCTTCGTCGATATCGTCGGCGATGAATGCATCATCCCGCCCAACAGCTTCGCGCTGGCGCGCACCGTCGAATACTTCCGCATCCCGCGTGACACCCTGGTGGTGTGCCTGGGCAAGAGCACCTACGCGCGCTGCGGCATCATCGTCAACGTGACGCCGCTGGAGCCTGAATGGGAAGGCCATGTCACCCTGGAGTTCAGCAACACCACGCCGCTGCCGGCGCGCATCTATGCCAACGAAGGCGTGGCGCAGATGCTGTTCTTCCAGGCCGCTGCCGATGACGTCTGCGAGACCTCCTACCGTGACCGCGGTGGCAAGTACCAGGGCCAGACCGGGGTCACCCTGCCGCGGACCTGAGCGGTTGTGCCGAGCCATGCTCGGCTTCCTGGCAGGGCAGCCGAGCATGGCTCGGCTCTACATGAACGAAGGCGGCGCAATGCGCCGCCTTCCTTATTTGCCGCGACCGAACAGCATCGCGATGCCGACACCCACCAGGGCCACCGGCCACCAGGTCATCAGCAGCCGGGACAGGTTCAGGTGCGTCCAGCCCAGATTGCTGGCGAGCATGAACAGTCCGATCAGGATCAGCAGGATGGCGGCAACGAGGTTGAATCGCATCGGGTCGGCAGGGGCTCAGGACTGGGCCTGATATCCTAGCCGTTCCTTCCAGTAGGCGACATGCTGGTCAAGCGCGGCCGGCTCGTAGCGATGCGCCGGGCCGCTGCCCCAGACCGGGCCTGGCCAGGCCGGATCGCCGTCGTGACGGCCGATCACATGGAAATGCAGCTGGCGCACGATGTTGCCCAGCGCACCGATGTTGATCTTCTCCACCCCATCGGCGCCCTTCAGGGCCTTGCAGGCGCGGTTGAGCTCGGTGCGCAGCTTGTCCTGCTGCTCGCCGTCCAGCTCGATCCACTCGGTCACCCCCGCCAGGCGCGGTACCAGCACCAGCCAGGGGAATCGTTCGTCGTTCATCAGCCGCACTTGCGACAACGGTCCTTCGGCCACCAGCACGCTATCGGTGGCCAGGCGTGAATCGAGTTCGAATTCGCTCATCCAAGATGCTCCGAGAAGAAGTCCAGGGTGCGTTGCAGCGCCAGGGCGGCGCTGTCTGGATCATACGCATGTCCGACCTCCCGGTTGAAGGCATGGTCGGCCGGATAGACGTAGGTGCCCATCTGCGGCAGCTTTTCGCGGTGGGCCTGGATGGCCTCCGGCGGGATGCTCGTGTCCTGCGCGCCGAAGTGGAAGATCACCGGCGCCTTCGGCGTCTCATCGAGGAACTGGACATTGCGCGCGCCGTAGTAACTGGCCGAGGGCAGGCCCAGGCGCAGTGCCGACAGCATCGCCACCGTGCCACCCCAGCAATAGCCGACGGTGCCGACCTTGCCGTACGGGGCCAGCCGGGTGGCTGCTGCGCGGACCACTTCCAGTGCCTTCTCCATGCCCAGCGCTGCCACCCGTTCCAGGCCCTGTTTCACGCCGTCGGCGTCATAGGGCAGGGCGTCCGGATCGGCATCGGCGCCATCGACCAGGTCGAAGAACGAGGGGGCGAGCACCGCGTAGCCTTCGTCAGCAAAACGCTCGGCCACGCCGCGGATATGCGGGTTGGCGCCGAAGATTTCCTGCACCACCACCAGGCCGCCGCGCGGCGTGCCCTCCGGCAGGGCCTGCCAGGCCCGCACCGGGCCATGGTGCGTATCCAGGGTGATCCACTCGGCCATCGTCATCTACCTCGGTTGCAGGGGACAGGGCTGCATTGTCGATGGTGCGCGGGTTAGCGTGGCGTCAGCGGCTGTGCAGCATCGGGCGGCTGGCGATTCAGGGCGCGGCCCCAACCCCGGTATACTGGCGCCCTTTCAGGCCCCGGCCCCCAGGACCCCCTGCCATGCCGGCAGGGGCCCAGGCCCCCAGAGTCCCGCGATTCCATGTCCCAGCTGAACCCCAAAGTCGGCTTCGTCAGCCTTGGCTGCCCGAAGGCCCTTGTCGATTCCGAGCGCATCCTTACCCAGCTCCGCTCGGAGGGCTATGACATCGTCCCGTCCTACGATTCGGCCGACGTGGTGGTGGTCAACACCTGCGGCTTCATCGATTCGGCGGTGACCGAGTCGCTGGACGCCATCGGCGAGGCGATGAACCAGAACGGCAAGGTGATCGTCACCGGCTGCCTGGGCAAGCGCCCGGAGCAGATCCGCGAGGCGTACCCGAACGTGCTGGCGGTGTCCGGCCCGCAGGATTACCAGAGCGTGATGGAAGCGGTGCACGAAGCGCTGCCGCCCAAGCACGATCCGTTCGTGGACCTGGTGCCCGACTACGGCATCAAGCTGACCCCGCGTCACTACGCCTACCTGAAGATTTCCGAAGGCTGCAACCACAAGTGCAGCTTCTGCATCATCCCGTCGATGCGCGGCAAGCTGGTCTCGCGCCCGGTCGATGAGGTGCTGCGTGAAGCCGAGCGCCTGGTGCGCGGCGGCGTGCGTGAGCTGCTGGTGGTCTCCCAGGACACCTCGGCCTATGGCGTGGACGTGAAGTACGCCGAGAAGATGTGGCGCAACAAGGCCTACCAGACCCGCCTGAAGGCACTGTGCGAAGGCCTGTCCGAGCTGGATGCGTGGGTGCGCATGCACTACGTCTACCCGTACCCGCACGTGGATGAGGTGGTGCCGCTGATGGCCGAGAACCGCATCCTGCCGTACCTGGATATCCCGTTCCAGCACGCCAGCCCGCGCATCCTGCGCCTGATGAAGCGCCCCGGCGCGGTCGAGAAAACCCTCGAGCGCGTGCAGAACTGGCGCCGCATCGCACCGGACATCACCGTGCGTTCGACCTTCATCGTCGGCTTCCCGGGCGAGACCGAGGCCGAGTTCGAAGAACTGCTGTCGTTCCTGGACGAGGCACAGCTGGACCGCGTCGGTGCATTTGCCTACTCGCCGGTCGAGGGTGCCACCGCCAACGACCTGCCCGATGCCGTGCCTGAAGCGGTGAAGCAGGAACGCCTGGCCCGTTTCATGGAAAAGCAGGCGCAGATTTCCGCCGCACGCCTGGAAGCCAAGGTCGGCACGGTGCAGCAGTGCCTGGTCGATGCCATCGAAGGTGACATCGCAGTGGCCCGCTCCAAGGCCGATGCGCCGGAGATCGACGGTCTGGTGCATATCCAGAACGCCGACCAGGTTCCGCTGCGGGTGGGCGAGTTCGTCGACGTGGAAATCACCGAGAGCGACGAGCACGACCTGTACGGCGATGCGTTGGCCGCCGCCGCGCGTCCGGCGTTCGACCTCAAGGTGCTGTGACCACGGCGCCGACCGCCGCCGGCGACGGCGGCGGTTCACGGCGCTTCGTACCGCCGCCACGCGCGGCGGTCGATCCACGGGTGTTCGCGCACCCGCTGTTTGCCGGCGTGCAGGACTTCCGTGACCTGCTGGACGGCACGGCATGGCCCTCCATCGCGGCGCTTGATGCACGCCTGGCCGTGCCCGGCAAGCGCCTGGTTGAACAGGGTGCCGCGTTGCTGGCCGACGGCCTGCACTATGAGGCGCGCATCGCACAGGGATGCATTGCCACCCGCGCCGACAACTGGCATGACCTGTTCAATGCGCTGGCGTGGGCACGCCATCGGCAGCTCAAGCATGTACTCAATGTGCAGCAGTGCCTGCATATCGAGGCCATGCCGGCGGGCCAGCGAAATCGCGCCCAGGCCGCGTTGACCCAGTTCGACGAAAGCGGGGTGATCGTGCGGGTGTGCGATGAGAGGGGGCTGGCGGCATGGGATGCGCACGACTGGCCGACGCTGTTTGAACCGATGCACTGGCGCACCGGCGTTGTGGCCGTTGCGGCGGTGTTCGGTCATGCGCTGATGGAGCAGGCGTTGCTGCCGGGCCGCCTGTTGGTCGGCAAATGCGTGGTGGTGCAGGGCGACGACGACGATGCCTGTATCGCCGAAGTTGCTGCGGCCATCCGCGAGGGCCGGGTGCTGACCGATCCGTTGCAGCTGCGACCGCTGCCGCTGGCCGGCATCCCGGGCTGGCACGAGGGGCAGGACGCCGCCTTCTATGCCAACACCGATTACTTCCGCCCGCTGCGCGCAGGGCGCCATTACCCGCCGCCTTTGTAGCGTCGAGCTTGCTCGAATGGCGGCAGGTGCAGCCGAGTGTGGGCTCGGCTCTACAACGGTGACGCAGTCGAGCAAGCTCGACTCTACAACGGCTCGTATTCCACGCCGATCACCGCGAAGGTGAACTGCCCGCCGGGCAGCTCCACCGAGAACTCGTCATCCAGGCGCTTTTTCAGCAGCGCCCGCGCCAGCGGCGAATCGATGCTGATCCAGCCCAGCCCCGCGTCGGTCTCGTCCGGGCCGACAATGCGGTAGCGCGTGGTGTCACCGCTGTCCATGTTCTCCAGCTCCACCCATGCGCCGAAGAACACCGCCTGCGGGTCGGTCGGCGTGGTATCGACCACGCGCAGCGATTCCAGCCGTTTGGTCAGGTAGCGCACGCGGCGGTCGATCTCGCCCAGCTGCTTCTTGCGATAGGTGTATTCGGCGTTCTCGGAACGATCGCCTTCCGCGGCAGCGGCGGCCAGCGCCTTGACCACTTCCGGGCGACGCACGCGCCAGAGCTCATCCAGCTCGGCCTTCAGGCGTGCATGCCCGGAGGCGGTGATCAGGGCGGTGCTTTTCTCTGCAGGGGGGCGCCAACGGGACATGCGGTAAGACTTCTTTTCAGGGGAACGATGAGGTCAGAGCCCTTCCCACGGAAAGGGCTCTGACCTCATGAAGCGATCTCAGCGCTTGCCGCCGAAAATGCCGCCGAGGATGCCGCGCACGATCTGGTTGCCCAGCTTGGTGCCGACGGTACGCGTGGTCTGCTTGGCCATGGTCTCGATCATGCCCTGGCGACGCTTGGTGCCGAAGATCGCATCCTTGATCGACTGGCCGAATCCACCCTCCTGCGCATCGTCCTGCTCGCGGCTGCGGGCGGCCGGGGCCTGCGCCTGCTCGACCGTCTTCTGTGCGCGCTGGGCCAGCAGTTCGGCGGCCGATTCGCGGTTGATCGCGGTGTCGTAGCGGCTGCCGACCGGGCTGCCGGCGCGTACCTGCGCACGTTCGGCCTCGGTGACCGGTCCCATCCGGCAGCGCGGTGGTGCGATCATCGTCTGCTGCACCGGCATCGGCACGCCCTTGTCCTGCAGCGTGGAGACCAGAGCCTCGCCGGTGCCGAGCTGGCTCAGCACCTTGGCCACGTCCAGTTTCGGATTCGGCACGAAGGTCTCGGCGGCGGTCTTCACCGCCTTCTGGTCGCGCGGCGTGAATGCACGCAATGCATGCTGCACGCGGTTGCCGAGCTGGCCAAGAATGTTGCCGGGCACGTCGTCGGGGAACTGTGAGCAGAAGTACACGCCCACGCCCTTGGAGCGGATCAGCCGCACCACCTGCTCGATGCGCTGCACCAGCGAGGCGGGTGCGTCATCGAACAGCAGGTGCGCTTCGTCAAAGATGAAGACCAGCTTCGGCTTGTCCAGGTCGCCCACTTCCGGCAGCTGTTCGAACAGTTCCGACAGCAGCCACAGCAGGAAGGTCGAATACAGCTTGGGCTTGAGCACCAGCTGGTCGGCGGCGAGGATGCCGATCACGCCGCGTCCATCGTGGTTGACCCGCATGATGTCGGCCAGTTCCAGCGCCGGCTCGCCGAAGAAATTCTCGCCACCCTCCTGGGCCAGGCGCAGCACCGCGCGCTGGATCGCCGCGATCGACTGCGCGCTGACCAGCCCGTATTCGGTGGAGATGTCCTTGCGCTCCTCGGCGACCAGGCCGAGCAGGGCACGCAGGTCGTCCATGTCCAGCAGCAGCAGGCCACGGTCGTCGGCCAGCTTGAATACGATGTCGAGCACGCCGGCCTGGGTGTCATTCAGTTCCAGGATGCGCGAGAGCAGGGTCGGCCCCATTTCGCTCACGGTGGTGCGCACCGGGTGGCCGAGCTTGCCGTACAGGTCCCAGAAGATGGCCGGGCTCGCGGCCGGCGCATAGTCGGCCACGCCGATCTCGGCGGCGCGCTTGAGCAGGTTCTCGGCGCCGGTACCCGGCACGGCCAGGCCCGACACATCACCCTTCACATCGGCCAGGAACACCGGCACGCCCAGCCGCGAGAAGCCCTCGGCCAGGGTCATCAGGGTCACCGTCTTGCCGGTACCGGTGGCGCCGGCCACCAGGCCGTGACGGTTGCCGAGTTTCGGCAGCAGGGTGACGGCCACATCGTCGGTGATGCCTTTGCCGAGCAGAATCGGATCCATGGTCCAGCCCTTGTGGTGAATAGCCCAATGTTAACCGCCGGCGGTGACGGTCCGAAGGTCCGCTTGCCCGGACCTTGGCGGCGCCGCTACTCTGCCTGCCTGTTTCGCACACAGTGCCATCAATGCCCGTTCCTGTCCTGATTTCCCGTGGTTGGCCGCTGCTGGCCCTGGCCGGCCTGGTTTCCCTGGCACCCGACGCCCATGCACAGCGGGTTTCGGCCCGGGACAAGGTCAAGGTGGATGCGCTGCAGCAGCGCATGGCCGCCGCCGAGAAGCGCTACAGCGACGCCCTGCTGCGGGTCGCCAACGCCGACCCCAAGGGCAGCAACGAGGCCGACGCCGCGCTGGAGGACATGGAAGACGTCCTCAACGACTGCGTGAAGCAGAAGGGATGCCAGATGGGCACCCTGCTGGCCAGTTACAAGCGCCTGCTCAAGCACGATGCCGACGCTGCAGCCGGCGATGACGTGGCCGACGAGGGCGGTGACCGCCTGGAAGCCGACCCCGACCATATCGGCCCGCTCACCGCCGACGTGCCCGAGGCGGCCCGCGCCGCAGCGCTGTTGAACGACAAGCGGCACGCCTTCGACACCATGGTCGAATACAACCCGGCGGTGCAGGCTGGCATCCGCCGCTGGCTGACCGACATGCGCCCGGCGCTGCTGACCAGCTACGAGAACTACCAGAACCTGCGCGCGGTGATGTGGCCGGAATGGGAAAAGCGCGGCCTGCCCGAAGCGCTGCTGTTCGGCATCATGGCCAAGGAATCCAACGGCCGCGTGCATGCGTCTTCGCGCGCCGGCGCGGCGGGCCTGATGCAGTTCATGCCGGCCACCGGTCGCCGTTTCGGCCTGGGCCCGGACGGTACCGGCTTTGACACGCGCTTTGATGCACGCAGCGCCGCCGAGGCCAGCGCCAGCTACCTCAACGAGCGCCTGCGCGAACTGAACAACAATGTGGAAATGTCGGTGGCCGCCTACAACGGTGGCGAAGGCCGTGCCGCGCGCGTGTTCAAGCAGAGCGGTGGCCAGAGCTTCTGGACCGACAGCGTCTACAACCAGTTCCCGGGCGAGACCAAGGACTATGTGCCGATGGTGATCGCCGCAGCCTGGATCTTCCTGCACCCGCAGCAGTACGGCGTGGAGTTCCCGAAGATCAGTGCGCAGCCGGCCACGCTGCGCCTGGCCAAGTCCACCACCATCTACGAACTGACCATCTGCCTGGGCAGCCACGGCACCCGCGATGGCTACATGCGCGCACTGCGCAACCTCAACCCGCGTTATGAGGCCGACGGCTGGATTCCGGCCGGCACGCTGATCAACGCCACCACCCGCATCGCCGGCCTGTACCAGCGCAACTGTGTCAGCGGCCCGCGCGCCGATCTGGCGCGGACCCTGATCACCGCCGATCTGAACGCGGCGATCGTGCGCCCGACTGCGGCCAGCTACACCGGCAGCGTGGCGGTGGGCGGCGTGGTGCCGGTGGCCGATGCCGCAGCGTCGACCAGCGTGCCGACCACACCGGTGGCCACGGTGGCGACGCCGCGCCCGGCCGCACGCCCGAAGCCGGTGCGCAGCCACAAGGTGGGCAGGGGTGAGACCCTGGGCGCCATCGCCGCCAGGTTCCAGTGCGACGTGCCGACCCTGGCGCGCGCCAATGGCCTCAAGGCGCCGGCCTACAGCCTGCGCCACGGCCAGACGCTGAAGCTGCAGGGCTGTGAAAAGTAATTCCCTCGACCTCTGGAACCCGCATGGACCTTGAAGCCACCCGCAACCTGTTTGCCAACCTCCGCGAAAACACCGACTGGGATATCAACGGCCCATTGCTGTGGGGGTACTTCTTCGTCCACTCCAGCGCAGCGCCGCTGCAGGCCCTGGCCGAGCATCTGCAGGCCCAGGGCTACAGCTTCGTCGACCTGTTCGAGCAGGAACCGGAAGAAGGTGACGCGCCGTTCCATGTGCTGCATGTGGAGCGCGTGGAGATCCACGACGAGGCCTCGCTGGACCGCCGCAATCAGGAATTCGCGGCGCTGGCCGCCGAACATGGCGTAGAGGACTACGACGGCATGGACGTCGGACCGGCCCCGGCTCTGCAATAACGCGCGTACCGGTAGTGCCGGTCGCTGGCCGGCATTCAGTGTCTACGAACCCGGTAGTGCCGGCCGCTGGCCGGCTTTCCGTGCCCCGGCAAGAGCCAGGTCAGCGCAGCCTGGCCAGCGCCTGACCCAGCTGCACCGGGCTTTCGGCGCCCAATTGCGGGGCGAACTCGGCCACGCCCGGCGGCAGCAGCACGATCACCGTCGAGCCGTAGTTGAAGCGCGCCATCTCGGCGAAGCGCTCCAGCACGATGCCCTGGCCGCGGTAATCCTTGCGGGTGATGCGGTCGCCGTAAGCGGGAATCTCCTCGCCACTCCAGACCGTTTCCACGCCCGACACCAGCAGCGCCCCCACCATCACGCTCACCATCGGGCCGAAGCTGGTATCGAAGTGGCAGACCAGGCGTTCGTTGCGCGCGAACAGGCGGGGCACGCCGTTCACTGCCGCCGGACCGACGCTGAACAGGCGGCCGGGAACGTGCACGGTTTCGCGCAGGGTGCCGGTCCACGGCATGTGCACGCGGTGGTAGTCGCGTGGCGACAGGTACACCGTGGCGTACAGGCCGTCGTTGTACGGCTTGGCGTCCTCATCGCTGCCCAGCAGCTCGGCGGCGGTGAACGATTGGCCTTTGGCCTGGAAAATGCGGCCGGCCTCGATCTTCCCCAGCTGACTGATGCGGCCGTCGGCCGGCATCACCAGGCTGCGCGGATCGGCATCGGCCGCCCGCGCGCCCGGCTTCAGTGCACGGGTGAAGAACTGGTTGAACGTGGCGTAGCTGCGCGGGTCCGGGTTGGCCGCTTCGTCCAGGTTGACGTTGAACTTGCGGGTGACCGTGTCGATCAGCCAGCGCGACACGCGCGGATCGTCCGAGTACGCCAGCGAGCGCGCCATCGAGGACAGCAGGCGATGGGGCAGGGCATACGTCAGGGCGGTGGTGAGGCTCATGGGGCGGTTTTCTCGGTCAGCTTCTGCAGGTCGCGGGCGATCGCCGGCGCGTTGAACGGGGGGCGTACCAGGCCGGCCAGGCGGCCCTGCGGGTCGAGCACGGCCAGGCTGGCCGAATGCTCGACGGTGTAATCCTCGGGGTTCTCGTCGAAGTGCTTGCCCGGCACCTTCTGGAACACGAAGCCCAGCGAGGTGGCAAAGCGCTCCAGCGAAGGAATGTCGGCGGTGGCGGCCAGGGTGTCCTTGTGGAAGCCGTGCACGTACTCGCCCAGGCGGGTGGCGCTGTCGCGGTCCGGGTCGACCGAGATGAACAGCACGCGCGGGCGCAGCGTGTCGGGCAGGGCTTCCCACTGGTTCTGCGCGCTGGCCAGTTCGGCCAGGGTGGTCGGGCAGACGTCCGGGCAGAAGGTGAAGCCCAGGAACACCAGGGTCCAATGGCCCTTCAGTTCGCCCGGAATCAGGCGCGTGCCGTCGGACTGGGCCAGGTTGAAGTCGGGCAGTGCACGCGGCTGCGGGTACAGCGTGATCGCTTCGGTGGCCGGGGCGTTGGCCGGCGGCTTCGGCGCGAACACCTGCTGGGCGGCCAGCAGGCCCAGGCCTGCCGCCAAGGCGATCAGCAGGATGATGCCGGCGTTGCGATTGAACATGGGGTCCCCCGCGCGAAATGGGCTCCACTATACCGGCTGCGGCCTGATCGTTTCCTCAGCAACGGATGCCGGCGCCGACGCCAGCCCCTATAATCGGGGGCCACTTTGCCCGCAGTACCGCCATGACCGCTGAAACGGCCGCCGAACTCCACACGATCATCGATCTGATCCGCTACGGCACCAGCCGTTTCAATGAAGCCGGGCTGACCTTCGGGCACAGCTACGACAACGCCCTGGACGAGGCCACCCAGCTGGTGCTGCACAGCCTGCACCTGCCGCACGACCTCGGCCCGGCCTACGGCCAGGCGCGCCTGCTGCAGGCCGAGAAGCTGCGCGTGCTGGAGCTGTTCCAGCGCCGCATCGACGAGCGCATTCCGGCAGCCTACCTGACCGGCGAGGCCTGGTTTGCCGGCCTCAGCTTCAAGAGCGATGCGCGCGCCCTGGTGCCGCGCTCGCCGATCGCCGAGCTGATCGAGTGCGGCTTCGAGCCGTGGCTGGCTGGCCGCGATGTGCACCGCGCGCTGGACCTGTGCACCGGCTCGGGCTGCATCGCCATCGCCATGGGCCACTACTACCCGAACTGGGAAGTGGACGGCGTGGACCTGAGTGATGACGCGCTGTCGCTGGCCGAAGAGAACAAGGAGCGCCTGCAGGCGCACAACGTCAGCCTGATCAAGTCCGACCTGTTCAGCGGTCTGACCGGTCGCCACTACGAGCTGATCGTCACGAATCCGCCCTACGTCACCAACGACGAGACCGATGCCCTGCCGCAGGAATACTCCTACGAGCCGGAAATGGGCCTGCGTGCCGGTGATGACGGCCTGGACCTGGTGCTGAAGATCCTGCGCGACGCCCCGCTGCACCTGAGCGAAGACGGCCTGCTGATCTGCGAAGTGGGCGAGTCCGAACAGCACCTGATCAAGCTGCTGCCGGAAGTCGACTTCTCCTGGATCGAATTCAAGGTCGGCCAGATGGGTATCTTCGCAGTGGAGTGCCGCGAGCTGATCGCGCACAGCGCGCGCATCACCGAACTGGCGGCGCAGCGCCCGTGAGCTCCAATTCGTTCGGCAAGCTGTTCACCGTCACCACGTTCGGCGAGTCGCACGGGCCGGCCATCGGCTGCGTGATCGATGGCTGCCCGCCGGGGCTGGCGCTGGACGCGGCCGAATTCGCCCACGACCTGCAGCGTCGTGCCACCGGCAAGAGCCGGCACACCTCGGCGCGGCGCGAGGCCGACGAGGTCGAGATCCTGTCCGGTGTGTACGAGGGGCTGACCACCGGCACCCCGATCGCGCTGCTGATCCGCAACACCGACCAGCGCAGCAAGGACTACGCCAACATCGGCCAGCAGTTCCGTCCGGGTCATGCCGACTACAGCTACTGGCACAAGTACGGCATCCGCGATCCGCGCGGTGGTGGCCGCTCTTCGGCGCGCGAAACCACCATGCGCGTGGCCGCCGGCGTGGTCGCCAAGAAGTGGCTGGCAGAACGCTTCGGCGTCACCGTGCGCGGCTACCTGTCACAGCTGGGCGAAATCCGTCCGGCCGGTTTCGACTGGTCGGCGGTGGAAGACAACCCGTTCTTCTGGCCGCACGCCGAACAGGTGCCGCAGCTGGAGGCGTACATGGATGCGCTGCGCAAGTCCGGTGACTCGGTCGGTGCGCGCGTGGACGTGGTGGCCGACAACGTGCCGCCGGGCTGGGGCGAACCGATCTACGGCAAGCTCGATGGCGACCTCGCCGCCGCGCTGATGAGCATCAATGCAGTGAAGGGCGTGGAGATCGGCGATGGCTTTGCCAGCGCTGCGCAGAAGGGCACCGAGCACCGTGATCTGCTGACTCCTCAGGGCTTTGCCAGCAATCATGCCGGCGGCATCCTCGGCGGCATTTCCACCGGCCAGCCGGTGGTCGCCTCGATCGTCCTGAAGCCGACCTCCAGCCTGCGCCTGCCGGGCCCATCGCTGGATACCGCCGGCAACGTGGTCGAGGTGGTCACCACCGGCCGTCACGACCCCTGCGTCGGCATCCGCGCCACCCCCATCGCCGAGGCGATGATGGCGCTGGTGCTGATGGATCAGGCACTGCGCCATCGCGCGCAGTGCGGCGATGTCGGCACGATCACCCCGCGCATTCCCGGGCGCATCGATGGCTGACACGCGGCCGACGGTGTGGGTGAGCCAGCCGCTGATCGACGCGGCCATCGCGCCGCTGCGCGATCGCGTGCAGCTGCGCGTCACCGACACCGTTACCGCCTGGTCGCCTGCGCAGATCGCCGAACAGCTGGCCGGCGCCGATGGCGCGATCATCACCCTCAACGAGCGCATCGGTGCGGCCCAGGTGGCCGACGCTGCGCAGCTGCAGGTGATCGCCAATGTCGGCGTCGGCTATAACAATCTGGATGTCGATGCGCTGAGCGCCGCCGGCATCCTTGCCAGCAACACGCCGGACGTGTTGACCGAGACCACGGCCGATCTTGGTTTCGCGCTGCTGATGGCCACTGCGCGCCGCATCACCGAATCCGAGCGCTGGCTGCGCCAAGGGCAGTGGCAGCAGTGGTCGTTCCAGACCATGCTCGGCGCCGACATCCACGGCAGCACGCTGGGCATTCTCGGCATGGGCCGCATCGGCCAGGGCATCGCCCGCCGTGGTGCCCACGGTTTCGGCATGAAGGTGCTGTACCACAACCGTTCGCGCCTGCCGGTCGAGACCGAGGCCGCGCTCGGCGCATCCTACGTGGACCTGGACACGCTGCTGGCACAGTCCGACCACCTGCTTACCGTGCTGCCGTACACCCCGGCCTCGCATCACATCATCGATGCGGCGGCGCTGGCGAAGATGAAGCCCTCGGCCACCCTGGTGAACATCGCCCGCGGTGGCATCGTTGACGAGCTGGCGCTGGCCGATGCGCTGGCCAACGGCCGTCTGGCTGCCGCCGGTCTGGACGTCTACGAGGGCGAACCGGCGGTGCGCCCGGAACTGCTGGCGCTGCGCAACGTGGTGCTGACCCCGCATATCGGCAGCGCCTCGCTGGCCACGCGTACGGCGATGGTGCAGCTGGCCGTGGACAACCTGCTGGCCGGCCTCGGTCTGGCCGGTGACGCGGCGCATATGCCGAGCGCGATCAACGCGGACGCGGCCCTGGCTGCGCGCGTGACCCTGGGCAAAAAAACCGGCAAACGATAGGGAACCTCCGCGCGTCCCGCTTGAGGAGGTTCCCCGAACCCAGCTGTCGTGCACGATTTTCCCATTCCCGTTTTCGTGAGAGTTCCCCCATGAGCAATGCACAGCGCAGTTTCCACGTCGCCATCGTCGGCGCCACCGGTGCGGTCGGCGAGACCATGCTGGCCATCCTGGCCGAACGTGATTTCCCGGTCGGCACCCTGAGCCTGCTCGCTTCGGAGCGTTCGGCCGGTGGCGAAGTCGAGTTCAACGGCCAGAAGATCAAGATCCAGGACCTGGCGACGTTCGATCCGAGTGGTGTCCAGATCGCCCTGTTCTCGGCCGGTGGCAGCGTGTCCAAGGAGTACGCGCCGAAGTTCGCCGCCGCCGGTGCGGTGGTGATCGACAATTCCTCGGCCTTCCGTTACGACGATGACGTGCCGCTGGTGGTGTCCGAGGTCAACCCGGACCAGATCGGCAACCGCCCGCGCGGCATCATCGCCAACCCCAACTGCTCGACCATGCAGATGCTGGTGGCGCTGGCGCCGCTGCACCGCAAGTACGGCATCGAGCGTATCAACGTCTCCACCTACCAGTCGGTGTCCGGCGGCGGCCGTTCGGCGCTGGAGGAACTGGGCAAGCAGACCGGCCAGCTGTTGAGCTTCCAGGAGATCGATCCGCAGCGCTTCCCGGTGCAGATCGCCTTCAACCTCATCCCGCATATCGACGACTTCCAGGACAACGGCTTCACCAAGGAAGAGATGAAGCTGGTGTGGGAAACCCGCAAGATCCTCGGCGACGACAGCATCCTGGTGAACCCGACCGCCGTGCGCGTGCCGGTGTTCTACGGTCATTCCGAGTCGGTGGCGATCGAGACCCGTGACAAGGTCACCGTGGCCGAGGCGCGCGCGCTGCTGGAGCAGTCGCCGGGCATCGAAGTGGTGGATCGCCACGAAGCCGGTGGTTACCCGACCCCGGTCACCCATGCCTCGGGCACCGACGCGGTGTACGTTGGCCGTATCCGTGAGGACCTGTCGCACCCGCGCGGCCTGAACCTGTGGATCGTGTCGGACAATGTGCGCAAGGGTGCAGCGTTGAACGCCGTGCAGCTGGCCGAGCTGGTCGCCGCCGAAGCGCGCTGATCACTGCGGTAGTGCCGGCCGCTGGCCGGCATTGCCTTCAATGATGGGCATGTGGTGCTGCCGGCCAGCGACCAGCAGTGCCGAAGGCTCGCCATCGGTGGGTGCGGACCCCGGTCCGCACGCTTTATAGTGTCGCCCATGAATAAACGGGCCAAGGGCGCGAAGCGTCCGCTCACCTATCTTTCCGCTGCGCTGCTGGCCCTGGCCAGCAGTTCGGCGCTCGCCCTCGGTCTGGGCGACATCCGTGTCCTGTCCAAGCCCGGCCAGCCATTGCTGGCCGAGATCCCGGTGGTCTCGGCCGACCCCTCCGAGCTGGAGAACCTGCGCGTGGCGCTGGCCTCGCCGGTCACCTTCGAACGTGTCGGCCTGCAGCGGCCCAGCGGGCTGGTCAGCGAGCTGCAGTTCGAGCTGACCCGCAATGCGCAGGGCAGGGCGGTGGTGCGGGTGACTTCGCAGGCGCCGGTCGAGGCCCCGTCGTTGAGTTTCCTGATCGAGGCCGACTGGGGCCAGGGCCGGCTGGTGCGCGAGTATTCGGCGCTGGTTGACGCGCCGGCCAGTGCGTTGGCCGTTGCCGAACCGGAGATTGTTGCCCCGGCAGGGACCCTGTCCAACACCATCGCCCGTGAGCCAGCCCCCACGCCGGCTACCCAGGCCGAACCGGCCCGTGCAGCGGCGGCGCCGGCAGCATCGCGCTCGGCATCGGCATCGGCATCGGCATCGATTGCGGCCGATGGCAGCCTCACCGTGCAGCGCGGCCAGACGCTGTCGCAGATCGCCGCCACGGTCGCGCGCGGCAGCCAGGTCAGCCGCGATCGCGCGATGATCGCGCTGCTGCGTGCCAATCCGGAGGCTTTCATCCGCGGCAACGTGAATCTGCTCAAGCAGGGCGCGGTGCTGCGCATGCCGGGTACCGATGCAGTGGCCGCGATCGACGCAGGCGAGGCCGCCGCGCTGGTGCGCGAGCACACCGCGCAGTGGCGCCAGGCACGTACCGTGCCGCAGCCCGCCGGCACCGTCGCACCGGTTGCCAAGGCAGCCGCAGCAGACGCTTCCTCCCCGGCTGCGG
The DNA here is from genome assembly GCF_023518235.1 of Stenotrophomonas maltophilia. Taxonomy (NCBI): domain Bacteria; kingdom Pseudomonadati; phylum Pseudomonadota; class Gammaproteobacteria; order Lysobacterales; family Lysobacteraceae; genus Stenotrophomonas; species Stenotrophomonas maltophilia. The sequence goes on from NZ_CP090423.1 coordinate 4,730,703, forward strand.
CCAACGGGGCACGACTTGAAATCGCCCCGGCGCTGGCCTCCGACGCTGCGCACGCGGGCACAACCACCGGCACTGGTGCCGGCAGCGAGGGTGACATGCTGGGCAACGAACAACTGCGCCAGGCCCGCGAGGACATCGCCACCCGCGATGCCGAGATTGGTGAGCTGAAGCAGCGTGTGGCCGATCTGGAAAAACTGAAGGAACAGCAGCAATCGCTGATCGCGATGAAGGACAACGACCTGGCCGCCGCACAGCAGCGGTTGGCACAGGCTCCGGAATCGCGCGACGCGGCCGCCCCGTGGTACTGGCTGGGCCTGCCGGTACTGCTGCTGGCGGCCGCCGCGGCTTGGCTGCTGCGCCGTCGCAAGCCGTCGCCGCTGCCGCCGCTGCGCGAAGAAGACGATGCCGCCGGTCTGGCCGCAGCGGTACCGGCCGGTGCGGCGCTGGATACGCTGGCCGAGCAGTCCTCCTGGTCGTCGGCGGTGGCCGACGGAGGCCGCCACGAGCCGGCGATGCCGGCCTGGGCGACCGAGGCCGAGGTGCAGGACGAGGTGGGCGGCGAACCGGTCGCCGGCACCGCTGCTCCGGCCGAATGGCAGGCGCAGACGCTGCGCGATGACGAGGTGGTGGAACTGCCTGCGGCGGTGACCGATCTGCCACGCTGGGACGAGCCCGTGGCCGCACAGGACGACGGGGTGCCGGTTGCATCCGTGCTGGATGAACCGGACGCGCCGGCGGCCCCCGTTGAGGTGGCGGTACCGGATTACGCGCTGCAGGCCGAACAGCAGCCGCAGTTCCGCGGCGTGTTTGATCTGCCGGCCGAGGCGCAGGACAACGCGCATTCCAGCACGGCGTTGCATGAGCTGCCGGCCGGGGCCGCGCACGAAGACGTCGCCGTACCGGGCAGTGATGCCGGCTGGTCGCCACGCGCCGGCCAGGAGCGGCTGGAGCTGGCCATCGCCTATCTCGACCTGGGCGATGCGCAGACCGCCCGCATGCTGCTGCAGGAAGTGGCCGAAGGCGGCGACCTGCACTGCCAGAACCAGGCACGCGAACTGCTGGCCCGTCTGCCGTGACCGATTCCGCCAACAAGGACCCTGCCATGAGCCGCGAGCGCCGCATCGACTACGTTGAATTCGCCTCCCGCGATCCGGCGGCCAGCCGTGCCTTCTTCGAGAAGGTGTTCGGCTGGTCGTTCGTCGACTATGGCAGCGACTACACCGCCTTCGACGATGGCCGCCTGCAGGGCGGGTTCTTCCGCGGCCAACCTGCGCAGGCCAGTGAAAGCGGCGCGCCGCTGCTGGTGCTGTACGCCGACCAGCTGCTGCCGGTGCAGGCCGCAGTGAGCGCCGCCGGCGGCGAGATCGTGCGCGCGGTGTTTTCCTTCCCGGGGGGCAGCCGCTTCCAGTTCGTCGAGCCCGGTGGCAACGAACTGGCGGTCTGGTCGGAACGCGATCCGGCCTGAGCGCCGTCCCATCTGCAACATCGAGGTAGCACATGCGTTACGCGCTCGGCGTCGAATACGACGGCAGCGATTTCAGGGGGTGGCAGAACCTGGGAGAAGGTGGCCCCAGCGTGCAGGCCAGCCTTGAACAGGCCCTGTCTTCGGTGGCCGATGCGCCGGTGCAGGTGGTCTGCGCCGGTCGCACCGATGCCGGTGTGCACGGCCAATGCCAGGTCGTGCATTTCGATACCGGGGTGGTGCGTGATCCACGTGCCTGGATGCTGGGCACCACCACCCGCCTGCCGCGTTCGATCGCGGTGCGCTGGTGCGTGCCGGTGGCCGACGATTTCCACGCCCGCTTCTCGGCGCGTGCGCGGCGCTACCGCTACCGCCTGCTCAACCGCGAGGTGCGGCCGGCGCTGGATCGGCAGACCCTGAGCTGGGAGCGCCGGGCGCTGGACGAAACCCTGATGCACGCTGCCGGCCAGGCCCTGCTTGGCGAGAACGACTTCAGCGCGTTCCGCTCCGTGCAGTGCCAGGCGCTGCACGCGCGCCGCGAGCTGCAGTCGCTGCAGGTCAGCCGCCACGGCGAGGTGATCGAGGTGGCTGTGCAGGGCAATGCATTCCTTCATCACATGGTCCGCAATATCGTCGGTTCGTTGATCCTGGTGGGCAGCGGCGAGAAACCGGTGGACTGGATCGCCGAACTGCTGGCCGGGCGCGACCGTACCGTAGCCGGTCCCACCGCACCGCCACAGGGCCTGGTGTTCCTTGGGCCTCTGTACCCCGACAACTGGCATCTGCCCGCCGAGGTCACGCTATGAGCCGCTCCTACTACCGTACGCGCATCAAGTTCTGTGGCATGACCCGTGCCGGCGACGTCCGCCTGGCCGGTGAGCTGGGCGTGGACGCGGTGGGTTTCATCTTCGCCCGTGAAAGCAGCCGCCGGGTCGCCCCGGCCGAGGCGCGCGCGATGCGCCAGGCGATCGCGCCGATGGTCGATGTGGTGGCCCTGTTCCGCAACAACAGCAAGGAAGAGGTACGCGAGGTGCTGCGCACGGTGCGGCCGACCCTGCTGCAGTTCCATGGCGAGGAAGACGAGAGCTTCTGCCGCAGCTTCAACATGCCCTACCTGAAGGCCATTGCCATGGGCGGGCGCGAGGAGGTCAACGCGCGCACCCTGCAGCTGCGCTATCCCAGCGCGGCCGGTTTCCTGTTCGACAGCCACGCCCCGGGCGGCGGTGGCGGCACCGGCGTGGCCTTCGACTGGGGTCGCATCCCGACCGGGCTGCACCGGCCGTTCCTGCTGGCCGGCGGGCTGAACCCCGACAACGTCTACGATGCCGTGCTGGCCACGCTGCCGTGGGGCGTGGACGTCTCCAGCGGCATCGAACTGGAGCCGGGCATCAAGGATGGCTACAAGATGCGCACCTTCGTCGAGGAAGTGCGCCGCGCGGACTGCACGGTTCTGGAGTGATTGGCGTCACTATTCGTCGTCATCTACCACCGGATTTGAGCCTGCACGCATTCTTCACATAGGATGGTCCTCAGCGCCTGCCGTGAAGGCAGGCGCGAGGATCGACGGGGCGCGTTCTGCGCGTCCCGAACGGGCGACCGCCGCCCTCAGCCCAGGAAGGCAAGCGATGCAGGAATTCCTCACCGTGGTGTTTTGTTTCCCGACCCTGCCGTACAGCATCGTGCTGGCGGTAGCGCTGGTCTATTGGGGGCTTGCCGCGTTTGGCCTGGTGGATGACGGATTCGGCGACCTCGGCGCCGACGGCGCGCTGGACGGCGGCAACGATCTCAGCGGCCTGTCGGCCCTGCTGCAGCGCTTCGGCCTGGGCGGCGTGCCGGTCATGGTCGTGGTCACCCTGCTGGGTTTCTTCGGCTGGGCCTTGACCTACTTCATCCATCTGTTCGTACTGTTGCCACTGCCGGACCTGCTGCGCTGGGGGTTCGGCGCGCTCGTGGCCGTGCTCGCTCCACTGCCGGCGATACCGCTGACGGCACTGCTGCTGCGCCCGATCCGTCGGTTCCTGCTGCGCCTGCGGCCGGTGGCCCAGACCTCGCTGCTGGGGCGTATCGGCGAGGTCGCCTCGCCGAAGGTGGACGCGCGCAGCGGCCACGCCACGGTCGACGACGGTGGCGCCGGGCTGGTCCTGCAGGTTCGCAGCGACATCGAACTGCAGCGTGGCGAGCGCATCGTGCTGGTAGAGCACGTGGCCGAAAAGCACTACTACCGGGTGGTCCGCGCCGACGCGGTCGCCCTCGATTTCCAGGACAACCTGCTTCCGGGCAACAAGGAGAATCACTGATGACGTTGGCAACCATGGCCCCCTTCCTGATCGGCGTGGCCGTCCTGCTGGTCGGCCTGCTCGGCCTGGCCGGGCTGTTCAAGGCCTTCTACCGCAAGGTCGACCAGGGTGTGGCCCTGATCGTCAACGACATGAGTTCCACGCCGAAGGTGCACTTCACCGGCGCACTGATCATCCCGGTGCTGTACCGCGCCGAGCTGATGCGGATCAGCCTGATCACCCTGCAGATCGACCGCCGCGGCAAGGAAGGGCTGATCTGCCGCGACAACATGCGGGCCGACATCGCCGTGGCCTTCTACCTGCGGGTCAATGAGACCCAGGCCGACGTGCTGCGCGTGGCCAAGGCCATCGGCGCCGACCGCGCATCCGACAAGCATGCCGTGGACGAGCTGTTCAACGCCAAGTTCTCCGAGGCGCTGAAAACTGTCGGCAAGAAGTTCGACTTCACCGAACTGTTCGAGAAGCGCCAGGAATTCCGCGACGAGATCATCGCGGTGATCGGTAACGATCTGAACGGCTATGTGCTCGAAGACGTGGCCATCGACTACCTGGAACAGACGCCGAAGTCGCTGCTGGACCAGTTCAACATCCTCGATGCGCAGGGCATCCGCAAGATCACCGAGCTGACCGCTGCGCAGAATGTGGTGACCAACGAGCTGGAGCAGAACGAGAAGCTCGCCATCACCAAGAAGAACGTGGAGGCACGTGAAGCGCTGCTGGCGCTGGAGCGCCAGCAGGCCGAAGCCGAGGCGCGCCAGAAGCGCGAGATCGAGACCATCCGCGCGCGCGAGGAAGCCGAGACCGCCAAGGTGCAGGAAGAACAGCGCCAGCTGTCCGAGAACGCGCGCATCGAAGCGCAGCAGCTGATCGAGATCCGTGACCAGAACCGCCTGCGCGAGGTGGAAGTGGCCGAACAGAACCGCCAGCGCGCGGTGGCCATCGAAGCCGAGCGCGTCGAGCGCGCCCGCCAGCTGGAGCAGGTCACCACCGACCGCGAAGTGCAGCTGCAGGGCGTGGAGCGTGACAAGGTGGTCGAGCAGGGCAAGATGGACGTGGCCAACATCACCCGCGAACGCATCTCCATTGACAAGACCGTGGCGCAGGAAGAAGAGCGCATCAAGGAAGTGCGCGAGGTCTCCGAGGCCGACCGCCAGAAGCAGGTGCTGATCCTGGAAGCCGAAGCCAAGGCGCAGGAATCGCTGGTGCGCGAAGTGAAGGAGGCGCAGGCGCGCGAAACCGCGTCCAAGCACCGTGCGGTGGAACTGACCACGCTGGCCCAGGCCGAGCACGAAGCGGCCGGCAAGCAGGCCGAAGCCAAGCGTCTGCTGGCCGACGCGCTGCGTGCCGAACAGGCCGCACCGGGCCTGGCCGAGGCGCAGGTGCGCGAGGCCTCGGCACTGGCCATCGAGAAGGTCGGTATTGCCGAGGCGCGCGTGATCGAAGCCAAGGCCGAAGCCAGCCTGAAGCAGGGCAGCAACGAGGCCCGTGTGCTGGCCGAGACGCTGCAGGCGCAGGCCCAGGGCGAAGAAAAGATGGGCCTGGCGCGTGCCACGGCCACCGAATCGCTGGGCAACGCCGAGGCCGGTGTGGTACAGAAGAAGCTGCTGGCCGAGGCCGAGGGCCTGGTGCGCAAGTTCGAGGCGATCGCTTCGCTGAGCGACCAGGCGCGTGGCCACGAAGAGTTCCGCATGATGCTGGACAACAGCCTGAAGCAGGCGCTGGCCTCGATCGAGGCGGGCAAGGAAGTGTCGCGCGAGAACGCCAACGTCATCGCCAGCGCACTGCGCAACGCCGACATCGATCTGGTCGGCGGCGACGGCGGCATGTTCGAGAACCTGGTCAAGGCCGTGTCACTGGGCAAGTCGATCGAAGGCTTCGCCGGCAAGAGCCCGATCGTGCAGGAGCTGATGCAGCGCTACCTGGGCGTGGCCGTGGCCGAGCCGGCACCGCGGCAGATCGCCGAGGACGCCGAAACGGTGCCGACCGTGTCGGCTACCGTGCTCGACAGCGCCCGTTGATGCATCGGGCGGTGGCCGCTGTGACCACCGCCCGCCCGCGCCGGCCGCACCCGCGACCGTCCGCCCGTGAGCCGGAAGCCTGCTGATGTCTCAAACCCAACCGACCGCCGAATCCACCGCAGCGGAGGCCGGCGCCACCAGCGTCGACCAGGCCGTTGCCCAGGGCGGTGCCTACGAAGTCCTGCGCCGCCGCCTGGCCGAGCAGGGCCAGCGCCTGCAGGGCCTGGCCGAAACGCTCAACCGCCAGCGCCTGACCGAGTTCGGCGACAGCCGGCTGGAAGTGGTCGGGCGTTTCCGCATCCGCAGCGAGAACAACTGCGTCGGCCGTGACATCGTGCAGGTGGGCCCGGACCGCCTGCTGTTCGGCTACAACGTGTTCATCGGGCTGAAGACCCAGACCCGCATCGAGGATGTGTTCGGCCTGTACCGGCTGGTGCAGGGCGACGACGGCTACGATGTCGCCGCGCTGGAGCTGAAGGGCAGCTTCCTCGACCAGCCGGGCTTCGTGCACGATTTCAATGAGCTGTATGCCTACTACAAGCATGCACGCCTGTTGCAGCTGATCGTGGTGGGCGACAAGCTGCTGGCCTCGTTCCAGATCGGCGAGCGCAGCAGTGACGTGCGCGTGTTCCGCTGGGCGCTGTCGCGCGATGGCGAACTGACCTATCTGGATGCGCGCGGTGAGCGCGATATCGCTTTGCCGCCGCCGTTCGACTTCGAATGGACCAGGGCGACCCGCGACCTGGCGGTCAATGGCCGCCATTCGCACCTGAACATCCTCGACACCCTGTTCGTGGAAACCACCGGTGGCGACCTGACCATCAAGGTCGAGAACAACACCGAAACCGGGCAGGGCATCTACAGCGAACCAGTCGAGGACAGCACCCAGTCGCTGGACGACGCCCAGTTCGAGTTCGCCCGGGTCGGTTCGCTGGTGCTGCTGAAGGTGCTGCCGTATCGCGAGACGGAGTGGCGCGGCCTGATCTACAACACGCTGACCGGCGGCATCGTGCGCAACGATGCGATCGTGCAGGCCTGCGTGCAGCTGCCCGAAGACCACGGCGTGATCTTCCCGGGTGGCTATTACCTGCAGGGCGGCGAGCACAAGGCGTTCGACGCCTCGATGGCCGGCATGCAGTTCAAGCGCAGCATCCGCTCGCCGAACGGCGAGGACGTGCTGTACATCTTCTACGAGCGCGAAGGCGGGCGCTCGGCACTGTTCGTCTACAACACCATCCAGCGCGTGCTGCAGAACCCGGTGTTCGGCCATGGCTACGCCTTGATGCAGGACGGGCGCATGGTGCTGTTCCATGCCGAGGGCAGCGAACCGACCCGCATCCATCCGATGCAGGTCTGGCAGACCCCGTTCAGCAGTGACGAGTTTGCCGCCAGCCGGCCGCCCGGCAACACCTTCATGGGCCGCATCGGCAACGCCGAACTGGTGCGCGGCATCTCCAACCTGTTCAACCTGGCACGTGAGATTGAAGGCCAGGACGTGTCGGTACAGCGCTACCAGCGCCTGGTCGCCGACACCCGCAGGCTGTTCGACGCCCACCACTGGCTGGGCGACGAGGCCTGCGATGGCGCCGAGGTGCTGCTGCGACAGATCAGCGCCACCGGCGAATCGGTGCTGGACGAATACGAGAAGGTGCAGTCGATCCGCCAGCAGTCGGCGCAGGCGATGGTCGAGGCCGAGGCCGCGCACAAGGCGCTGCTTGGCCGGCTGCAGCCGCAGAACTGTGATGAAGTGCAGGCCTTCGTCGAGGCGCTCAATGCGATCGCTGCCTTGCGTGGGCGGCTGCTGACCATCCGCGAGCTGCGCTACATCGACACCGCGCGCATCGAGGCGATGACCGCCGAGCTGGTACAGGCGCAGGACCGTGTTGGCGCCGCCACCGGTGAATTCCTCGCGGGCGAGGCCGCACTGGCGCCGCTCACCCTGCGGCTGCAGGCGCTGGATGAAGCCGCCCAGCAGGCGCAGAGTGCCCGCCAGCTGGACGAGCAGCTGGAAGGGCTGCGTGGCATGGCCGCCGACCTGGACATGCTGTCCGAGCTGATGGCCGGGCTGAAGGTGGACGATGCCACTGCCCGAACCCGTGTGGTCGAGTCGATCTCGGTGCTCTATGGCCGCCTCAACCAGGCCCGCACACGCGCTGATCAGCGCCGCCGATCGCTGGGCTCGGCCGAGGCCGTAGCGCAGTTCGCCGCACAGTTCGCACTGTTTTCGCAATCGATCACCAGTGCGCTGGCCCTGGCCACCGACCCGGAGCGCGCCGACGAACAGTTGTCGCGCCTGCTGGTGCAGTTGGAAGAGCTGGAGAGCCAGTTCGGCGAGCATGAACAGTTCCTCGGCGACATCCTGAGCAAGCGCGAGGAACTGGTCGAGGCATTTGATACGCACAAGCAGGCCTTGCTGGACGATCGCCAGCGCAAGGCGCGTTCAGTGCTCGATGCGGCCAATCGCATCCTTGACGGCCTGGCCAAGCGCACCGAACGCTTTGCCAGCCCTGACGAGCTCAACGCGTTCTTCGCCGGCGATCCGTTGATCCTCAAGCTGCGTGAGCTGGCCGAACGCCTGCGCACCTTGCATGACAACGTCAAGGCCGACGACATCGAGGCGCGCCTGAAGGGCGTGCGCGACCAGGCGGTGCGCCAGCTGCGCGACCGCAGCGATCTGTACGAAGCCGGTGGCAATGTGGTGCGGCTGGGGCCGCGGCATCGTTTCAGCGTCAATACACAGGCACTGGATCTGACCCTGCTGCCGCGCGGCGATACGCTGGCCATCCATCTGACCGGCACCGATTTCCTGGAAACCCTGCACGACCCGGAACTGGACGCGCTGAAGCCGTTCTGGCCGGTCACGTTGGATTCGGAATCCGAAGCCATCTACCGCGGCGAGTACCTGGCCGGCTGCCTGCTGCGCACGGCAGAAGCGGGGCGCGACGGGCTGGACCTGCCCCAACTGCTGCACGACGCCGCCGAACCGGAGGCCCTGGACCAGCGCGTGCGTGCGTTTGCCGCGCCGCGTTACCGCGAGGGCTACGAGCGTGGCATCCACGACCACGACGCCGCGCTGATACTGCGTGCGCTGTTGCCGTTGCAGCAGGCCGCCGGTCCGCTGCGGCATGCGCCACGGGTACGCGCCCTGGCCCAGGTGTTCTGGGCCGCGCTGCAACGCGACGATGCTGTCGCGCAGTGGCCCAGCCGCCAGGCCGGCGCTGACACCATTGCCCGTCTGTTCGGATCCGACGAGGGCCGTCAGGCGCTGCGCGTCGAAATGGCCAAGGCCCTGCACGACTATGCGCAGGCGCAGGCCCTTCCGTTCGATGCCGACATGGCCGCCGATGCGGCCGCCTATCTGGCCGATGAACTGCGCGATGGTGACCCGGTCTTCAGCATCAGCCGACATGCGCAGGCGCTGTTGGATGCCTTGTCCTCACGGTTGGAGCAGGCCGGTCAGCGCGATGCTTTCGAACGCGCGCTGCAGCGCAACCAGGATCCGCTGGCCACGCGCTGGGCCCTGGCCGGGCAGTGGCTGCGTGCGTTGGCCAGCCTGCCGGCCCAGGCTGCGCACGCTGGTTACGTCGACGAAGCCGCCGCGCTGCTGCTGGTGCAGCGGCAGCTGCGCACGCGTGCCAGCGAGGCCACGCTGCGCGCCGAGGTGAAGGGGCTGCTGGGCGAGCACCCGCGCATCCAGGGCGGCACGCTGGTGCTGACGCTGGACGATTTCCAGTCGCGGCTGCAGCATCATCTGCAGCGCTTTGTGCCCTCCTTCCATGCCTACCAGAGCGTGCGCCAGGGCATCATCAGCCGCGAGCGGCAGGCCCTGCGCCTGTCCGAGTTCAAGGCGCGTCCGCTGTCCTCGTTCGTGCGCAACAAGCTCATCAATGACGTCTACCTGGGGGTGATCGGCGACAACCTGGCCAAGCAGATGGGCACGGTCGGCGAGAACAAGCGCAGCGACCTGATGGGCCTGCTGATGATGATTTCGCCGCCAGGCTACGGCAAGACCACGTTGATGGAATACGTGGCGCATCGCCTGGGCCTGGTTTTCATGAAGATCAACGGGCCGGCGCTGGGCCATGAAGTGCGCTCGCTCGATCCACAGCAAGCGCCCGATGCGACCTCGCGGCAGGAACTGGAGAAGCTCAACCTGGCGCTGGAGATGGGCAACAACACCATGCTGTATGTCGACGACATCCAGCACACCCATCCCGAGTTCCTGCAGAAATTCATTTCGCTGTGCGACGGTACCCGCCGTATCGAGGGCGTGTGGCGTGGCCGCACCCGCACCTACGACATGCGCGGCAAGAAGTTCTGCGTGGTCATGGCCGGTAACCCGTATACCGAGTCGGGTGAGGTGTTCAAGATTCCGGACATGCTGGCCAACCGTGCCGACATCTACAACCTCGGTGATGTGCTGGGCGGCATGGAAGCGGCGTTCACCCTCAGCTATATCGAGAACAGCCTGACCTCCAATCCGGTGCTGGCGCCGCTGGCCACCCGTGACATGGCCGACCTGTACGTGCTGGTTGATCGCGCGATGGGCAAGGAGGTCTCGACCAACGGCCTCAGTCACGCCTACAGCAGTGCGGAGATCAACGAGATCACCGCCACCCTGCAGCGCATGCTGCGCGTGCGCGACGTGGTCTACCGGGTCAACCAGCAGTACATCGCCAGTGCCGCACAGGACGATCGCTACCGCACCGAACCGCCGTTCCGCCTGCAGGGCAGCTACCGCAACATGAACAAGCTGGCCGAGAAGATCTCGCCGGTGATGAACGAAGAAGAGCTGCAGCAGCTGATCTCCGACCATTACCTGGGCGAGGCGCAGCTGCTGACCACCGGCGCCGAGGAGAACCTGCTGAAGCTGGCCGAACTGCGCGGCGTGCTGGATGATGCGCAGGCCCAGCGCTGGGCACAGATCAAGCGCGATTTCCTGCGCAACAAGGCCATGGGCGCCGACGACAGCGACGTCGGTGGGCGAGTGGTTGCGCAGTTGGCCGACATCGCCACGGCCCTGCAACAGCCACCGCCGGCGCAGGAAGCCATCGCCGTTGCGGCACCGGTGCCGTGGCAGGCGTTGCTGGAGGCCTTGCAGCGCATTTCTGAAACACGTCAGCCCTCTGCCACGTCGGCGTCGATCGCGGCGGCTCCGGGCGTGCCGGCCACGGTCCTGGCCGAAGACCTGCAGGCCGGCCTGGCACCGTTGGTCGAACTGTTGGCGGCATCGCAGGCGCAGCAGGTACAGGTGTCGCAGACCTTGGCCGCGTTCGCCGGCTGGGCGCGGCAGCAGGTCGAGCATCGTGGGCACGGTAGTGGGGTGCCGCAGCGTGCACGCGTTCGCCGTGCCACGACGCCGGAAGAACGCGCACTGGACGAGGCCTTGATGCGCCACTTCTACGGCGAGTCGCTGCCACCGGAAGACGCTGAAGGCAGCGCGGCATCGAGCCCACAGCCGCCGCCTCTGCCGTGACCGCACCGGCGACACTGCCGTCACCGGTGTTGCCGGACACGGCCGATATCGCCGTGCTGGCTGACTACGGTACGCCACTGCTGCAGGCGCTCACCCAGCGCGCCGCTGGCGTGCCCTCGGTTGCAGGCGAAGGCCTGGTGGCCGCGTTGGCACGCATTGCCCTGGCACTCCAGGCCGGCAACCCTGCGCAGATCCGGCGCCAGGAGAGCTGGTGGGGGCGCCTGCTTGGGCGCGATGTCGACCGTGAGGCGGAAGGGCGTGCGCTGCAGTCGCAATTGGGCGTACTGGCCCTGCAGGCGCGCGAGCAGGCCCAGCACCTGCAACAGCATCAGCAGGCCCGAGCCTTGGCCATCACCGAGCGTGCAGAGGCGGCCACGGCATTGGACGCCTGGGTCGAGCTGGGCGTATCACGGCTGGAGCGATGTGATGCGGCCGGCCAGGCCGCGCTGTCGCAGCGGCTGGATCACCTGCGCCGGCTGGCTGCGCTGCATCGTGTCGAGGCCGCTCAGTGGCAGCTGCTGCAGGACCAGGACGCGGTGCTGCTGCAGCGCTTCGCGCGCATCCACGATGTTCTGCTGCCGGCCTGGCGACAGGCCGCTCTGGCGAAGCAGGCCGGTGCCGGTGCCGCCCTGGCCGCGAGGGCCAGCACACTGCACGCCCAGATTGATGACGAGGTGGCGGCGGCTCAGGCTAGACTGCCGTGAGCCGGCCGCCGTTGCCGCATACCCAACTGCAAGGAGACTGCCCGATGACCCAGGACAGCCAGACCCCCGCTGCGCTCATGCCCGGCACGACGACCGCCGCTCCGCTCGATGAGGGCGCACTGCAGGCCCTGGGCCTGGGCCGCGAGGATCTGCCTCGCATCGCCGAGATCCGCATGGAGCTGGACGATCTGCGACCGGGCAACCTGCAGGTGTTCGGGCGTGAAGCCGCCACGCGCACGGCGGCGTTCTCCAGCCAGTTGCTGGACCAGGTGCGCAACCGCGACCTGGACGCCAGTGGCGAGAAACTGGGCGAAGTGGTGCGCATCGCGCGCAGCCTGAAGCTGGACGGCTTCGCGCAGAGGTCGAAAGTGCCGGTGATCGGTGGCCTGATCGATCGCCTACGCGTATCCAAGGGCGAGCTGGTACAGAAGTTCAGCGATACCAACGCGCAGATCGAGCAGTTGCTGGGCGATGTCGGCGTGCAGCAGACGTTGATGGCCAAGCGCGTGGGCGAGTTCGACCGCATGCATGACATCGTCCGCGAAGAGCGCCATGCGCTCGGCCTGTATGCGGCGGCGGGCAAGCAGCGGCTGGCGGAACTGCAGGCCGAGCAACTGGCTGGGCAGGGCAGTGAGGATCCGCAGCAGCGCATCCGCCAGGGCGAGATCGACAATGCGATCCGGCTGATCGACAAGCGCGTGTCCGACCTGCAGCTGATGCAGCATGCTGCCGATCAGTCGCTGCCGATGATCCGGTTGATCCAGGCCAACGCGCTGCAGCTGATCGAGAAGTTCAATGCCGTCCGCGACATCACCATTCCGTCGTGGAAGCGCCAGTTCGCGATCCAGCTTTCGCTGGGAGAGCAGAAGGCGGCGGTTGAACTGTCCACGGCCATCGACGATGCCACCAATGAGCTGATGCGCCGCAATGCCGACCTGCTGCGCCAGGCATCGGTGGATACCGCGCGCAGCAACCAGCGTGGGGTGATCGACGTTGCCACGCTGCGTCATGTGCACGACCAGCTGATTGCCACGGTCGAGGAAGTGCGCAGCATCCATCGCGAAGGCATGCAGCAGCGCCAGCAGGCCGAAGTCGAGCTGTCGCGCCTGCGCGAAGATCTGCAGCAACGCCTGGCCGCACCCACCGCGCCGTAGCGTTGAGCAGACTCGACGCTACAGCTGCCCCACCAACCAATCGGCCAGGGCATCGACCCGCGCATCCAATGGGCCATCGGGCCGGGCCAGCACCCAGAAGCCACCGGTAGCAGTGAAGCCCCAAGGGGCCACCAGCCGGCCCGCGGCCAGGTCCTGGGCCACCAGTGGCTCGGGCGCAATGGCCGGGCCCAGCCCGGCTACCGCTGCTTCCAACAGGTAGTAGAGGTGATCGAAGGCGGTGCCCAGCTGCAGCTTCGACGCATCCAGATCATGCGCCTTCGCCCATGCCGGCCACGCCTGCGGCCGTGAGCGGGTGTGCAGCAGCGTCTCCTGCAGCAGCACCGAGGGGGGCCCGCTGCGCAGGCGCTGCGCGGCCGGATGGGAGGGCGCGACCACCACGCCCACCCGTTCCGGTGCCAGCTCATGCACCTGCCAACCGCGCGGCCACGGCCCCTGTGCCAGCAGCAGCACCGCGTCCAGCGCCGCCTGCGCCTCGGTGAAGCTGCCGTCCAGCGCCGACCATTGCAGGCGCACGCCGGGCAGGGCCGCCTGCAGTGCAGGCAGGCGCGGGATCATCCAGCGTGCCAGCACACTGCCACTGCAGCCCAGCACCAGCGCTGGTGACGCCGCAGGCCGCCGCAGTTCACGCACACAGTCTTCGATGCGACCGAACGCCTCACCGCACGCGGCGTGCAGTTGGGTGCCGGCGGCTGTCAGGCGCAGGCCACGGCCGGCACGCTGGAACAACGCCAGGCCCAGGTGGTCCTCCAGCAGCTTCAGCTGCCGGCTGACCGCACCGTGGGTGACGTGAAGGTCCTGCGCGGCACGGCCGACACCGCCCAGGCGCGCGGTGGCCTCGAACGCCCGCAGCGCGTTGAGCGGCGGAAGCGATGAGCTGCTCATGTGAGATTTCCTGACGGGATGCGCCAGATAATATCCATTTTCCGGTCACGACCCGTGCGCTAGAGTATCCACCTGTCTCGAACCAGCGGTCGCTTCCATGTCAGCTTCCCCCATTGCCGACTTCCATGCCTTCCCGGATGCCCAGGGTCACTTCGGCCGCTACGGTGGCAGCTTTGTCGCCGAAACCCTGGTCGGCCCGCTGCAGGAACTGGCCCAGGCCTATGACCAGGCCCGCCAGGACCCTGCCTTCCAGCAGGCCTACGACCGCGACCTGGCCCACTACGTGGGCCGGCCGAGCCCGATCTACCACGCCCAGCGCCTGAGCGACCATGTCGGCGGCGCGCAGATCCTGCTCAAGCGCGAAGACCTGAACCATACCGGCGCGCACAAGATCAACAACACCATCGGCCAGGCGCTGCTGGCGGCGCGGATGGGCAAGAAACGCATCATCGCCGAGACCGGCGCCGGCCAGCACGGCGTGGCCAGTGCCACGGTGGCCGCACGGCTTGGCCTGGAGTGCGTGGTGTACATGGGTGCCACCGATATCGAGCGGCAGAAGATCAACGTCTACCGCATGAAGCTGCTCGGCGCGACGGTGGTGCCGGTCACCTCCGGCTCGGCCACCCTCAAGGACGCGCTCAACGAAGCGATGCGCGACTGGGTGACCAACGTGCAGGACACCTTCTACATCATCGGCACCGTGGCCGGCCCGGACCCGTACCCGCGCATGGTGCGTGACTTCAACGCCATCGTCGGCCGCGAAGCGCGCGAGCAGATGCTGGCCGAGTATGGCCGTCTGCCCGATGCGATCACCGCCTGCGTCGGCGGCGGCAGCAACGCGATCGGGCTGTTCCATGCCTTCCTCAACGATCGCCAGGTCGAGATCGTGGGCGCCGAGGCGGCCGGCGATGGCATCCACACCGGTCGCCACGCCGCGTCGATCGCCGCCGGCCGCCCCGGCGTGCTGCACGGCAACCGCACCTACGTGCTGTGCGATGACGATGGCCAGATCATCGAGACCCACTCGGTCTCGGCGGGCCTGGATTACCCCGGCGTCGGCCCCGAACACGCTTTCCTGGCCGATACCGGCCGTGCGCGCTACCTCGGCATCACCGATGAGGAAGCATTGCAGGCCTTCCACCTGCTGGCGCACACCGAAGGCATCCTGCCGGCGCTGGAATCCAGCCATGCGCTGGCGCAGGCGATCAAGCTGGCGCGTGAGCGCCCGCGCGACCAGATCGTGCTGTGCAACCTGTCCGGCCGTGGCGACAAGGACGTGCACACCATCGCCGCGCGCGAAGGCCTGGTGCTGTGAATTCGATGCTGCGCCACGGCGGCGCGCTGGTGCTGGCGGTGGGGTTGGGGGGATGCACGCCGCCCGATCCGCCGGTGCTGGCACCTGCGCCGGCCGCACCGGCGGCGATTGCGCCGGCGCAGCGCCCGGCCAGCAACGACGACATGGCGCATCGCCCGATCGATGACGCCCCTGCGCCGGTGGTCCCCCCGCAGGCCGATGAGGACAGCGCACCGGCGGTGGTCTCGGTGGCCCTGGACCATGCCGGTGAGGTGCTGATCGGCCAGCGGTTCAGCGAAGTTGAAGCGGAGGGCACCTGGCATTCGGCCGGGCTGCACGAGGCCACGCAGGGGCGCTGCGAATACTACGAGCGCGGCACGCTGCCGGAAGGCGTGGCGATGATGGTGCAGGACGGCGACGTGGTTCGTTTCGACCTGGCCCCGATCGATGATTCCGGGCAGGTGGTGGTGCAGCCAGGTCCGTTCGGCCTGCGCCTGGACATGCCCCGCGCGCAGGCACTGCAGCTGCTGCCGTCCGGTGTGACCGCCCAGCCCTATGGCGACGACCCGGAAGCCGGAGAGAGCCTGCTCTGGCAGGACCCCGGTTCGGACCTGGCGATCCGCGTGGAGATCGTCGATGGCGTTGTATCGAGAATGTACTGGGGCGCCAGCGGCGCCGTTGACCTGATTGAAGGATGTACCTGACATGTCCGTTGAGCGTATCGATGCCTGTTTCGCCCGCCTGCGTGCCGCTGGCCGCAAGGCGCTGATTCCCTTTGTCACCGCCGGTGATCCCTCGCTGGAAGCGACCGTGCCGGTCATGCATGCACTGGTCGAGGCCGGTGCCGATGTGATCGAACTGGGGGTGCCGTTCTCCGACCCGATGGCCGACGGCCCGACCATCCAGCGCAGCTCCGAACGCGCGCTGGCACGCGGTGCCGGTAGTCGTTACGTGCTGCAGGCGGTGGCGCAGTTCCGTGAGCGCGACGCACAGACCCCGGTGGTGCTGATGGGCTACCTGAACCCGGTGGAGATCCATGGCTATGCCGCGTTCGCCCAGGCCGCGGTGGCGGCGGGCGTGGACGGCGTGCTGCTGGTCGACCTGCCGCCGGAAGAAGCCGGCGAAGCGCAGCAGGCGTTCGATACCGCCGGCCTGGCGCTGGTGCTGCTGGCCTCGCCGACCACCAGCGAAGCGCGCGCCGACAAGCTGCTGGCGCTGGCCCGTGGTTACCTCTATTACGTGAGCTTTGCCGGTGTGACCGGCGCATCGGAGCGGTTGGACAGCGATGCGGCCGGTGCACGCCTGCAGGCCCTGCGCCAGCGCGCTTCGGTGCCGGTGGTGGCTGGCTTCGGGATCAAGGATGCCGCCAGTGCCGCGGCGATGGCGCGGCAGGCCGACGGTGTGGTGGTCGGCAGTGCGCTGGTGGCCGCATTGGCCGACGCCGACTCGGCCGACGAGGCCGCCCGGCGTGCCCGGGCCTTCCTCAGCCCGTTGCGGCAGGCCCTTGACGACTGAGGGCAGTGCCGGCCGCTGACCGGCACATGTGTGCCCCGCACGGCGTTGCCGCGCTAAACGTACGTCCCAGCATGGTTTTTCCCGCCAGCCCGAAGCCCGGCAAGGGGTGCACGGGCGGGGGAAGCGGAGCTAGACTGTCCGCCTTTGCGGCCCCCGGGCCGCCCTGAACGGAAGTGTCCTCCCGCATGAGTTGGCTCAGCAAGTTGATGCCGTCCGGCATCCGCACCGACAACACCCCCAGCAAGAAGCGCAGCGTCCCCGAGGGCCTGTGGGAAAAGTGCAGCAACTGCGGCAGTGCGCTGTACCGGCCGGAACTGGAAGAGAACCTGGAGGTGTGCCCGAAGTGCGGCCACCACATGGCGATCCGCGCGCGTGCGCGGCTGGCGGCGTTGTTCGACGTCGACAGCACCACCGAGATCGGTGCGCGCCTGGGGCCGACCGACCTGCTCAAGTTCAAGGACCAGAAGAAGTACAGCGAGCGCATCAAGATCGCGCAGAAGAACACTGGCGAGTACGACGCACTGATCGCCATGCGCGGCCTGCTCAAGGGCCGTGCGCTGGTGGCGTCGTCGTTCGATTTCGCCTTCATGGGCGGCTCGATGGGGTCGGTGGTCGGTGAGCGCTTCGCGCTGGCCGCGGAAACCGCTGTCGAGATCGGCGCGCCCTACGTGTGCTTCTCGCAGAGCGGTGGTGCGCGCATGCAGGAAGGCCTGTTCTCGCTGATGCAGATGGCCAAGACCTCGGCTGCGCTGGGCAAGCTGCGTGAAGCCGGGCTGCCGTACATCTCGGTGCTGACCCACCCGACCACCGGCGGCGTGTCGGCCTCGTTCGCGATGCTGGGCGACATCAACATCGCCGAGCCGCAGGCGCTGATCGGTTTCGCCGGCCCGCGCGTGATCGAGCAGACGGTGCGCGAGAAGCTGCCGGAAGGGTTCCAGCGCTCGGAGTTCCTGCTCGAGCACGGTGCCATCGACCAGATCTGCGACCGTCGTGAACTGCGCGACCGGCTGTCCGATCTGCTGGCCATGCTCGGCCGTCAGCCGGCGCCGGAGGTGGTTTGATGGGAGGCCGCAAGTACTTCGGTACTGATGGCATCCGTGGGCGGGTCGGGCAGGGCGTGATCTCGGCCGACTTCGTGCTGCGCCTGGGCAATGCGCTCGGCCGCGTCCTGGTCGCCCAGCGCGGCCAGGACGGGCGCCGGCCGATCGTGATCATCGGCAAGGACACCCGCATCTCCGGTTACATGTTCGAAGCAGCGCTGGAAGCCGGGCTGGTCGCTGCCGGCGTTGATGTGCAGCTGCTGGGCCCGATGCCGACCCCGGCCGTGGCGTTCCTGACCCGCACGCTGGGGGTGGATGCCGGCATCGTCATCAGCGCCTCGCACAACCCGCACTACGACAACGGCATCAAGTTCTTCTCCGCCCAGGGCGAAAAGCTGGACGATGCCACCGAGCTGGCGCTGGAGGCGGCGCTGGACATCGCCTTCACCACCGCCGAATCGGAGAAGCTGGGCAAGGCCTCGCGCGCCCGTGAGGCGGTGGGCCGCTACATCGAGTTCTGCAAGGCCAGTGTGCCGCGCACGTTCGACCTGCGCGGCGTGCGCCTGGTGCTCGACTGTGCGCATGGCGCCACCTACCAGATCGCGCCGCTGCTGTTCCGCGAACTGGGCGCCGAAGTGATCGGCATCGGTGCCGAGCCCAACGGCGTCAACATCAATGCAGGTGTGGGATCCACCCACATCGACAACCTGGCGGCCAAGGTGCGCGAGACCCGCGCCGATCTTGGCATCGCCTTCGACGGCGATGGCGATCGGGTGTTGATGGCCGACGACCAGGGCAACCCGGTCGATGGCGATGATCTGCTGTACATCCTGGCGCGTGCGTGGAAAGCCGAAGGGCGCCTGCATGGACCGGTGGTGGGCACGCTGATGAGCAACTACGGCGTGGAAAAGGCCTTCGCCGACCTGCAGATTCCCTTCCTGCGCAGCAACGTCGGTGACCGCTATGTGCACCAGGCGCTGGTGGAAGGCGGTGGCGTGCTCGGCGGCGAAGCCTCCGGCCACCTGCTGTGCCTGGACCGGGCCACCACCGGCGACGGCATCATCAGTGCCCTGCAGGTGCTGGTGGCGCTGCGCAACAGCGGGCAGACCCTGCGGCAGGCCCTGAAGGGGCTGCTGCGGGTGCCACAGAAGACGGTCAACGTCCGCCTGGGCAATGTATCGGCCAAGGCCACCGTGCAGGCCGAACGCGTGCAGTCGGCACTGGCCGACGCGCAGCAGGCGGTGGCCGGTCGCGGCCGTGCGTTCCTGCGCCCGTCCGGCACCGAGCCGGTGGTGCGGGTCACGGTCGAGGCCGACGATGCAGCGCTGATGCAGGACACGCTGGATCGCTTGTCGGCCGCCGTGCGCGACGCTGCCGGCTGAGCCGGCCGATCCGGTCGGCACAGCGCAGAGGTAACCCCGACATGGCCGCGACAGCGGCCATGTCGCTTTCCGGTGCCGTTGGCTGAACCCACCGCGACCGGAAATCGCGTTCAGCGCGGCGTATGCGCTTTCTGACGTGGCGTGAACGAAGCGCGGCGTATTCCGGGCATCAGGATTCCTGCTTCTGCCCGATGCCTGCGCAGAAGAGGACCCGGTCGGAGCCGATCACGCTCCATTGTTCTTCCTTCGTTGCAAGGACCACGACCATGAACACCTCACTGCGCTACAGCCGCTGCCTGCTGGCAGGTGCGCTGCTGGTGCTGCCGTTGCTGGGTGGCATTTCTGTTGCCAGCGCGCAACGCCGCCCTGAAGGCGGACCGCAGATGTCCGCTCCGCGCGAAGAGCCGATGCGTGCACCGTGGGGCTACCCGCGGATGGAGCGCCCGCGTGAACTGGGCACTGCACGGCCGGCGTACCGCGAGGACTACCGGCACAACTTCCGCGCCGACCACGCCTTCCGCATCGGTCCCTACCATCCGCCGGTCGGCTACGCCTATCAGCGCTGGCACTATGGCCAGATCCTGCCGCGCCCGTACTGGGTGGGCGACTACATCCTCAACGACTTCTGGCTGTTTGGCCTGGACGTGCCGCCGGTGGGACTTGAATGGGTGCGCTATGGGCCGGACGCGCTGCTGATCAACACCGGCAACGGCGAGATCGTGCAGGTCGTGTACGGGCGCTTCTTCTGAGGCCCTTGCTACGGCCCCGGCACCATCTTCTTCTGGCGCGCCTTGAAGCCATTGAACAGCGGTGCGAGCAGCGGGTTGTAGCTCTGCGCGATGCGCTTGCGCAACCAGCTGGCCGGCCGGTTGCGGATCGCAAAGCGGTAGATCCGCTCCGGATCACCGCCGACCACGTTGCGTCCAAACGGATGGGTGGTGTGCAGGTAGCGGAAGCCGTGCTCGCGCGCGACCTCGATGTGGTCCTGGTCGAAATCACCATAGGGCCAGCACAGCGTGTCCGATACCTCGCCGAGCTTGTCGCGCAGCACCTCACGCGAGATCGCCAGGTCGTGGCTGAGGCCCGCGCGGCGCTGCGCGCGGTCCAGGTCGTCGCGGCGCAGCCAACGGGTATGGGTGTGGGTGTGGCAATGCACTTCGAAGGTGCCGGCGGCGATCGCCGCGCGCGCCTCGCTCCACCGCATCATCACCTCATCGCTGCGCTTGTGCTCATAGATGGCCGCTTCGCAGCTGCGATGGTCCGGCGTGGCCGGCAGTGCCGCGCCGGCGATGCCGGCGTGCGGGCGCTCGGGGCCTTCGCCCATCCAGCCGGTGACCACGAACACCACCGCGTGCATGCCGTACTTCTGCAGGATCGGATGCGCATACACCCAGTTGTCCAGATAACCATCGTCGAAGGTGATCACGATCGACCTGCGCGGCACCGGCCGGCCCGCAAGAAAACCGGCGTACTGGTCCAGGGTCAGCGACGTCCAGCCATTGCGGGCCAGCCACGCGATCTGGCTCTCGAAGTTCTCCGGTGACACGGTGATCATGCCCGGCGAGGGGCTGACGTGATGGTGCATCAGCACCGGTACGGTTCGCGCATCAGCCATGTCCCAGCTCCTTCAGCCACTGGTGGTAATAGTACTCGGTGGTCTCGCCGTGGCCGGCGGGGGTGAAGCGGTGGGCGCTGCGCATCCATTCCCAGCCAGCGCGGCCCATCTGCCGGCGCCGTTCCGGATCATCCACCAGCAGGCGCAACGCACCGGTGAGGGCGGCGCCGTCACCCAGCCGGGTGAGGATCGCATTGCTGCCATCGACCACCATTTCCGGAACGCCACCGACCCGCGTCGCCACGATCGGCACGCCGACATAGGCCGCTTCCAGGAACACGGTTCCGGCGGCCTCCTTGTGCGAGGCCAGGGCGAAGATGTCGAAGCCGGCCATCAACCGGCAGGCCCCGTCGCGGTAGCCCAGCAGGTGTACCTGCTGCTGCAGCCCGTGTTCCTCGCGCAGCGCCTGCAGCCGTTCCATCACGGTCTGGCCATCGCCGATCACCACCAGATGCAGGTTGGGGTGGGTCCGGCACAGCGGGACCATCGCCTGCAGCAGATCGACATGGCCCTTGGGCTCACGCAGCACCGCCACGCAGCCCACCACGATGTCCTGCGCACCGAAGCCGAGCTCGGCACGCACTTCGGCGCGCACGTCCTGCAGGCATTGCCAGGGATCATCCTTGCGGATATCGCTCCAGCGCGGCGGTACCGCGATCGGCGGCACGATGCCGATGCGTTCGGTGGGAATGCCGCGGTCGGCCAGCAGCTGCTTGACGAAGCTGCTCACGGTCAGCACCCGGTGCGGCAGGCCGGTATAGGTGAGCAGCGAATTGACCGGGCTCATCAGGTGGCGCGAGCGCACCACCAGCGGCGTGCCTCCCAGCCGTGCGCCGGCAGCGGCAATCAGCGCATCGCGGCGGCTGGTGGTATTGACCACGTCATAGCGCTCGCGCCGCACCAGCCGCGACACCGACCAGATGCCCCGCAGCAGGCGCCCCAGGCCGCCCATGCGCAGGGTGTGCACGGTGAAGCCATCATCGCGTGCCAGCGTGGCCAGACGGGCATCGGGCTGGCACAACAGCGACACCTCGTGGCCACGCGCGCGCATCACCTGCATGTGGCGGAAAATATAGATCTCCTGCCCGCCCATTCCCTTGGCGGCTTCAGTGTGCAGGATGCGCAGCGGACGGTTCATGTGGAATCGATCCTTGGGGGTCAGCGGTTACGGAAGCGGGTCAACGCTTCCCATGCAGCGCGCACCGCGGTGGCATCGGGGCTCTGCTGTGGCAGCGGGCGGTAGTGCCGGTCCAGTGCGGTGGCATTGCCGAACTTGTCGAACACGTAGATGGCATCGCCGTAGCGGACCGCGCGTTGCGACCAGCTTTCGACCACCAGTGCGCGCGGGCCCTGCGGCTCGGCCAGCAGGTCCTGGCCGGTGCTGTAGTCGGCCAGCGGGTTCTCGCAGCCCAGTGCGTGGCGCATCAACGTGGGAACCCAGTCTTCGTGCGAGCTGATGCGGGCCTGTCTGCCGGCGTCCTGCCCGGGCCAATGCAGTACGAACGGCACCTGCAGCTGGAAGTCGGAGAAGTTGCCGTTGTGGCCCCAGTAGTTCAGCTGCAGATCGTTGAACTCCTCGGCGTGGTCGCCGGTGACCAGCACGATCGTGTTCTGCTCCAGCCCCTGCGCGCGCAGGTCGTCCAGCAGCGTGCCGATCAGGCTGTCGGCGTAGTGCACGGCGGTGCGGTAGCGGTTGAGTTCCGGGGTCGGGTCGTGGTCAGGGCCGAATGCCAGGAAGTCGATGTCGCCGGCCATCGGCGTGGCCAGGGGGCGATAGTCCGCCGGCATGTGGTACGGCGCGTGCGTGGAGTCGAGGAACACGAAGCCGAACCAAGGGCGCTGTGCCGCCTGGCTGGCCCGGATGTCCTGCTGCAACGCGCTGACAATCGCGCGATCGCGGCCATCGGATTTCAGTTGCGACGGGCCCTGGTGCAGCTGGTCGCGCACATCGGCGAATGCGGTGCGGTCGAACTCAGGGCTGTACAGCGGCGCACTGCCATACAGATGCAGGTCATAGCCCTGCTGGCCCAGCACCCGGAACAGCTGCGAGCCGCGCTGCTCGTCAAGCATGCTGGGCCAATAGCCGCCGGGCAGACCGTAGAGCAGCCCGAACAGGCCGTAGCGGGTGGCATTGCCGGTACTGAAATGGTGGTCGTAGACGCGCGCGTCCTGCGCCAATGCCGTGGTATTGGGCATCACCTGTGCGGTGAGTGCATCCTGGCGCAGGGACTCGAGCACCACCATCAACACGTTCGGGCGCTGCGTGCTCTGGCAGCGCAGCGGATGCAGCGGGTACTGCAGCTGTGCATGGCGCGGGTCGGGCAGGCCGGCCTGCTGCTCACTGACCACGCCCAGACGGCGCATGAAACTCTTGGCGGTGATCGGCTGTGCCCACGGCAGGTAGTTCCACTGCGCGATCACGTCGCGGTCGCCGCGGGCATCGTAATAGGCGGTGGCGACCTGGCCGCCGCCCATCAGCAGCGCAACCATCGCCCACGCCTGCAGCACGCGGCGCCGGCGCGGAGCGGCAGGCAGCAGTTTCCAGCAGGCCCAGGCCAGCAGGCCCTCGGCGCTGAAAATTGCGGCGACCAGCATGCCGACCTGCAGCCAGGTCTTCCACGACAGAGCCACCTGGTCCTGCAGAGCGCCACCGAACACCATGTTCACCACCATGGCATTGAGGTGGAAGCGGTACAGGGTGAACACCTTGGCGTCGACCAGCAGCAGGCAAAGCCACAGGCCCTGCAGCACCACGGCGCTGACACTCAGGATGCGCGCGCTGCGTGGCCACAGGCCGAGCAGCAGGGGCAGCAGGCCGGCCAGGGCACCGAAGGCCAGCAGGTGGCCGGGCAGGGCGATGGCCAGGTAGGCCAGGCCGGCAGCGCCGCCGGGGTTGTCGCGCAGGGGCACGTTGCCCAGCGCGATCGCTGCGGCGAGCACCGCATTGCCCGCTACGAACAGCGACCACCAGGCCAGGCGATGCCAGCGGCGGGCGGCACTGGGCAGCAGCGGAGCATCGGTAGAAGGGGCGGCAGTGTGCATGGACGATCGGGGCAGGGGCGCGGGATGAAAGGAGAGCCCCGGTTGTGACGGAATCGTTAATCCGCGCGCGGGTGGCGCATTGTATCGGTTTGTTTCTTCGTATCGGGTGGCGTACTCCGGGCGATCTGTCACAATGTTCAGGTGGACCGTGAATGCGCGGCCCGCCCAGACCAACGACAAGCCAGGAACCGCTGTGAGCCAGATCCCCACCCTCGACATCACCCGTTTCGACAGCGACCGCGAGGCCTTCGTGGCCGAGCTGGGCGCGGCCTACCGCCAATGGGGATTCGCGGGCATCCGCAACCACGGCATTCCCCAGGCCGACATCGACGCGGCCTACGACGTCTTCAAGGCCTTCTTCGCGTTGCCGGAAGAGGTCAAGCGCAAGTACCACGTGGCCGGCAGCGGTGGTGCCCGCGGCTACACCCCGTTCGGCGTGGAAACCGCCAAGGGCTCCAAGCACTTCGACCTGAAGGAGTTCTGGCACATCGGTCGTGAGATCGCCGACGATTCCAAGTACCGCGACGTGATGGCACCGAACCTGTGGCCGACCGAGGTCGAGGGTTTCCGTGAGCGCGGCTATGGCCTGTACCAGGCGCTGGACAACCTGGGCTCGCGCGTACTGTCGGCGCTGGCCCTGCATATCGGCCTGCCGGAAAACTTCTTTGCCGACAAGACCAACTTCGGCAACTCGATCCTGCGCCCGATCCACTATCCGCCGATCACCACCGACGACATCCCGAACGTGCGTGCCGGTGCCCATGGCGACATCAACTTCATCACTCTGCTGGTCGGCGCCAGCGCCGCGGGCCTGGAAGTGCAGTCGCATGATGGTCAGTGGGTGCCGTTCACCTCGGACGCGGACACCATCGTGGTCAACATCGGCGACATGCTGCAGCGCCTGACCAACCATGTGTACCCGTCGACCATCCACCGCGTGGTCAATCCCCCGGGCGAGCTGGCGCGCCAGCCGCGTTACTCGGTGCCGTTCTTCCTGCACCCGAACCCGGACTTCCTGATCGACGTGCTGCCCTCGTGCATCACCGCCGAGAACCCGAGCCGCTACCCGGAAGCGATCACCGCCCATGGCTTCCTCGAAGAACGCCTGCGCGAGATCAAGCTGAAGTAATGAAAAGGCCGCCGAAAGGCGGCTTTTTCATTACAGGTAGTGCCGGCCGCTGGCCGGCAGCTCCAAAGCCAAAGCGGCTCTGGAATGTCCAGTGGGGAGGCGGGGGGTAGGGGTCAGATTCCTTTTCCTGCGGAAAAGGGATCTGACCCCGGCCAAGCCCACCCACTCAACCTGGCCTTTCGCGACCAACTCCCCCGCCATGAGGGGCTGCGCCGTTGGCTGAAAAATCATGTAACCGCTTACACGGAAACGGATTTTTGCCGTAACGGGTATCATGCTCGGCTGACTTCACACAGGAGCCACCCGCTCATGCGCCGCAAGATCGTCGCCGGAAACTGGAAGCTGCATGGCAGCCGTCAATTCGCCAATGAACTGCTGGGGCAGGTGGCCGCCGGGCTGCCGCTGGACGGGGTGGACGTGGTGATCCTGCCACCGCTGCCGTACCTGGGGGAGCTGGTCGAGGACTTCGGCGACACCGGCCTGGTATTCGGCGCCCAGGACGTGAGCAGCAACGAGAAGGGCGCCTATACCGGTGAGGTCTGCGCCGCCATGCTGCATGAGGTCGGTGCCCGCTATGGCCTGGTCGGCCATTCCGAGCGCCGCCAGTACCACCATGAGAGCAGTGAGCTGGTCGCGCGCAAGTTCGCCGCGGCCCTGCACGCCGGGCTGGTGCCGGTGCTGTGCGTGGGCGAAACCCTGGAGCAGCGCGAAGCCGGGCAGACCGAGGCGGTCATCGCCAGCCAGCTGGCCCCGGTGCTGGAGCTGACCGGCGCGGCCGGTTTCGCCCAGGCCGTGGTCGCCTACGAGCCGGTCTGGGCCATTGGCACCGGCCGCACCGCCAGCAAGGAGCAGGCGCAGCAGGTACACGCGTTCATCCGTGGCGAAGTCGCGCGCTTCGATGCTAGAATTGCTGATTCACTGCCCATTGTTTACGGCGGTAGCGTGAAGCCCGACAATGCCGGGGAACTGTTCGCGCAGCCGGATGTCGATGGTGGGCTGGTCGGCGGCGCCTCCCTGGTGGCCGCGGACTTCCTGGCCATCGCACGGGCGGCGGCCGCGAACTAATCCTAGAAGTATTGTCCGAGGGCGGTTTCCAATGCTGATGTTGATCCTCAATGTCGTCTACGTGCTGGTCGCTGTGGCCATGATCGCGCTGATCCTGATGCAGCGTGGCTCGGGTGCGGCGGCGGGTTCGGGCTTTGGTGCCGGCGCCTCGGGGACGGTGTTCGGTGCGCGTGGCGCCTCGAACTTCCTGTCCAAGTCGACCAAGTGGCTGGCTGTCGTGTTCTTCGGCATCAGCCTCTTCATGGCCTGGTACGCCGGCCACGGCAGCCGTCCGGCGGCCGACCAGGACCTGGGCCTGATGTCCGCCCCGGCGGCGACCGCTCCGGCGGCTCCGGCGGGCGAACTGCCGGCCGTTCCGAAGGCCGATGCGGTCCCGGTCGCCCCGGTTCCGGCCGCGAATGTGCCGGCTCAGGCGGAATCTTCGGTTTCTGGTGAAGAAAAGCCTTCGGAAGGCTCCCAGAAACACTGAAGCCGGTTACAATACGCGGCGCATCGGGAAGATAGTCTGATGTGATCGTTTGCCCAGGTGGCGGAATTGGTAGACGCACTACCTTGAGGTGGTAGCGACGCAAGTCGTAGGGGTTCGAGTCCCCTCTTGGGCACCATTTGTAAGTAAAGCGGGTTGGTCTGGCGCGCAAGGCGCCAGGCGCATTCCCGTCCACTCCCCCATGCCAAAGCGCCTGCAGGCGCGGCGGCAGAGGCAAGAGAGAATCGCTGTGCTGGCCGAATATTTGCCTTCTCTGCTGTTTCTGATCGTTGCCACCGGTATCGGCATTACGCTGATGCTGGTAGGCCGATTCCTCGGTCCCCGCCGCCCCGATCTGGAAAAGCTGTCGCCGTACGAGTGCGGCTTCGAAGCCTTCGAAGACGCGCGCATGAAGTTCGACGTGCGCTACTACCTGATCGCGATCCAGTTCATCGTCTTCGACCTGGAAATCATCTTCATCGTGCCGTGGACCCAGGTCTTCATGGAGCTCGGTGCCCGATCGCTGGTCACCATGGGCCTGTTCGTCGGCATGCTGTTCCTCGGTTTCATTTACGTCTGGAAGAAGGGAGCGCTGGAATGGGAGTGATTCAGACTCTCGATGGCCTCATGAACAACCCCACGCCGGAAGGCCGGGTTGACGACATCCTGCGGCCGGAAGGCGACAACCCGCTGCTGGAAAAGGGCTTTGTCACCACCAGCGTCGACGCACTGCTGAACTGGGCGCGCACCGGCTCGATGTGGCCGATGACCTTCGGTCTGGCCTGCTGCGCGGTCGAGATGATGCACGCCGGCGCCGCGCGCCTGGACCTTGACCGCTACGGCGTGGTGTTCCGCCCGTCGCCGCGTCAGTCCGACGTGATGATCGTGGCCGGTACCCTGGTCAACAAGATGGCCCCGGCGCTGCGCAAGGTCTACGACCAGATGCCGGACCCGAAGTGGGTCATCTCCATGGGTAGCTGCGCCAACGGCGGTGGCTATTACCACTACTCCTATTCTGTCGTGCGCGGCTGTGATCGCGTGGTGCCGGTGGACGTCTACGTCCCGGGCTGCCCGCCGACCGCCGAGGCGCTGGTGTACGGGATCCTGCAGCTGCAGAAGAAGATCTGGCGTACACAGACCATCGCCCGCTGACCCCTTCACCTGACAAGAGCGCGCCAAGCCCCCATGGCAGAGCAAGCATCCTTCATCGACCGACTCTCCGCACGTTTCGCAGGTGCGAAGGTCATCGTGGTCGAACCCCGCGGCGAAGTGACGCTGGAAGTGCCTGCCGCCGAGTGGCACGCCACCGCCCTGGCGCTGCGTGACGAGTTTGGTTTCGAGCAGGCCGTGGATCTCTGCGGCGTCGATTACCTCGGCTATGGCTCCGACGAATGGGACACCGCTGACGTGTCCTCGCAGGGCTTCAGCCGCGGTGTCGAAGGCAAGGCCCAGGGCCGTTTCGCGTGGGGTGAATTCCCCACCGAGGAAAACGGTGCCGACGGCGCCCGCCCGCAGCACATGCCGACCCAGCGTTTCGCCGTGGTCGCCCAGCTGCGTTCGTACCAGCACAACCTGATGATGCACCTGCGCTGCTTCGCCCCTGACGAAGCACTGCCGGTGGTGTCCTCGCTGACCGGCATCTGGCCGGGCCTGAACTGGTTCGAGCGCGAAGCGTTCGACCTGTACGGCGTGATCTTCGAAGGCCACCCGGACCTGCGCCGGATCCTGACCGACTACGGTTTCGTCGGCCATCCGTTCCGCAAGGACTTCCCGCTGATCGGCAATGTCGAAGTCCGCTACGACGAAGAAAAGAAGCGCGTGATCTACGAACCGGTCACCTCGGTGGAGCCGCGCGTCGGCGTGCCGCGCGTGATCCGTGACGACGCCCGTCTGCAGACCGCAGAAGGTGAGCGCGCGCAGGAGGCAGTGAAGTGAGCGAGTTCCACCAGGCCCGCGAAGCGTTCGCGAGCAATCCGGCCGAAGCACGGCAGGAAATCCGCAACTACACCATGAACTTCGGCCCGCAGCATCCGGCCGCGCACGGTGTGCTGCGCCTGATCCTGGAAATGGACGGCGAAACCATCATGCGCGCCGACCCGCACGTGGGTCTGCTGCATCGTGGTACCGAAAAGCTGGCCGAATCCAAGCCGTTCAACCAGTCGATCGGCTACATGGATCGCCTGGATTACGTGTCGATGATGTGCAACGAGCACGCCTACGTGCGCGCGATCGAGACCCTGATGGGTATCGAAGCGCCGGAGCGTGCGCAGTACATCCGCACCATGTACGACGAAATCACCCGCATCCTCAACCACCTGATGTGGCTGGGCTCCAACGCACTCGACCTGGGTGCTATGGCGGTGATGCTGTACGCCTTCCGCGAGCGCGAAGAACTGATGGACTGCTATGAAGCGGTCTCCGGCGCGCGCATGCACGCGGCGTACTACCGTCCGGGCGGTGTCTACCGCGACCTGCCGGACCACATGCCGAAGTACAAGGAGTCGCGCTGGCACAAGGGCAAGGCGCTGAAGCAGCTCAATGCTTCGCGCGAAGGCTCGCTGCTCGACTTCCTGGAGAACTTCACCGTCGAGTTCCCCAAGCGCATCGATGAATACGAAACCCTGCTGACCGACAACCGTATCTGGAAGCAGCGTACGGTCGGCATCGGCGTGGTCAGCCCGGAACTGGCCCACCAGTGGGGCATGACCGGCGTGATGCTGCGCGGCTCGGGCGTTGCCTGGGACCTGCGCAAGAAGCGCCCGTACGCCAAGTACGATGCCGTCGATTTCGACATCCCGCTGGGCAAGGAAGGCGACTGCTATGACCGTTACCTGGTCCGCGTTGCCGAAATGCGCGAATCCAACCGCATCATCAAGCAGTGCGTGGCGTGGCTGAAGGCCAACCCGGGCCCGGTGATGGTGAAGAACTTCAAGGTCGCTCCGCCCAAGCGCGAGGACATGAAGGACGACATGGAAGCGCTGATCCACCACTTCAAGCTGTTCAGCGAAGGCTACTGCGTGCCGGCCGGCGAGACCTACTCGGCGGTGGAAGCCCCGAAGGGTGAGTTCGGCTGCTACCTGGTCTCCGATGGCGCCAACAAGCCGTTCCGCGTGCACCTGCGTGCACCGGGCTTTGCCCACCTGTCCTCGATCGATTCGATCGTGCGCGGCCACATGCTGGCCGACGTGGTGGCCATGATCGGTACCTACGATCTGGTGTTCGGCGAGGTTGACCGGTAATGCCGTCAGCCACGCCAACGCCCGCTGCAGGCAGCCGGCGCAAGCCGGCGCCGCAGTTTCTGCAATTTCACGTTATGCATTTCGCTGAGGTCGGCCGATGAAGGCGACAGGTAATTTCGAGGCGGCGCGCGACGTCGACCCGATGGTGGTGCTGAGCGACAAGACCCGCGCTCACATCGATCACTGGCTGTCCAAGTTCCCGCCGGACCGCAAGCGCTCTGCCGTGCTGCAGGGCCTGCATGCGGCCCAGGAGCAGAACGAGGGCTGGCTGACCGACGAACTGATCGCCGGCGTGGCCAAGTACCTGGACCTGCCGCCGGTGTGGGCCTACGAAGTGGCCAGCTTCTACTCGATGTTCGAGACCGAGAAGGTGGGCCGCAACAACGTGGCCATCTGCACCAACATCAGCTGCTGGCTCAATGGCGCCGAAGACATCGTGCGCCATTGCGAGAAGAAGCTGGGCATCAAGCACGGTGAATCGACCCCGGACGGCCGCGTCTACCTCAAGCGCGAGGAAGAGTGCCTGGCTGGCTGTGGTGGCGCGCCGATGATGGTCATCAACGGTCACTACCATGAGCGTCTGACCCTGGAAAAGGTCGACGAGCTGCTGGACGGGCTGGAGTAAGGGCATGGCACATCACCACGAATCCAAGGGTCCGGTCGGCCCCGCGCCGCTGCCGCACCAGGTGGTCTACACCACCCTGCATTACGACACCCCGTGGTCGTACGAAAGCTACCTCAAGACCGGTGGCTACGCCGCCCTGCGCAAGATCCTCGAAGAGAAGATCCCGCCCGAGCAGGTCATCGAGATGGTCAAGGCCTCGGGCCTGCGCGGCCGCGGTGGCGCTGGCTTCCCGACCGGCCTGAAGTGGTCCTTCATGCCCAAGGGCAACATGCAGAAGTACATCCTCTGCAACTCGGACGAATCCGAGCCGGGCACCTGCAAGGATCGCGACATCCTGCGCTACAACCCGCATTCGGTGGTGGAGGGCATGGCCATTGCCTGCTACGCCACCGGTTCGACCGTGGGCTACAACTACCTGCGCGGTGAGTTCCACCACGAGCCGTTCGAGCACTTCGAGCAGGCCCTGGCCGATGCCTATGCGAACGGCTGGCTGGGCAAGAACGTGATGGGCTCGGGCGTGGACATCGACATCTACGGTGCCCTGGGCGCCGGCGCGTACATCTGCGGCGAAGAAACCGCACTGATGGAATCGCTGGAAGGCAAGAAGGGCCAGCCGCGCTACAAGCCGCCGTTCCCGGCGAACTTCGGCCTGTACGGCAAGCCGTCGACGATCAACAACACCGAAACCTACGGTTCGGTGCCGGCGATCATCCGCAACGGTCCGGAGTGGTTCAAGGGCCTGAGCCTGACCGGCAACGGCGGCCCGAAGTGCTTCTCGGTGTCCGGCTGCGTGCAGAACGGCGGCAACTTCGAAGTGCCGCTGGGCACCACCTTCGACGACCTGCTGGAAATGGCCGGTGGCCTGCGTCCGGGCCGCACCCTGAAGGGCGCGATTCCGGGCGGCGTGTCGATGCCGGTGCTGACCGCGGCCGAGCTGAAGGGCCTGCCGATGGACTACGACACCATCCGCGCACTGGGCTCGGGCCTGGGTTCGGGTGCCGTCGTGGTGCTGGATGACAGCGTGTGCTGCGTCAAGTTCGCCTGCCGCATCAGCCAGTTCTTCCACAAGGAATCCTGTGGCCAGTGCACCCCGTGCCGTGAAGGCACCGGCTGGATGCACCGCGTGCTGGAGCGCATCGTCGCCGGCAAGGCGACGATGGAAGACCTGCACCAGCTGAAGGCGGTGGCCGGCCAGATCGAAGGCCACACCATCTGTGCGTTCGGCGAAGCGGCTGCATGGCCCATCCAGGGCTTCCTGCGCCAGTTCTGGGACGAGTTCGAGTACTACATCGTCAACGGTCATTCGATGGTTGACGGCAAGAAGGTGGAGGCAGCCGCTGCATGAGCGCGCAACCCGTAAATCCGAGCGTCCCACCCGATCACGTCACCATCGAGATCGATGGCAAGTCGCTGGTCGTGCCCAAGGGCTCGATGATCATCCAGGCCGCCGACAAGGCCGGCATCTCCATTCCGCGCTTCTGCTACCACGAGAAGCTGCCGATCGCCGCCAACTGCCGCATGTGCCTGGTGGACGTGGAGAAGTCGCCGAAGCCGGCGCCGGCCTGCGCCACGCCGGTGATGGACGGCATGAAGGTCGCCACCCGCAGCGAGAAGGCACTGAAGTTCCAGCGCTCGGTGATGGAGTTCCTGCTCATCAACCACCCGCTGGACTGCCCGATCTGCGATCAGGGCGGCGAGTGCGAGCTGCAGGACGTGTCGCTGGGCTACGGCCGTTCGGTCAGCCGCTTCAACGAGCGCAAGCGCGTGGTGCCCGACGAAGACATGGGCCCGCTGGTCGCCACCGAGATGACCCGCTGCATCCAGTGCACCCGCTGCGTGCGCTTCACCGCCGACGTGGCTGGCACCTATGAACTGGGTGGCATGTACCGTGGCGAGAACCTGCAGATCGGTACCTACGACGGCAAGCCGCTGACCACCGAACTGTCGGGCAACGTCGTCGACGTCTGCCCGGTCGGTGCGCTGACCAACAAGGTGTTCCAGTTCCGCGCCCGCCCGTGGGAACTGACCGCGCGCGAATCGCTGGGCTACCACGACGCGATGGGTTCGAACCTGTTCCTGCATGTACGTCGCGGCGAAGTGCTGCGTACCGTGCCGCGTGACAACGAAGCCGTCAACGAGTGCTGGCTGTCCGACCGCGACCGCTACTCGCACCAGGGCCTGTACAGCGAAGACCGTGCGGTCAAGCCGCTGCGCAAGGTCAATGGCGAGTGGAAGGAAGTGAGCTGGGCCGAAGGCCTGGCCGCAGCCGCCGAGATCCTCAAGGCCAACCAGGGCGACAACCTGGGCGTGCTGGTGCACCCGTCCACCTCGAACGAGGAAGGCGCGCTGCTGGCCCGCCTGGCCAAGGGCCTGGGCTCGAGCAACATCGACCACCGCATCAACAACCGCGATTTCTCCGACGCCGCAACCGCCGAAGTGTTCGGCCTGCCGCTGGCCGAAATCGAAGGCGCCGACCGCATCGTCGTTCTGGGCAGCAACATCCGCCACGAACTGCCGCTGCTGCACGCCCGCCTGCGCAAGGCGCAGACCACCAACGGCGCCAAGATCCACGTCGTCAACCCGGTGGACTTCGACTTCGCCTTCAGCATTGCCGGCAAGCAGATCGTCGCGCCGTCGAAGTTCGTCGACGCACTGGCCAACGCCGAGCTGCGTTCGGCAGTGCAGGGCGGCAACAACACCGTGCTGATCGTCGGTGGCATCGCCGAGAACCACCCGCAGGCTGCCGCGATCCGCGCCGCTGCGCGTGACTTCGCTGCCGCCACCGGTGCCAAGCTGTGCCGCATCCCGCAGGGCGCGAATGCCATTGGCCTGACCCGCGCCGGCGTGCTGCCGGCCGGCAAGGACGTCGCCGCGATGCTGGCGCAGCCGCGCCAGGCCTACGTGGTGTACGGCCTGGAGCCGGGCCTGGACTTCGCCGACGCGCCGGCCGCGCGCAAGGCGCTGGCCGGTGCCCAGGTGGTGGCCTTCAGCCAGTTCGCCTGCACCTCGACCCGCGATGTTGCCGACGTGATCCTGCCGATCGGTGCGCTGCCGGAAATCGACGCCACCCTGACCAACCTCGATGGTCGCGAGCAGTCGGCGCGTGCCGGCGGCAAGCTGCCGGGCGAGGCCCGTGAGGGCTGGCGCGTGCTGCGTGCCCTGGGCGGCGACATGGCGCTGGCCGGTTTCGACTTCACCGACCTGGCCGGCCTGCGTGCCAGCCTGGCGCCGGTGTCGGTCGCCGTGGCTGCCTCCGCGCAGCCGGCCGTTGCCGGCGAAGGCCTGGAAGTGGCTTCGACCGCCGCGATCTACCGCACCGATGCGGTGGTCCGTCGCGCTCCGGCGCTGCAGTCGCATCCGCTCAACAACGCCCCGCGCATCGTGCTCAACGCTGACGATGCCGCTCGCCTGCAGCTGCAGGAAGGGCAGATGGCCAAGGTCGGCACCGATGCCGGCAAGGCCACCCTGCCGGTGGTGGTCGACGCCCGCGTCGCTGCGGGTTCGGTCTGGATTGAATCGGGCCACGGCGCGACCGCGCCGCTGGGTGCCGCTCGCGTATCGGTGGTGGCTGCATGAACGAATTGCTGTTGAACGCGGTCGACCCGCTGCACCAGTGGCTGCTTGGCCTCGGTGACATCGGCGCGCTGATCTGGATCATCCTGAAGATCCTGGTGATCACCGTGCCGGTGATCGTCTCGGTGGCCTTCTACGTGGTCTGGGAACGCAAGCTGATCGGCTGGATGCACGTCCGCCACGGCCCGATGTACGTGGGCATGGGCATCTTCCAGGCCTTCGCCGACGTCTTCAAGCTGCTGTTCAAGGAAGTGGTCCAGCCGAGCAGCGCCAACAAGGCGATCTACCTGCTGGCGCCGCTGATCACCCTGGCGCCGGCCTTCGCGGCCTGGTCGGTGGTGCCCTTCGATTCGCAGATCGTGCTGTCCAATGCCAACGCCGGCCTGCTGTACCTGCTGGCGATGACCTCGCTGGGCATCTACGGCATCATCCTGGCCGGTTGGGCCTCCAACTCGAAGTACGCGTTCCTGGGTGCGATGCGCGCCTCGGCGCAGATGATCAGCTACGAAATCGCGATGGGCTTCGCGCTGGTCGGCGTGATGATCGCTGCCGGCAGCCTGAACCTGAGCAACATCGTGATGGCGCAGGCCGGCAGCTCCGGCTTCTTCGACTGGTTCCTGCTGCCGCTGTTCCCGCTGTTCGTCATCTACTGGGTGTCGGGCGTGGCTGAAACCAACCGCGCGCCGTTCGACGTGGTGGAAGGCGAGTCGGAAATCGTGGCCGGCCACATGGTCGAGTACTCCGGCGGCGCGTTCGCGCTGTTCTTCCTGGCCGAATACGCGAACATGATCCTGATCAGCTTCCTGATTTCGATCTTCTTCCTCGGCGGCTGGCTGAGTCCGGTCCAGGGCTGGGTCAACTTCGGTGATGTCTCGCCGCTGGTCGACTGGATCTGGAAGGGCGGTGCACCGTGGCTGTTCGTCAAGGTGTTCTTCTTCGCCAGTGCCTACATCTGGTTCCGTGCCAGCTTCCCGCGCTTCCGCTATGACCAGATCATGCGCCTGGGCTGGAAGGTCTTCATCCCGCTGGCCATTCTGTGGATCGCGGTTACCGCCGTCATGGTGTTCTTCGGCGTGATTCAAAAGGGCGTCTAAGTGATGAACAGGATTACCCATTACTTCAAGAGCCTGCTGCTGCTCGAACTGCTGGCCGGTCTTTGGCTGACGCTGAAGTACAGCTTCAAGCCGAAGTACACGATGATGTACCCGATGGAGAAGTTCCCGCAGTCGCCGCGCTTCCGTGGCCTGCACGCGCTGCGCCGTTACCCCAACGGCGAAGAGCGCTGCATCGCCTGCAAGCTGTGCGAAGCGGTGTGCCCGGCGCTGGCCATCACCATCGACTCGGCCAAGCGCGAGGACGGCACCCGCCGTACCACCCGCTACGACATCGACCTGTTCAAGTGCATCTTCTGCGGCTTCTGTGAAGAAAGCTGCCCGGTGGACTCGATCGTCGAAACCCACATCCTCGAGTACCACTTCGAGAACCGTGGCGAAAACATCGTTACCAAGCCGCAGCTGCTGGCCCTTGGCGATCGTCTCGAAAACGAGATCGCCGAGCGTCGTGCCGCCGACGCCGCTTACCGCTGAGGTCGAGAGATGGATTGGGTAAATATCGCTTTCTGGGTGTTCGCCATCGCGGCAACGGTTTCGGCCGGTGCGGTGATCAGCGTGCGCAACCCGGTTCACGCCGTGCTGTGCCTGGTGCTGACCTTCTTCTCCATTGCCTGCGTGTGGCTGCTGGTGGGCGCCGAGTTCCTCGGCGTGGCGCTGGTGCTGGTGTACGTCGGTGCGGTGATGGTGCTGTTCCTGTTCGTGGTGATGATGCTGGACATCGATCCCACCAAGATGCGTGAAGGCTGGGTGCGCTACCTGCCGGTCGGCCTGATCGTGGCCGTGGCGATGCTGGTGCAGATGCTGATCCTGATCGGCGTGAAGGGCAGGGCGGTCAACCCGTTCCCGGCCGACAACGCCGCCGCGATCGCCGCCGACAGCTCCAACATCACTTGGCTGGCGCGCACGCTGTTCACCGAATACCTGCTGCCGTTCGAGTTCGCCGCCGTCATCCTGACCGTGGCCGTGGTTGCCGCCGTGATGCTGACCCTGCGTCGCCGCACCGGTGTGAAGAGCCAGAACCCGGGCGAGCAGACCATGGTCAAGGCCGACCAGCGCCTGCGCATGGTCAAGATGGATGCCGAACAGCCGGTGGTCCACAGCAACAACACGCCTGCCGCAGGCGAAGAGGAGACCAAGGCATGATCACGCTGGGCCATATCCTCGCGCTGGGCGCGGTGCTGTTCGCCATCAGCCTGGCCGGCATCTTCCTCAACCGGAAGAACGTCATCGTCCTGCTGATGTCGATCGAGCTGATGCTGCTGTCGGTGAACATCAACTTCGTCGGCTTCTCGCGCCAGCTGGGCGACCCGTCCGGCCAGCTGTTCGTGTTCTTCATCCTGACCGTCGCCGCCGCGGAAGCCGCCATCGGCCTGGCGATCCTGGTGACCCTGTTCCGCACCCGCCGCACGATCAATGTCGGCGAAGTCGATTCGTTGAAGGGCTGATCCACAGATGGAAATCACTCTCTCCAAGAGTCTGTTGATCGCAGTGGTGCTTGCACCGCTGTTCGGCAGCATCATCGCCGGCCTGTTCGGTCGCCAGGTCAAGCGCTTCGGCGCGCAGACCCTCACCATCCTCGGCGTCGCAGTTGCCTGCGGCCTGTCGATGTACACGTTCTACCAGCTGATGTGGGGCGGCGCGCAGCCGTTCAACCAGAACATCTACACGTTCTTCGAGGTTGGCCAGTACTCGGCCCACGTCGGCTTCATGGTCGACAAGCTGACCGCGATGATGATGGTGGTGGTGACCTTCGTGTCGCTGCTGGTCCACATCTACACCATCGGCTACATGCAGGACGACCCGGGCTACCAGCGGTTCTTCAGCTACATCTCGCTGTTCACCTTCTCGATGCTCACCCTGGTGATGAGCAACAACTTCCTGCAGCTGTTCTTCGGCTGGGAAGCGGTGGGCCTGGTGTCGTACCTGCTGATCGGCTTCTGGTTCAAGCGCCCGACCGCGATCTTCGCCAACATGAAGGCGTTCCTGGTCAACCGCGTCGGTGACTTCGGCTTCCTGCTGGGCATCGCCGGCGTTCTGTGGGTGTTCGGCACCCTGGACTACTCGCAGGTGTTCTCGCAGGCCGGCATGCTGGCTGATCCGCGCGCCCAGCTGCAGATCTGGGACGGCACGATCCTCGGCATGCAGCTGCTCAACGAGCCGGTGATCTGGTCGATCGCCACCGTCATCTGCATCTGCCTGTTCATCGGCGCCATGGGCAAGTCGGCCCAGGTCCCGCTGCACGTGTGGCTGCCGGACTCGATGGAAGGCCCGACCCCGATCTCGGCCCTGATCCACGCCGCGACCATGGTGACCGCCGGTATCTTCATGGTCACCCGCATGTCGCCGCTGTTCGAGCTGTCGCAGACCGCGCTGAACTTCGTGCTGTTCATCGGTGCCACCACCGCGTTCTTCACCGGCCTGATCGGCATCGTGCAGAACGACATCAAGCGCGTCGTCGCGTACTCCACGCTGTCGCAGCTGGGCTACATGACCGTCGCCCTGGGCGTGTCGGCCTATTCGGCCGCCGTGTTCCACCTGATGACCCACGCCTTCTTCAAGGCCCTGCTGTTCCTGGGTGCCGGCTCGGTCATCATCGCGATGCACCACGAGCAGGACATGCGCAAGATGGGCGGCCTGCGCAAGTACATGCCGATCACCTTCATCACCATGTGGATCGGTACCCTGGCGCTGGTCGGCACGCCGTTCTTCTCCGGCTTCTACTCGAAGGACACCATCATCGAGGCGGCCGAGCTGCACGCGCACCTGTCCAACAACTGGGTGGCCACCTACGGCTACTGGGCGGTGCTGGGTGGCGTGATCGTCACCAGCTTCTACAGCTTCCGCCTGCTGTTCCTGACCTTCCATGGCAAGGAACGCTTCCGCGACGCGCATGATGATCATGCCCATGGCCACGGTCATGACGATCACCACGCCGCCGACGCCCACCACGGTGATGCGCACCACGACGACCACGGCCATGGCCATGGTCCGCATGAGCCGCACGAAACCCCGTGGGTGGTGACCCTGCCGCTGATCCTGCTGGCCATCCCGTCGATCGCCATCGGTTTCTTCAGCATTGGTCCGATGTTGTACGGCACCGACTGGGCCGGCCACCACGCGCACGACGCCATCAAGGGCCAGGCGCATACGTTCTTCACCGGCATCGTCGATTTCTACGATCCGGCCAAGAACACCATCGGCTTCCTGGGTGAAGAGTTCCACGGCCCGGTCGCCTTCGCGCTGCACGGCATGATGGCACCTGCGTTCTTCCTGACCGTTGCGGGCTTCCTGCTGGCTGCACTGTTCTACCTGTGGAAGCCGGACCTGTCGGGCAAGGCGCGCAAGGCCTTCGCCCCGATCGTTTCGGTGCTGGAAAACAAGTACGGCTTCGACAAGCTGTGGATCGATGGCTTTGCCGGCGGCAGCGTCAAGCTGGGCAAGGTCTCGCGCTGGATCGACAGCAACATCGTCGACGGCGTGGTCAATCTCTCGGCACGTGTTGTGGACGTCGCAGCCGGCGTGCTGCGTCGTACCCAATCCGGTTTCCTCTATCACTACGCCTTCGCGATGATCATCGGCCTGATTGCCCTGCTGGGCGTGCTGATGCATTACCTGCGTTGATGACCTGTACGGAATAAGAAGACGTGTCGAACTGGCCTCTACTCAGTGTCCTCATCTGGCTGCCGATCATCGGTGGCGCCCTGATCCTTGCGATCCGTGATGCGCAGACCGCCCGCTGGGCGTCGCTGGGCGTGGCGGTCCTCACCTTCGTTGCAAGCCTTTCGCTGCTGAGCGGCTACAACCCGGGTGTCGACGGCCTGCAGTTCGTCGAGACCCATGCCTGGATCCCGGCGTACAAGATCGGCTACAACCTGGGCGTGGACGGCATTGCCATCGCGCTGATCCTGCTGACCACGCTGGTCAGCGTGCTTGCCCTGATCGGCGCCTGGAGCGCCATCGACAAGCGTGTGAACCAGTACGTGGCCGCCTTCCTGATCCTGGAAGGCGTCACCGTCGGCATCTTCGCCGCGACGGACGCGATGCTGTTCTACGTGTTCTTCGAAGCGATGCTGATCCCGATGTTCCTGATCATCGGTGTCTGGGGCGGCCCGCGCCGCATCTACGCTGCGCTGAAGTTCTTCCTGTACACCTTCCTCGGCTCGGTGCTGATGCTGGTGGCGCTGATCTACCTGTACATGAAGGGCGGCAGCTTCCAGCTGGCCGACCTGTATGCACTGCCGCTGTCGGCCAAGGAACAGACCTGGATCTTCTTCGCTTTCCTGATCGCCTTTGCGGTCAAGGTGCCGATGTTCCCGGTCCACACCTGGCTGCCGGACGCGCACGTGGAAGCGCCGACCGCCGGTTCGGTGATCCTGGCCGCCATCGCGCTTAAGATCGGTGGCTACGGCTTCCTGCGCTTCAACCTGCCGATCGTCCCGGACGCATCGCAGGAATGGGCCTGGCTGGTGATCGCGCTGTCGCTGATCGCAGTGATCTACGTCGGCCTGGTCGCCCTGGTGCAGGACGACATGAAGAAGCTGATCGCCTATTCGTCGATCGCGCACATGGGTTTTGTCACCCTGGGCACCTTCATCGCCCTGTGGCTGGTGCGTGAAGCCGGCAACGCCGATGCGGCCCGCCTGGGCCTGCAGGGCGCCATGGTGCAGATGATTTCGCACGGCTTCGTGTCCGGCGCGATGTTCTCCTGCGTCGGCGTGCTGTACGACCGCATGCACAGCCGCCGCATCGCCGATTACGGCGGCGTGGTCAACGTGATGCCGTGGTTCGCCACCTTCGCCATGCTGTTCTTCATGGCCAATGCCGGCCTGCCGGGCACCAGCGGTTTCGTCGGTGAGTTCATGGTCATCCTGTCGGCGTTCCAGCGTAATCCGTGGATCGCGCTGGGTGCGGCCACCACGCTGATCATTGGCGCGGCCTACACCCTGTGGCTGTACAAGCGCATCTTCTTCGGCGAGGTGGCCAACAGCCACGTGGCCGAACTGAAGGACATCAACGGCCGCGAATGGCTGGTGCTGGGCGTGTTCGCCGTCGGCGTGCTGGCCCTGGGCATCTACCCCAAGCCGCTGACCGACCTGATGGAGCCCTCGATCGCGAAGCTGGCCATGCAGATCGCATCCAGCAAGCTGCTGTAATTCCAGGATTTGATGATGACCACCTCGCCGCTGCTGCCATTGACCGCCGCCGACCTGCCACCGCTCGCTCCCGAGCTGGTGCTGATCGGCAGCGCCTTCGCCCTGATGATCCTCGACCTGTTCGTCAGCAACCGGAACAAGATCGTCACCCACCTGTTCTCGCTCGCTGCGCTGGCCGTGGTGCTGTTCATGCTGGCCACCGGCGTGGGCGGGCAGGGCGAAGTCTTCCATGGCATGTTCGTGCGCGATACCGCCGCGGACGTGATGAAGACCGGAATCGTGCTGCTCAGCGGCCTGACCCTGGTCTATGGCTGGCGCTACCTGCGTGACCGCAACCTGTTCCAGGGCGAGATCCCGGTGCTGATCCTGTTCGGCACCGCCGGCATGATGATCCTGGTCTCGGCCGGCAGCCTGCTGATGGTCTACCTGGGCCTGGAACTGCTGGCGCTGTGCTCCTACGCCCTGGTCGCCAGCAACCGCGACAGCGGTCTGGCCTCGGAAGCGGCGATGAAGTACATCGTGCTCGGTTCGCTGGCCTCGGGCCTGCTGCTGTACGGCATGTCGCTGATCTACGGCGCCACCGGCAGCCTGCACCTGGACGTCATCCGTGATGCCATTCCGCACTCGGAAGAGCGCGTGCTGCTGATCACCGGTGCGGTGTTCATGATCGCCGGCGTCGCCTTCAAGCTCGGCGCCGCGCCGTTCCACATGTGGCTGCCCGACGTGTACCAGGGTGCGCCGGCGCCGATCGCGCTGTTCATCAGCTCGGCGCCGAAGCTGGCCGCGTTCGGCATGGCCTACCGCCTGCTGGAAATGGGCGTGGGCCCGCTGTCCACCGAGCTGCAGCTGCTGATCGCCGGCCTGGCCGCGGTCTCGCTGGTGATCGGCAACCTGATGGCCATCGCGCAGAGCAACCTCAAGCGCATGCTGGCGTTCTCCACCGTCTCGCACATCGGCTTCCTGCTGATGGGCATCGCCGGTGGCGGCGCGCAGGGCTATGCGGCAGCGCTGTTCTACGCCCTGGCCTACGCCATCATGTCCACCGCCGCTTTCGGCGCGATCATCGCGCTGTCGCGTGCCGGTTTTGAAGCCGAGAACATCGAGGACTTCAAGGGCCTGAATGCCCGCAACCCGTGGATGGCCGGCCTGGTGCTGTGCATCATGGCGTCGCTGGCTGGCATCCCGCCGTTCCTGGGCTTCTGGACCAAACTGGCCGTGCTTGGCGCGGCCGTCAACGGCGGCCTGCTGTGGCTGGCCATCCTCGGCGTGCTGTGTGCCGTGGTCGGCTGCTTCTACTACCTGCGCGTCATCAAGGTCATGTACTTCGATGAGCCGGTGGGCGAGGCCATGCCGCGCAGCAACGACCGCGTGCTGGGCCTGGTGCTGGGCGTGAACGCACTGGCGCTGCTGGCGCTGGGTATCGCCTGGAACCCGATCATGGTCTGGTGCCAGCAGGCATTTGCGCATCTTGCATAAAAGTTGACACAAAGCTGCGCGATTCGTGTAATATGCGCAGCCTGAGTTGTCACTGCAGCGGTTCAGCCAGAACATCGTTGCGGTAGCCCTCCTCGAAAGAGCAGGGCAGCAGTTCAAACACTTCCGGTGCGGGGTGGAGCAGTCTGGCAGCTCGTCGGGCTCATAACCCGAAGGTCGCAGGTTCAAATCCTGCCCCCGCTACCAACATCGAACCGGCGCCAACCGGCTTGATGAATGAGGGAAAGCTTGCATTTTTTGAAGCCATCACTCATAATTCCGCTTCTGATGCGGGGTGGAGCAGTCTGGCAGCTCGTCGGGCTCATAACCCGAAGGTCGCAGGTTCAAATCCTGCCCCCGCTACCAAGTAAAGAGATCGCCTTCGAAGTCCTGCTTCGGAGGCGTTTTTCTTTGGGGCGGTGCTCGGTCCGCCGGGCCATGCCCGGCGAGCGCAGCGGAAGCTTCGGGGTAACCCCGCACCTTGCACCAGTGCGGTGCAGCCGCTATCATCAGCGGCCTAGCACTACCCCTGAAGGCGGCCTCCCGGCGGGAGTCCGGACCCGGAAGGAGGGCCGCAACCGGCAGGCAATGCAGGTTGCAACCGGAATCCAGTCACCGGAGTCTTTCCGGAAAAGGGGCCCAGCGGGCCCTTTGTCGTTTCCGGGGCGTCATGTTTTCACGCCGGCCAAGGCCGGCACCCAACCAAGAGATCAAGGCAGGCTGTGAGCGACAAGGCAACCGACATCGCGAATCTGCTCGCCCCGACCGTTGTGTCGCTGGGCCTGGAGCTGCTGGGCGTTGAGTATCTGCCGGCCCCCGGCGGTGCGACCCTGCGCCTTTACATCGACGTGCCGCTGGCTGAACAGCCCGAGCGCATCATCAATGTCGACGACTGCGAGCGGGTCAGCCGCGAAGTCTCGGCGCAGCTGGACGTTGAAGACCCGATCAGCGGCAACTACACGCTGGAAGTGTCTTCGCCGGGCGTGGACCGCCCGCTGTTCAACCTGGAGCAGTTCGCCCGCCTCCAGGGCGAATCGGCCAAGGTCACGCTGAAGCTGCCGCAGGACAATCGTCGTCGTCTGCAGGGCCGCATCGAAGCGACCGACGAAGCCGCAGGCACCATCACCTTCATCGTCGACAAAACCGAAGTGGTGGTGTCGGCTGACAACATCGACAAGGCACGGATCATGCCCGACTGGGTGGCGCTGGGGCTGGCCCCGAGCAAGCCGACCGGTCCGGCACCGAAGCGTCCGAAGCCGAACCCGAATTCTTCTTCCAACGAGCCGGCGGCAAAGAAGCCGCGCGCGGAGTGAGCCAATGAGCAAGGAACTGTTGCTGGTAGTCGACGCAGTCGCCAACGAGAAGGGCGTGCCGCGTGAAGTGATCTTCGATGCCATCGAGGCCGCCTTGGCCTCGGCAGCGAAGAAGCGCTATCCCGACGAGGAAGTGCTGACCCGCGTGGTCATCGACCACAAGGATGGCAGCTACGAAACCTACCGCCGCTGGGAAGTGGTGGCCGATGACG
The DNA here is from genome assembly GCF_023518235.1 of Stenotrophomonas maltophilia. Lineage (NCBI taxonomy): Bacteria > Pseudomonadati > Pseudomonadota > Gammaproteobacteria > Lysobacterales > Lysobacteraceae > Stenotrophomonas > Stenotrophomonas maltophilia. Next base: position 4,773,965 of record NZ_CP090423.1, read on the forward strand.
TGGTCATGGAATCGCCGGACCGCCAGATCCGCCTGATGGACGCCGTCGATGAAGCCGAAGGCGTGGACGTCGGCGACTACATCGAAGAGCAGATCGAAAACCCGGACTTCGGCCGCATCGCCGCCCAGGCCGCCAAGCAGGTCATCGTCCAGCGCGTGCGCGAAGCCGAGCGCCAGCAGGTGGTGGATGCGTGGAAGGATCGCGTCGGCGAGCTGATCACCGGTGTGGTCAAGCGCGCCGAGCGCGGCAACATCTACGTCGACCTCGGCGGCAACGCCGAAGGCTTCATTCCGAAGGACAAGGGCATTCCGCGCGACGTGCTGCGCGCCGGTGACCGCGTGCGCGGCTACCTGGCCGAAGTGCGCTCGGAGCCGCGTGGCCCGCAGCTGTTCATCAGCCGCGCCGCCCCGGAATTCATGATCGAGCTGTTCAAGCTGGAAGTGCCGGAAGTCGGCCAGGGCCTGGTGGAAATCAAGGCCTGTGCCCGCGATCCGGGCGACCGCGCCAAGATCGCCGTGCTGGCCCACGACCAGCGTACCGATCCGATCGGTGCCTGCATCGGCATGCGCGGTTCGCGCGTGCAGGCCGTGTCGAACGAGCTCAATGGCGAGCGCGTGGACATCGTGCTGTGGAACGACAACCCGGCCAACTTCGTCATCAACGCGATGGCGCCGGCCGAAGTGCAGTCGATCATCGTCGATGAAGACAAGCACTCGATGGACCTGGCTGTCGCTGAAGACCGCCTGGCCCAGGCCATCGGCAAGGGCGGCCAGAACGTGCGCCTGGCCAGCCGCCTGACCGGCTGGCAGCTCAACGTGATGACCCAGGACCAGGTCACCGCCAAGTCGGAAGCCGAGCAGGCGTCGGCCCGCCAGCTGTTCATGGACAAGCTGGAAGTGGACGAGGAAATCGCCGGCATCCTGGTCAGCGAAGGCTTCGGCACCGTCGAGGAAATCGCTTATGTCCCGGTTGGCGAGCTGCTGGCCGTGGAAGGTTTCGACGAAGACATCGTCGAAGAGCTGCGCGCTCGTGCCCGCGATGCGCTGCTCAATGAGGCCCTGGCAGTCGAAGAAGGCCTTGAAGACGGCCAGCCGGCGCAGGACCTGCTGTCCCTGAAGGGCATGGACGAAGCCACCGCATATGCGCTGGCCGGCCACGGCGTGCGTACCAGCGAGGAGCTTTCCGACCTGGCCGCCGACGAGGTCATGGACTTCGGCATCGAAGGGCTGGACCAGGAGCGCGCCGCGGCGCTGATCCTGGCCGCGCGTGCCGAGGAGATCGCCCGACTGGAACGCGGCGAATGAGCCGGCAATGAACAGGGCCCTGAGCCGCTCAGGGCGTAGAATCCGCGCCACCTCCAGATGCGGGGGGGCGCCCACAAGATCATAGGATCCGAATGTCGCAGCAAACCACCATCCGCAAGCTTGCCGAACTGGTCAACACGCCGGTCGAAAAACTGCTGGAACAGCTGGCCGGTGCCGGCATGAAGTTCAGCGGTCCCGACCAGGTCGTGACCAGCTCCGAGAAGGTGAAGCTCCTGGGCTTCCTTCGTCGTTCGCACGGCAAGCCCGAGCAGGCCCCGGAAGAGACCGATCAGTCTGCAAAGAAGATCACGCTCAACCGCCGGAAGCAGCAGGAAGTGACGGTCAATTCCGGTCGCAGCAAGACGACCGTGAATGTCGAGGTGCGCCAGAAGCGCACCTACGTCAAGGATGGTGCTCGCGCCATGACCCCGGACGAAGAGCGCGCCGACATCCTGCGCAAGCTGGAAGAGTCGCGTGCCCGCAACCTCGCCGAACAGCAGGCCCTGGCCGAGAAGGATCGTCTGCGCGACGAAGCCATCGTCCGTGCCCGTGAGGAAGAGGTTGCGGCCAAGGAACGCGCAGAGGCCGAGAAGAAGGCTGCCGAAGAAGCTGCGGCTGCCGCCAAGGCGGCCGAGGCGCTGGCGGCCAGCAAGCCCAAGCGTGCTCCGATCGATGAAACCGCGCCGCGCCCGCCGCGTACCCCGGCCGCCGCTCCGGCAGCGCCGCGTGGTGCACCGCCGCCGCCGCGCAACGATGACCGCAACAACCGCAGCGCGCCGCGCAACGAGCGTGGCCCGGGCGACCGTTTCGCCGGCCAGATGCACCTGTCGGCCGCCGATCGTGCGCGTCGTGGCAACAGCAACAACAGCAACACCCGGGGTCGTCCGGGTGGCCGCAACCAGGCCGGTGGCCGTCGCGACATGTCGCGCGGTGGCAGCAATGCCGGCCCGCACGCGTTCGAGCGTCCGACCGCACCGGTGGTGCGTGAAGTGGCGATCGGCGAAACCATCACCGTGGCCGACCTGGCGCAGAAGCTCGCGCTGAAGGGCGGCGAGGTGGTGAAGGCGCTGTTCAAGATGGGCGTGATGGCCACCATCACCCAGTCCATCGACCACGACACCGCTGCGCTGGTGACCGAAGAACTCGGCCACAAGGCGATCCGTGCCAACGACAACGACGCCGAAGACGCACTGCTGGCCTCGACCGGTGAAAACCAGGGCGAAGCCGTGCAGCGTCCGCCGGTGGTCACCATCATGGGCCACGTCGACCACGGCAAGACCTCGCTGCTGGATTACATCCGTCGCACCAAGGTCGCTACCGGCGAAGCCGGCGGCATCACCCAGCACATCGGCGCCTACCACGTGGATACGCCGAAGGGCGTGATCAGCTTCCTGGATACCCCGGGCCACGCAGCGTTCACCTCGATGCGTGCACGCGGCGCCAAGCTGACCGACATCGTGGTGCTGGTGGTGGCGGCCGATGACGGCGTCATGCCGCAGACCAAGGAAGCGATCCAGCACGCCCGTTCGGCGGGTGTGCCGCTGATCGTGGCGATCAACAAGATCGACAAGTCCGGCGCCGACCCGATGCGGGTCAAGAACGAGCTGCTGTCCGAGCAGGTCGTGGCCGAAGACTTCGGTGGTGACATCCAGATGGTGGAGATCTCGGCCAAGACCGGCCTGGGCATCGACGATCTGCTGGACGCGGTGTCGGTGCAGGCCGAACTGCTGGAACTGAAGGCCGTCGACGAAGGCCGCGCCTCGGGCGTGGTGATCGAATCGTCGCTGGACAAGGGCCGCGGCCCGGTCGCTACCGTGCTGGTGCAGCAGGGCCGCCTGAAGAAGGGCGACTACCTGGTGTGCGGCATCCAGTACGGCCGCGTGCGTGCGCTGTTTGACGAAACCGGCAAGCAGCCGGAATTCGCCGGCCCGTCCATCCCGGTGCAGGTCCTGGGCCTGTCCGGCGTGCCGGAAGCCGGCGACGACTTCGTGGTCGTCGAGGACGAGCGCCTGGCCAAGGATGTTGCCCAGCAGCGCGAGACCAAGCGTCGTGAATCGCGCCTGGTCGCCACCGCTGGCAGCCGCATGGAAGACATCATGGCGACGCTGGGCAAGGGCGAGGGCCAGCAGGTCCTCAACCTGGTCATCAAGGCCGACGTGCAGGGTTCGGTGCAGGCCCTGAGCCAGGCACTGGTCGCGCTGTCCAACGAAGACATCCGCATCAACGTGATCCACTCCGGCGTGGGCGGCATCACCGAATCGGACGCCAATTCGGCGGCCGCTTCGAAGGCCACCGTCATCGGCTTCAACGTGCGTGCGGATGCTTCGGCCCGTCGCATCATCGAATCCAACGGCGTTGACCTGCGTTACTTCTCGATCATCTATGACGTGATCGACCAGGTGAAGCAGGTGGCCTCCGGTCTGCTGGGCGTGGAGATCCGCGAAGAGATCATCGGTATTGCCGAGGTCCGCGACGTGTTCCGCAGCTCCAAGCTGGGCGCCGTGGCCGGCTCGATGGTCATCGAGGGCGTGGTCAAGCGCAACAAGCCGATCCGCGTGCTGCGCGACAGCGTGGTGATCTTCGAAGGCGAACTGGAATCGCTGCGCCGCTTCAAGGAGAACGTCGAGGAAGTCCGCAACGGTACCGAATGCGGTATCGCGGTGAAGGCCTACAACGACGTCAAGCCGGGTGACCAGATCGAGTGCTTCGAGCGTATCGAAGTGCCGCGCACCCTGTAATCTGATGTGGCCCGACCAACGGTCGGGCCCTGCCATGTACCTGTAGCGCCCGACCGTCGGTCGGGCGACAATCGAATCAAAGGTAGCGCCCGACCGTTGGTCGGGCGACAACTGAACCAAGAGCTCCTCGTGCCCAAGACTTTCCATCGAACCGACCGTGTCTCCGCCCAGCTGCGCCGCGAACTCGGCACCCTGGTGCACAACGCCGTGCGCGAGCACGGGTTGCCCTCGGTGAGCGTGTCCGACGTGGAAATCACCCGCGACATGGCCCATGCAAAGGTGTTCGTCACCGCGCTGATGCCCGAGCGCTCGGCCGAGGCCGTGGCCGGCCTGAAGGAGCTGGGCTACCGCCTGCGCATGGACCTGGCCCGGGCGATGAAGCTGCGCCACGTGCCGGAGCTGCATTTCCACTACGACGACTCGGTCGACCGTGGTGAGCACATCGACAACATCCTGCGCGACCTGCCCGATACGCTGGCCGCGGAGAAGCGTCGCGAGAGCGACGAAGAATAACCGTGCGACGCCGGGCATGCCCGGCGTTGTTGCATTCCGGCAGCGCGATGTCTGATGCAGGCAGCGCTGTGGCAGTCGAGCATGGCTCGACTCTACGAAATCCTGTCATGACCCGAATTCAGTTCCGCCGCCTGGATGGCATCCTGCTGCTCGACAAGTCGACCGGCATGAGCTCCAACGCCGCCCTGCAGGTGGCCCGTCGCCTGTTCCGCGCCGAAAAGGGTGGCCACACCGGCAGCCTCGACCCGCTGGCCACCGGGCTGCTGCCGCTGTGCTTCGGTGAAGCCACCAAGATCGCCGGTCTGCTGCTCGGTTCGGCCAAGGCCTACGACGCCGAGATCGTGCTCGGCCAGACCACCGATACCGATGATGCCGAAGGCCAGGTGCTGCTGCAGCGCCCGGTGCCTGCCATCAGTGCAGACGCCCTGCAGGCCGCGCTGGCGCCGCTCACCGGCAGCATCCTGCAGCGTGCGCCGATCTATTCGGCGCTCAAGCAGGGCGGTGAGCCGCTGTATGTGAAGGCCCGCCGTGGTGATGTCATCCAGGCACCCGAGCGCGAGGTGCAGGTGCATGCCATCGAGGTGCTGGAGCAGCAGCCGGAACGGCTGCGCCTGCGCGTGACCTGCGGCTCGGGCACCTACATCCGCAGCCTGGCCCGTGATCTGGGCGAGGCCCTGGGCTGTGGCGCCCACATCAGCGCGCTGCGCCGGCTCTGGGTGGAACCTTTCCGTGAGCCGGCCATGGTCACCCTGGACCAGCTGCGCACAATGGTCGAGGCCGGCGACGAGGCGGGTATGGACGCACTGCTGCTGCCGCTGGCCGCCGGGCTGGCCGAATACCCGCGGGTCGACCTCGATGCCGAACAGGCGCATCGCTTCTGCGTGGGCCAGCGCCAGCGCGACCTGTCCTGGCCGCAGGGACTGGTTGCCGTGTTCGGTCCGGACGATGCTGTCCAGGGGCTCGGACAGGTTGATGACAGCGGCCTGCTGGCCCCGCAGCGCCGTTTCAACCTCTGACCAGGTCAGGCTGGTTCAGCCCCGGTCCTTGTCCCGGAAGCCCCTGGCCGTTACAATTTCGCGGCCGTTTTCCGGCAGCCTGCTCCACGCAGGTTTCATCCTTGTAGTCCACGGCGAGCCTGGCGGTGCGCGAAGCGCGTTCCTGCCGGCCACGCATCACAGAGAAAAAAGAAAATGTCGATCGACACCCAGAAGGTCATTGAAGACAACAAGCGCAGCTCGGCTGACACCGGCTCCCCGGAAGTCCAGGTGGCCCTGCTGACCGCCCGCATCGAGCTGCTGACCGGCCACTTCAAGACCCACAAGAAGGACCACCACAGCCGCCGCGGCCTGCTGCAGATGGTCAACCGCCGTCGCAGCCTGCTCGACTACCTGAAGAAGAAGGACGTCGAGCGTTACAAGGCCCTGATCGAAAAGCTTGGCCTGCGTCGCTAAGCAACGAATCCCCCGCGGCGCAGCGATGCGCCGCGGTTTTGTTTTGTAGCACCGCAATCCCCGATTCAGGCCGGAACGATCCGGCCACCCGCTGGCGGCAAGGGTCGCCGACGGTCCAAATTCGCAGACAGCATCCCCAAGGACACCCTCCGTGGCAAAAATCACCAAAACCTTCCAGTACGGCAAGCACACCGTCACGCTTGAGACCGGCGAAGTCGCCCGTCAGGCCAGCGGCGCCGTCATCGTCAAGATGGACGACACCGTACTGCTGGTCACCGCCGTCGCCGCCAAGAGCGCGCGCGAAGGCCAGGACTTCTTCCCGCTGACCGTCGATTATCAGGAAAAGTTCTACGCTGGCGGCCGTATCCCGGGTGGTTTCTTCAAGCGTGAAGGCCGTGCGACCGAGAAGGAAACCCTGATCTCGCGTCTGATCGACCGTCCGATCCGCCCGCTGTTCCCGGAAGACTACAAGAACGAAGTGCAGATCATCGCCACGGTCATGTCGCTGAACCCGGACGTGGACGGTGACATCCCGGCCCTGATCGGCGCCTCGGCGGCCCTGGCCCTGGCCGGCACCCCGTTCATGGGTCCGATCGGCGCTGCCAAGGTCGGTTACAAGAACGGCGAGTACATCCTGAACCCGACCGTCAGCGAACTGGCTGACTCGCAGCTGGAACTGGTCGTTGCCGGTACCTCCAACGCCGTGCTGATGGTTGAATCCGAAGCCGCGCTGCTGTCCGAAGAAGTGATGCTGGGCGCCGTGACCTTCGGTCACCGCGAAATGCAGAAGGTCATCAACGCGATCAACGAGCTGACCGTGGAAGCCGGCACCAAGCCGTCGACCTGGGAAGCCCCGGCCAAGAACGACGCGCTGATCTCCGCCCTGAAGGAAGCCATCGGCCCGCGCCTGGGCGAAGCCTTCCAGGTGCGCGACAAGCTGCAGCGCCGCGACGCCATTTCGGCGATCAAGAAGGACGTGGTCGAAACCCTGGCCGGCCGCGTGGCTGCCGAGGGCTGGAACCCGGCCGAGCTGTCGAAGGAATTCGGCGAGCTGGAATACCGCACCATGCGTGACTCGGTGCTGGACACCAAGGTCCGCATCGACGGCCGTGCGCTGGACACCGTCCGCCCGATCGCGGTGAAGACCGGCGTGCTGCCGCGTACCCACGGTTCCTCGCTGTTCACCCGCGGCGAAACCCAGGCCATCGTGACCATCACCCTGGGCACCGCCCGTGACGGCCAGGTCATCGACGCCGTTGCCGGTGAGTACAAGGAAAACTTCCTGTTCCACTACAACTTCCCTCCGTTCTCGGTGGGCGAGTGCGGCCGCATGATGGGCCCGAAGCGCCGCGAAATCGGCCACGGTCGCCTGGCCAAGCGTGGCGTGCTGGCTGTCATGCCGTCGCTGGAAGCCTTCCCGTACACCATCCGCGTCGTCTCGGAAATCACCGAGTCGAACGGCTCCTCGTCGATGGCCTCGGTCTGCGGTTCGTCGCTGGCCCTGATGGACGCCGGCGTGCCGGTGAAGGCCCCGGTGGCCGGCATCGCCATGGGTCTGGTCAAGGAAGGCGAGCGCTTCGTCGTCCTGTCCGACATCCTGGGTGACGAAGATCACCTGGGCGACATGGACTTCAAGGTGGCCGGTACCGCTGAGGGCATCTCCGCCCTGCAGATGGACATCAAGATCGAAGGCATCACCGAAGAGATCATGAAGCAGGCCCTGCAGCAGGCCAAGGCTGGCCGTCTGCACATCCTGGGCGAAATGGCCCACGGCCTGACCGCGCCGCGCGAAGAGCTGTCGGATTACGCGCCGCGCCTGCTGACCATCAAGATCCACCCGGACAAGATCCGCGAAGTGATCGGCAAGGGTGGCTCGACCATCCAGGCCATCACCAAGGAAACCGGCACCCAGATCGACATCCAGGATGACGGCACCATCGTCATCGCCTCGGTCAACGCCATCGCTGCCCAGGCCGCCAAGGCCCGCATCGAGCAGATCACCTCGGACGTCGAGCCGGGCCGCATCTACGAAGGCAAGGTCGCCAAGATCATGGACTTCGGTGCGTTCGTCACCATCCTGCCGGGCAAGGACGGGCTGGTCCACGTGTCGCAGATCTCCAGCGAGCGCGTCGAGAAGGTCGGCGACAAGCTGAAGGAAGGCGATGTGGTCAAGGTCAAGGTGCTGGAAGTCGACAAGCAGGGCCGTATCCGCCTGTCGATGAAGGCCGTGGAAGAAGGCGAAGGCGCCAGCGCCGAGTAATCGACCTCCGGTCGATTACGGTGGGTGTCAACCTTGGTTGACACGCTTCTGGAATCGCTGAAATGAAAAAGCGGGCTTCGGCCCGCTTTTTCTTTTTCGTAGCGTCGAGCTTGCTCGACTCTACGGTGCCTCACCACGGCTCGGGGTCACTCAGCGGATGCTCGCGCTGTTCGATGGCCTCCAGCAAACATCCCGGTGCTGCTGCGTCGGCACGTGTCCTGCTGCACTGCATGATGGCCGTGGCGTGACTGCTGGATTGTCGTCACCCGGCAGATCGCGCCTGTCCAGTGGACGACATGCCACGACATCGGTCCTGCGGGCGCATCGGTTTGCTAACGTGACGGCGCCTTCGAACCAGGAGATCGCATGTTCCGCCAGACCGTGGCCGTCCTTGCCGTGCTGATTGCCGGTGCCTCGCCCATTGCCGCGCAGGCCGCAGCGGCGCAACCGCCGATCTTCGGTGCGTACTACCCGGGGGGCTCGGCCGAGCGCTACCCGGTGTCGAGCATTCCGGCCGAGCGCCTGACCCACCTGTTCTACGCGTTCTCCACCATCGAGGACGGGCGCTGCACGATCGGGGCGGAAGCACCGAAGAACTTCGCCGCGCTGGCCGAACTCAAGAAAGCGCATCCGCACCTGCGCACGCTGATCTCGATCGGTGGCTGGGGTGCCGGCGGGTTCTCCGATGCGGCACTGACCGAGGGCAGCCGCAAGCGCCTGGTCGATTCGTGCATGGCGCTGTTCTTTGATCGCCACGCCGGCAGCTTTGATGGCGTGGACATCGACTGGGAGTTTCCGGTCAGTGGCGGGCCGAAGGAGCTGGCGCACCGTCCGCAGGATCGCGCCAATCTGACCCGGTTGGTGCAGGCGTTCCGCGTGGCGCTCGACGCGCACGGGCGCAAGGCACGACAGCCGATGCTGCTGACGGCCGCATTGGCCGCCGGCCGCCTGCAGACCGATGGCCCGTACGATCCGGCCGCCAGCTACGACCTGCCGGCGCTGGCCAAGGTGTTCGATTTCATCAACCTGATGAGCTACGACATGGGCACCGGCTTCTCGTCGGTGTCGACCTTCAACGCGCCGCTGCATGAAGTGCCGGCCGACCCGCTGGCACCGGAACTGCGGCGCTGGAACAACGTGGCCGGCGCGGTGCAGTACTACCGCCAGCACGGTGTGCCGGCCGACAAGCTGGTGCTGGGCGTGCCGTTCTACGGGCGCGGGTTCAAGGTCACCGGCGAAGCCGCCGATGGCCTCTACCAGGCCTACAGCGCACCGGCCGATGCCGGCGACTGGCGGGTGATCAAGGCGCGCTATCTCGAACAGCCCGGCTGGACGAAGCATTGGCAGCCGCAGGCGCAGAGCCCATGGCTGTACAACGCCGAACAGAAGATCTTCATCAGCTATGAAGATCCGCGTTCGATCGGCCTGCGTGCGCAGTTTGCCCGCGAGCAGGGCCTGGCCGGGGTCTTCATGTGGGAGCTGACCGGCGACGACGAACAGGCCAGCCTGCTCAACGCCATGCTCGGCCCGTGGCAGAAGGCCCGCATCGGCGATTGAGCCGCCCGCCGGCGCCGGGCCATGCCCGGCGGATGCGGCAACGCCATCGGCCCAACGCCGCACACCGTGACAACGCCCGCAGCGCTACGCTGCGGGCATGATCTTTCTCGAGCGCCTGGACCACCTGGTCCTCACCGTGGCCGACATCGAACGCAGCTGTGATTTCTACCAGCGCGTGCTCGGCATGCAGGTCGTCCGCTTCGGCGCCGGCCGCACCGCGCTGCAGTTCGGCCGGCAGAAGATCAACCTGCACCCGGCCAGCGCCCCGCTGCAGCCGCATGCGCTGCAGCCCACGCCGGGCAGCGCCGATCTCTGCCTGGTCACGCGTACCGCCACGGCCGAGGTGCTGGCGCACCTGCAGGCGCAGGCCGTCGCGGTGGAGGAGGGGCCGGTGGCCCGCACCGGCGCACTGGGCCCGATCGAATCGGTGTACTTCCGCGATCCGGACGGCAACCTGATCGAAGTCAGCCGTTACCTCGACCAAGCGCACCTGCTCCGGTAGCGCCGGGCCATGCCCGGCGAAGGCTCAGTTCGCCCAGACGCTGTTCGGATCGCCATTGCGGGCGCGGCGCTGGCTGGCGACTGCCAGGCGGGCGAAGCCGAAGGCCATGGCCAGCGCGATGGCATCGACCCAGAACAGCGGCCAGTGGCCACGCGCGGCGGCGCGCCACAGCCAGTCGCCATTGAGTGCGCCGTGCAGGATCGGCACCAGCGCGGTACTGGCCGCTGCCGCCCACAGCAGCTCGCGTGCGGCCTGCGCCGGGCGTCGCAGCGCGGCCCACAGCGCACAGGCCGCCCAGCTGCCGAAGCAGGCCCAGCGGATTCCCTGGTCCACGACCGACGGTGCCAACCGTTCCAGCACCAGCGCGGTGCCAAACGCGACCGAGATCGCCACGCACAGGCCGATGCAGACCCCCACAGTGGCCCGGGCCATGTTCACCCCGGCGCGCGGTTGCTGCGGCTGGCGCCGCTTGCGGCGGGATTCGATCCACAGCAGATTGCCCGAATAGAACAGGAAGGCGCCGCCCAGGCCGAGCAGGAAGTACAGCCAGACCACCACGCCATTGCCGAACTCGCCGAAATGCAGTGCGTAGGCGGCACTGAGCGTGGCGTGATTGGCATCACGGTGGCCCGGCAGCTGGGTGGCCAGCACGTTACCGGTGGCCACGTCCAGCGCCACCGAACCCAGCGGCCCGAGCGTGCCGGTGGATTCACCGGTGATCTCGATGGTGGCATGGGCGTCGCCGGCATTGGCCAGTTTCAGGTAGGCCGGCTCGAAGCTGGCCACACCCTGCGCACGGGCAACCTCCAGGGCGCGCGCATGCAGCACGCGCAGGCTGCCCGGCGGCGCCGGAATGCCGGTGGCCTCGCGCACCGGGGCGGTGTCCATCGCCGCGGGCGCCGCCGCCAGCACCTTGCCGTCGTAGATCAGTGGATTGAGCAGGGCCATCTGCACGAAGACCAGGCAGAGCAGGGCGCCGGTAACGGCGAACATCAGGTGGAAGGGCAGGCTGAGCACGCCGATCACGTTGTGCGCGTCCTGCCACATCTGCTTCAGGTTGCGACCGGGGCGCAGCGCGAACAGATCGCCGAGCAGCTTCGGCAGATGGATCACCAGGCCACTGAGCAGGGCCATGCCGTACAGCAGGCTGACAATGCCCATCACATAGATGCCGGCCACCGGCAGGCCGAGACTGTAGTGAAGTTCGTTGACCAGTTCGGCCAGCCCACTCTGCGGGGGCGTCGGGCTGCCGCTGATCTGGCCCGGCCACGCGTAGCGCCAGCTGCCGTCGTCGGCCTGCCAGTAGGCCAACGGTTGCGGGTGCTCGGCGCCGGGGAAGGTCATCCCGACGTGGCGCCGCGCTTCCGGATGGGTGGCCAGCACGTCCTCCAGCAGGTACTGCGCGTCGTCCAGGCCAGCGGGCAGCGCTGTGGCAGCGCCAGGCGTCTGCCACAGCGGCAGGTCATGATGGAACAGGGTCAGTGCGCCGGCGTAGAACGCCACGAACAGGCCGAAGCCGGCCACAAGGCCGACCCAGGTGTGCAGGGTGGTGAAGGTGCGCAGGGTCTGCGAGCTGAACTTCATGCGGTCGGTCTCATTGCACGGCACCGGCCAGGCGCAGCAGCCCGAGCACGGCGAAGCCGGCCGTTGCGCTGCCGGCCAGCACCAGCCAGGCGCGCAGTGCGCTGCGGAAACTGAACGCCCACAGGGCCGCCAGCATCCACAGCGGCACGAAGGCGATCAGGCTCGGAACCAGCGCGTTCTGCCAAGGGCCGGGAGGCAGCCAGGTGACCAGCCCGGTCACCGCGGCGGCCAGGAAGAAGCCGGCGACGAGGCCGGCGAAGGCACGCGCCCACATCAGGGCGACTCCGCGCCGGGGCGGTGCCAGGCTGCCAGCGTCGGCAACAGCATGGCCGACAGCATCCAGGTACACAGCATCGCCACCAGCCCGGCGGCAAAGCCGAGCTCGGCCATCCACAGCCACAACGCGGCAGCGGCGGCAACCAGGCCGATCTGGCGGCCGAGGCGGCCGGCACGGCGCAGGCGCGGCCAGCGGCAGTGCGGCGAGGCGGCATAGAAGGACAGTGCCGAGAACATCGCCGACAGCATGCCCAGGCTGCAGAAGCCGAGCGTGGAAAGGCCGACGGTGATCATCGCGGGTGGCCGGCGCAGCTGCGGGCGGGCGAACGCGGGGCACGGGCGGGGCCGGCGGGAGCCGGTCGGAGCGGGTGGCGCATCACGAGGTCCTGGGGGAAAGCGGGCAGGCTGGCACAGGGCGGGCCGCGCGGACATGGTAATCATTGCGTTTTCACGCCGCCAGCGACGCTCATTCAGCGGACCGTACGGTGGCCCTTGGGCTTTCCCGCCTGCTGGTTTAAGATCAGCGCAGAACCCTGACTGGAACAAGGTGGCCCGCGCCCAGCGCCGGCCGAGCGTGTGACATGAGCACTACCACCGCCCACTGTTGACCTGCCCCCGAAGGCCCTGTGTTCCAGGCGCCCTCGCGGCGCTTTTTTATTGCCCGGGCTCCGGCCCGGGACCGCTTTCCAGCCCGCCCGGCGGGCCCCGCACGAAGCTACTGCGATGATCAACATTACCCTTCCCGACGGCAGCCGCCGCGAATTCGAAAACCCCGTCAGCGTCATGGACGTCGCCCAGTCGATCGGCGCCGGCCTGGCCAAGGCCACCATCGCCGGCGCCGTGGATGGCGTGCTGGTCGATGCCAGCGACGTCATCGACCACGATGCCAGCCTGCGCATCATCACCGCCAAGGACGAGGAGGGTGTGGAGATCATCCGCCACTCCTGCGCCCACCTGGTCGGCCACGCCGTCAAGCAGCTGTACCCGGACGTGAAGATGGTGATCGGCCCGGTGATCGCCGAGGGCTTCTACTACGACATCTACTCCGAGCGCCCGTTCACCCCGGACGACATGGCCGCGATCGAGAAGCGCATGGGCGAGCTGATCGCCCAGGACTACGACGTCATCAAGAAGATGACCCCGCGCGCCGAAGTGATCGAGATCTTCAAGGCCCGTGGCGAGGACTACAAGCTGCGCCTGATCGAGGACATGTCCGACGACATCCAGGCCATGGGCATGTATTACCACCAGGAATACGTGGACATGTGCCGCGGCCCGCACGTGCCGAACACGCGCTTCCTGAAGGCCTTCAAGCTGACCCGCATCTCCGGCGCGTACTGGCGTGGCGACGCGCAGAACGAACAGCTGCAGCGCATCTACGGCACCGCCTGGGCCGACAAGAAGCAGCTTGAGGCCTACATCAAGCGCATCGAAGAAGCCGAAATGCGCGACCACCGCCGCATCGGCAAGCAGCAGGACCTGTTCCACCTGCAGGAAGAAGCGCCGGGCCTGGTGTTCTGGCACCCCAAGGGCTGGGCGCTGTGGCAGGTGGTCGAGCAGTACATGCGCAAGGTCTACCGCAACAGCGGCTACGGCGAAGTGCGCTGCCCGCAGATCCTGGACGTGAGCCTGTGGAAGAAGTCCGGCCACTGGGACAACTACCAGGACAACATGTTCTTCACCGAGTCGGAAAAGCGCACCTACGCGGTCAAGCCGATGAACTGCCCGGGCCACATCCAGGTGTTCAACCAGGGCCTGCACAGCTATCGCGACCTGCCGATCCGCTACGGTGAGTTCGGTTCCTGCCACCGCAACGAGCCGTCCGGCGCGCTGCACGGCATCCTGCGCGTGCGCGGTTTCACCCAGGACGACGGCCATGTGTTCTGCACCGAAAACCAGATCGAATCGGAAGTGACCGCCTTCCACCAGCAGGCGCTGGCGGTGTACCAGCACTTCGGCTTCGACGATATCCAGATCAAGATCGCGCTGCGTCCGGAATCGCGCCTCGGTGACGATGCCACCTGGGACAAGGCCGAGGGCGCGTTGCGCTCGGCGCTGACCGCCTGTGGCGTGGAATGGCAGGAGCTGCCGGGCGAGGGCGCCTTCTACGGCCCGAAGATCGAGTACCACCTGAAGGACGCCATCGGCCGTACCTGGCAGCTGGGCACGATGCAGGTCGACTTCATGATGCCCGGCCGCCTCGGCGCCGAGTACGTGGACGAGAACAGCCAGAAGAAACACCCGGTCATGCTGCACCGGGCCATCGTCGGCTCGATGGAGCGCTTCCTGGGCATCCTGATCGAGCACCATGCCGGCCAGTTCCCGGCCTGGCTGGCGCCGACCCAGGTGGTGGTGGCCAATATCACCGACGCCCAGGCCGAGTACGTCTCGGGCGTGACCAAAACCCTTGCGGAGCAAGGCTTCCGCGTCAGCTCGGATTTGCGTAACGAGAAGATCGGCTATAAAATCCGCGAGCATACGTTGCAGCGCGTGCCCTACCTGCTGGTCATCGGTGACCGCGAGAAGGAAAATGGGGCTGTGGCGGTGCGTACGCGTTCTGGCGAAGACCTGGGCAGCATGAGCCTGCAGGCCTTCATCGAGCGGCTCCAGGCCGAGGGCGCGTAAGCAAAGGTCCGGTCCGGGGGCACAGGCACCCGGACCGGTTCGATACCCTTGGGAGAACGTAATATCAGCACCCCTGACAACAAACAGAACCGCAAGAATCAGGAAATCCGTGTGCCGCGCGTCCGCGTGATCGGCAGTGACGGAGAAATGATCGGCGTGTTGTCGCGCGACGAAGCGCTGTCCATGGCCGAAGATGAAGGCCTGGACCTGGTCGAAATCCAGCCGCAGGCCGATCCGCCGGTCTGCAAGATCATGGACTTCGGCAAGTTCAAGTTCGAAGCGCAGAAGAAGGCCAGCGAGGCCAAGAAGAAGACCAAGCAGGTCGAGATCAAGGAAGTGAAGTTCCGTCCGGTCACGGACGAGGGCGACTACCAGATCAAGCTGCGCAAGATGCGCGGGTTCCTTGAGGATGGTGACAAGATCAAGGTCAACATCCGCTTCCGTGGCCGTGAAATGAGCCACCAGGAACTGGGCCGTGAAATGGCCAACCGGATCGAGACCGATCTGGGCGAGGACATCGTCATTGAATCCCGTCCGCGCCTGGAAGGGCGTCAGATGGTCATGATGATCGCGCCGAAGAAGAAGACCTGAGGCCTGACGGGCCGCCTTCCGGGGCGCCTGGCTGAATGGTTCAGGGTAAAGGGACGCCGCTGGCGTCCCTTTGCTTTTGCAGGAGGCCGGTGAATTGCCGGTAAGGGCTTGCAGGGGCTGGTGGCAGGGTGGTTTTGCCTGTATCATGCCCGGCTCGACCCACCCAGGACGGGTCGTACGCCGATCATGGCAGGACGGAAAGAGCGGCCCAGGCCGCCGCCAGATCAGTCAGAAACCAGGGTCACCCCCATCAAGGACATTGCAATGCCCAAGATCAAGACCAACCGGGCAGCGGCCAAGCGTTTCCGCAAGACCGCCTCGGGCAAGTACAAGTGCGGCCACGCCAACCGTAGCCACATCCTCACGAAGAAAGCGACCAAGCGTAAGCGTAATCTGCGTCAGACGGGCCATGTCCGTGCAGAAGACGCAGGCCGTCTGGACCGCATGCTCCCTTACCTCTGAGGAACTGAAAAATGGCACGAGTTAAGCGTGGCGTACAGGCGCGTCGCCGCCACAAGAAAATCCTGACCCTGGCGAAGGGTTATTACAACGCTCGCCGCAAGGTCTTCCGCGTTGCCAAGCAGGCGGTCATCAAGGCACAGCAGTACGCCTACATCGGCCGTAAGCAGAAGAAGCGCAACTTCCGTTCGCTGTGGATCACCCGCATCAACGCGGCTGCCCGCATCAACGGCATGAGCTACAGCCGCTTCATGAACGGTCTGCTGAAGGCCGGCATCACCCTGGATCGCAAGGTCCTGGCTGACATCGCCGTGCACGACGCAGCCGGTTTTGCCGCGCTGGCCGAAAAGGCCAAGGGCGCGCTGGCGGCATAAGTCCTTCCCGATGCCGTAACCGTTCTGCGGAACGGTGTCAGGTCAAGGCAATGCATGGGGAAGGGCGCAAGTCCTTCCCCATTCTTTTTTGGGTCCCGGCGTGGCCACAGCGGCAGCGCGGGGACGGCGGTGGCGACAGGGGTCGGCCCTTCGCGCATCGCGATGGCAGATCGACTGGAGTTCCGGCCCCCCATGAGCGACATCCAATCCCTCACCACCCAGGCGCTGGCCGATGTGGCCGCCGCACAGAGCCCCGACGTGCTGGAACAGCTGCGCGTGGCCCTGCTTGGCAAGAGTGGCAGCATCACCTCGCAGCTCAAGCAGCTCGGCGCCCTGCCGGCCGACGAGCGCAAGGCCGCCGGTGAAGCGATCAACCAGGCCCGTGACGCGCTGACCCGCGCGCTGGGCGAGCGCAAGGCGCTGCTGGAAGACGCGGCACTGGATGCGCGCCTGGCCGCCGAAGCCATCGACATCACCCTGCCGGGCCGCAATGGCGACCGTGCCGGCCTGCACCCGATCACCCGCACCCTGGAGCGCATCACCGGCATCTTCGGCCGGCTGGGCTACGAGCTGTCGGAAGGGCCGGAGATCGAGGATGACTGGCACAACTTCGAAGCGCTGAACTTCCCGCCGCATCACCCGGCGCGCGCCATGCACGACACCTTCTACTTCGGCGACGGCCGCCTGCTGCGCACGCACACCTCCGGCGTGCAGGTGCGCTACATGGGCGACCACGCGCCGCCGCTGCGCATGATTGCCGCCGGCAAGGTGTACCGCAGCGACAGCGACCAGACCCATTCGCCGATGTTCCATCAGGTCGAAGGCCTGCTGGTGGACGAGCATTCGACCTTCGCCGACCTGAAAGGCACGCTGGCCGAGTTCGTGCGCGCGTTCTTCGAGCGCGATTTCGAGATGCGCTTCCGTCCCAGCTACTTCCCGTTCGTCGAACCGGGTGCGGAAGTGGACATCGCCTGGCAACAGCCCGATGGCAGCACGCGCTGGCTGGAAGTGCTCGGCTGCGGCATGGTCCATCCGAACGTGCTGCGCAACGTCGGCATCGATCCGGAGCGTTACACCGGCTTTGCCTTCGGCATGGGCGTGGAGCGCTTTGCGATGCTGCGCTACGGCGTCAACGATCTGCGCGCGTTCTTCGAGAACGATGTGCGGTTCCTGAAACAGTTCGCGTAACGCCACTAGGTAGCGCCGGGCCATGCCCGGCGGACTCAACAACGCAGGCCCAGGCGCATGCGCCGGGCCCACCAGGGTGACACCATGAAATTCTCCGAAAACTGGCTGCGCAGCCACGTCCCGACCTCCGCCTCGCGCGATGAGCTGAGCGCGGTGCTGACCGCCATCGGCCTGGAAGTGGAAGAAGTGACCGCGCTCGGCGACGGCCTCGATCACGTGGTCGTGGCACGCATCGTCGAAGCGGTGCGCCATCCCGAAGCCGATCGCCTGCAGGTGTGCAAGGTCGATGCCGGGCAGGGCGAGCTGCTGCAGATCGTCTGCGGTGCGCCGAATGCGCGCCCGGGCCTGGTTGCGCC